>JBDRST010000001.1:0-31954 GCA_043824525.1 bacterium
GCCTAGCGGGGCTTCTACAGGAAAAAATGAGGCGTTAGAATTAAGAGATGCAGACGGCAAGGGGGTTAGCTTAGCTATAAAAAATGTAAATGAAATTATTGCACCAAATCTTAAGGGAAAGGACGTATTAAATCAACGGGAGATTGATGAGCTTTTGATTAAATTAGATGGGACTGAAAATAAATCAAAACTTGGAGCCAACGCAATTTTAGGAGTTTCAATGGCTGTGTGCAGGGCAGGAGCCGGCGCAAAAAAGCTTTCTTTGCACCATCACGTTTTTGAGTTGTCAACTGGTCACTCCTACCCTCCGACGCGTAGGAGTGAGATTATAATGCCGCTTGGAATGTTTAATTTGCTGGAGGGGGGCAAACACGCTAATAATGAGCTGAATATTCAGGAATTTATGGTTGTACCGCAAAAAAATACTTTTAGCGAAAATTTGGTTTTGTGCAACAAAATTTTTCAAAATTTAGAAAAACTTATAAACGAAAATTACGGCAAATCTGAAATGGGAGATGAAGGCGGATTTGCGCCGGATATTTCAAAAACAGAGCAAGCGCTATTTTTATTAAAAAATGCGATGGGAGACGAGGACACTAAGATTGCTTTAGATTGCGCAGCATCTAGTTTTTTTAAAAACGGAAAATATAATTTAGAGGGCAGGGAATTTGCAAAATCAGAATTACTGGAATTTTATGAAGATTTGGCAAAAAGATTCCCGATTATTTCTATTGAAGATCCGTTTGCAGAGGAGGATTGGAACGGCTTTGAACTTATTGTGCGACAGATGGGAGAGAAGGTTTTTATTGTTGGTGACGATTTAACAACAACAAACATAAAAATAATTAAAGAGGCGCATAATAAAAATGCCTGCAATGGAGTTATTTTAAAATTAAATCAAATAGGAACAGTTTCAGAAACCATAGAAGCTTATAATTTAGCTAAATCGTTTGGATGGAAAACAATAGTAAGCCACAGGTCGGGGGAAACCATGGATGATTTTATTGCGGACCTGTCCGTAGGTGTCGGAGCTGACTTTATAAAAGCAGGGTCTCCCGCAAAACCAGAAAGAATGGTAAAATATAAGAGGCTATTGGATATTGAAGACGAACTAAATAAAAAATGAATCTGGAATTTAGAATCTGGAATTTAGAATAGAATACGGAATTAAGAATAAGGGGAGCGTAAACCCCGCATTCTATATTCAAAATTCTATTCCAAATTCTAAATACTGAATTCTGAATTCTAAAAAGTGGCTAAACTTTTTCTACTTCGCCATTTAAAATCCCAGTGGAACGAGGATAATAGGTTTGCTGGGTGGACTGACGGGCCTATTGCAAAAAAGGAATCTGTAAAGGCGCTGGAACTGGCAAACGAAATTTTTAAAGGAGGAATTGATGTTGTTTACACCTCTCCCTTGTTTCGCAATCAAGATACCGTTGCAAGAATTTTTGAGTGCGTAGAATATAAATACCCGTTTTTTATACATTTAGACAACGGAAAAATGAAGAAATGGGGAAATTATACCGATATTAGCGCAAACGACACGCCAACCTACGTTTCAGAGAATTTAAACGAGCGGTATTACGGAAAGCTTCAAGGATTGAACAAAAAAGAAACCATAAAAAAATACGGCGAAGAAAAAGTCCGCTTGTGGCGGAGAAGTTATGATATTGCCCCGCCCGGAGGTGAAAGCGAAAAAGACGTGTATAAAAGAACGACCCCATTTTTTAAAAAATATATTGAGAAAAATTTGGAAAAGAGAGAAAACGTTTTGATTGTTGCCAGCCACAACAGTTTGCGGGCGATTGTAAAATATATTGAAAGCATACCCGATGAAAAAATAATCGATCTTGAGATTCCTTTCGGAGCGCTTCTAAAGTATGAGTTTGAAGCCGGAAGATATAAAAAGTTTGCATAAAAATAATAATATAATATAATATAATAGACCTGTTGCTTAATAAGACGAGCCACGAAATTTTCAGATTTTGAGGCGGCTTAATTCCGCAGAATTATGCCGATTTCATCGAGCATTCTCGACAAATTCGGAACAGCGAGCGGAGTCGAGCGGTTCCAAATTTGGAAAAATGAGAAGGTTTGCCCTTAGGCAAGCCGACGAATTTTTACAAATTTGTATGTGTCTTAATTTTTATTTACAAATCTTCGATAAAAATTGAAATTAAGACAAATATGGAAATTGTCCCGATGGAATCGAGGATGCTCGATAAATTCGGCACAGTAGAAATCTTATTAAGCAACAGGTCTATTAACTTAAGAAATTTAATCCAAGTTTGAATGCCTAAATGCTAAAATACTTAAAACCTAAGTATTTCATTTAAAATTTAAAATTGGAAATTTAAAGCTATGTCTAAGTCTAACCCATTTTCTTTCGAGATGAATAAAAATACCGCGCTTATAGGCCTCGCTGTAATCGGAGTTATTGTGGCGGGTATCCTTGTTTTCGCGAACAACAATAGCGGCGATTTTAAGTTTTCTGGCCTTTTGGGCAGTTCAAACGAGGCGACAGCTCAAAAAGCGATTGATTATATTAACAACAGCGGCCTTTCCAGTTCTCCGGCTTCTTTGGTCAGCACTTCTGAAGAATCAGGACTGCTTAAAATAAAGATTAAGATTGGCGCCAATGAGTTTGATTCGTATGTAACAAAGGACGGAAAATTATTATTTCCACAGGCAATAGATATAAGTCAGTCGGATGCCAACGATTCAGCTGCTACGACAAACAATCAACCAACAGAAGAGCAAAAACAGCAAGCAGCTTCAGCCATAGAAAAAACGGACAATCCTATGTTAGAGGCATACGTTGTTTCGCGTTGCCCTTATGGGATTCAAATGCAACGAGCCATGGCAGAAGCCGTAAAAACTCAGCCTTCTTTAGCGCAATACATCAAGGTAAGATATATGGGCGATGTTTCCAACGGAAAGGTCACCGCAATGCACGGAGATGCTGAAGCAACAGAAAATTTAAGGCAGATTTGTATAAGAGAAGAACAGCCGGTTAAGTATTGGGATTATGTTGCTTGCCAGATGCAGGCGGGGGATACTGCCGGGTGCGAAAAATCCACAGGTGTAGATTCAGCCAAATTAAACTCTTGCGTTTCAAGTCCTAGCAAAGGGGTCGCGTATGCCCAAAAAGATTTTGATTTAAACACAAAATATAGCGTAACCGGTTCTCCAGCCCTGGTTTTAAACGGAGCTAATGTTTCAGAGTTTAATTTTGGAGGCAGGTCAGCTGATGCAGTAAAATCAATCGTGTGCGCTGCTTTTAATTCAGATCCAGGTTTTTGTTCGGTTGATTTAAAAACATCCCAGGCCGCTGTTTCGTTTTCCGTGACTTATGAGGGAGCAGGAGGCTCTGGCACCGGAAACAATGACGCTGATTGTGCGGTGGCGAAATAAACGAATCATTAAGTTAAATTTTAAGTTAGAGAAATGGTAAAGATTTACTCAACTCCAACCTGCGTATACTGCAAAACCCTAAAGGAGTATTTGTCCTCAAAAAACATTGAATTTCAGGATATTGATGTTTCCAAAAGCGAGAAGGACCTTCAGGAAATGATAAAACTTTCAGGACAAATGGGCGTGCCGGTAGTTAATATTAATGGGGAAATTTTAGCTGGGTTTGATAAGCTAAAGATAGATAAACTACTTAAAATCGGAGCTTAATAAAGCGACGACCCCGCCCTCTATGCAAATGAATAAAATCAAAAGCTTAGAGGGCGGGGTTGCTCATACTTCGTATGATCAAAATTGCTATTAATGGTTTTGGCCGCATAGGCCGCCAGGTATTCAAACATATTGAGGAATCACATTCGGATTTAGAGGTTTTAGCGATAAATGATTTAACTGATAATGAAACCTTAGCGCACCTTTTAAGATACGATTCTAATTACGGCAGATACGGAAAAGAGATATCATCTGAAAAAGATTCTATTACGGTGAGTAAAAAAAAGTATCTGGTTTTAGCTGAAAAGGACCCTGAAAAGCTTCCTTGGCAGAAGCTTGGAATTGACATAGTTTTAGAGTGCACGGGCATATTCACGAGTTTAGAAGGAGCTCAAAAACACATTAAAGCGGGTGCCAAGAAAGTTATTATTTCAGCCCCCGTGAAGGAAATACCCGGATTTGTTCTGGGAGTTAATGCAGATAGCTTTGACTCTGAAAAAAATGACATCATGGATATGGGGTCTTGCACCACAAATTGCTTGGCTCCTGTTGCAAAAGTACTAAATGATGAATTTGGCATTGAGAAGGGGTTTATGACCACCGTTCATAGCTATACAAACGACCAGAAAATTTTAGATTTGCCGCACAAGGATTTAAGGAGAGCAAGAGCCGCGGCATTAAATATAATCCCAACCTCAACAGGGGCAGCTAAGGCCATAGGAAAAATAATCCCGGAATTAGACGGAAAACTGGACGGAATTGCGATGCGCGTGCCAACCCCAACCGTTTCTGTTTTAGATTTAGTTGTTGAGGTCAAAAAATCAACCTCAAAGGAAGAGGTGAACCAAGCATTTAAAAAGGCAGCAGGTTCAAAAGGATTTCAAGGTATTTTAAGGGTGTCAGAGGAGCCACTGGTTTCAATGGATTTTAAAGGGGATACGTATTCTGCAATAGTTGATGCTTCAGAAACGATGGTAAAGGAAAATTTGGTAAAGGTTTTGGCATGGTATGACAATGAGTGGGGGTATAGCTGTAGACTTGCTGAATTCGCGGAATTTGTTGGAAAGAAATTGTAATTTTTTGTATCGGGGAAGGGGGATAAATTCCCCCTTTTTGTTTTTTCCGAAAGCTGTATAATGAAATAATTTAGAGGATATAATTTAAAGGACATTAAAAGATATGAAAGATAATTTAAACGTTATCAAAAAAGGAGATTTGTATTTTCCCAGCAATGAATTTCAAAAAAATGCGCTGGTAAAAGATAAAGCTATTTACAAAAAAGCAGCTAAAAATCCAGTTAAATTTTGGGAGGAGTTAGCTAAAGAAGTTTTTTGGTTAGAACCGTGGAAAAAGACTTTCGTCCACGAGCCCCCGTATTTTAAATGGTTTGAGGGCGGGAAAATAAATATTACTCAAAATGCCTTAGATATGAATTTAGAGAAAAGGGGGAGTAAAATTGCTTTAATTTGGGAGCCAGAGCCAATCGGAGAGACACAAAGAGTTTTCACCTATAAACAACTTTTAAATGAAGTCAACAAGCTTTCTAATGCCTTAAAAAAGATGGGCGTTAAAAAAGGCGATCGGATAGGAATTTATCTGCCAATGATTCCAGAAGCTATAATTTCAATGCTGGCTTGCGCCAGAATTGGAGCTGTCCATTCTGTAGTTTTTTCCGCCTTTAGCCCTAAAGCCCTGCAGGCCAGACTGCAGGATAGCGAGGCAGAAGTTTTAATAACAGCAGATGGATATTTTCGCCGTGGAAAAACCATAAACTTAAAACAACAGGCAGATGAGGCAATAAAAGAAACAAAGATAAAAAAGGTCATTGTTGCCAAAAGAGCCGGCAACGAGGTTAAAATGGATAATTCCAGAGATTTATGGTGGCAAGACATAGTTAAAAACGAGAGTGATATATGCCAGCCAGAACCAATGGACTCAGAAGACTTATTGTTTATTTTGTATACTTCTGGCTCCACAGGAAAACCAAAGGGGTGCTGCCATGTTTGTGGCGGCTATACTGTGCAGGCAAAATTTACAACTAAATGGGTTTTTGACCTAAAAGAAGATGACATTTTTTGGTCAACTGCTGATATCGGATGGATTACAGGGCATACATACAGCTGTTATGGGCCTCTGCTTGCCGGAACCACTTTTTTAATTTATGAAGGCAGTCCGGATTGGCCCGAGCCTGACAGATGGTGCCAAATTATTGAGAAATATAAGGTGACCACTTTTTATACAGCTCCTACCGCCGTAAGAATGTTTGAAAAATACGGGGCGGAATTAGTTAGAAAACACAAGCTGGACACTTTGCAAGTCCTAGGTTCGGTGGGCGAGCCGATAGATGAAGAATCCTGGAAATGGTACTTTAAAGAAGTCGGCAGGGGAAACTGTCCTCTGGTTGATACTTGGTGGCAAACAGAAACAGGCGGGATTTTAATTACATCTTTGCCGGGAATAGGTCCTTTTAAACCGAGCTTTGCGGGGCTACCGTTTCCCGGATTAAAGTTTGACATTCTGGATGATAAAGGAAAATCTTTGCCGCCGGAAAAACAGGGAAATTTAGTGCTTTTGCCTCCCTTTGCCCCGGGCCTTTTAAGAAATGTTTATAAAAATCCTAAAAAATACCTCGAGACTTATTGGAGCCAGTACGGCGATAAAATCTATTTTACATCAGACGGAGCTTATAAAGATAAAGACGGCTTAATAAGAGTTGTGGGCAGGATTGACGACGTGATAAAAGTGGCGGGGCACAGAGTTTCTACCGGTGAGTTGGAAAACGCCATAAATGCTGACGAAAATATAATTGAATGCGCGGTGATTGGAATAGCAGACGAAATAAAAGGCGAGGTTCCCGTGGCTTTCGTGGTTGTAAAAACCGAAACGACAAAAGAGAAAATTAAAGAAGACGCGATTAGCTTAATAAGAAAAAGCATAGGACCTATTGCTCGTCCTAAAGAAGTTTATTTAGTTAAAGACTTGCCTAAAACCAGATCAGGAAAAATAATGAGAAGAATTTTAAGAAAATTATTTACAGGTGAGGATTTGGGAGATTTAAGCACGCTGGCAAACCCCGAGATTGTTGAAGAAATTAGAAAGGCAATAGAAACAAAATGACAAAGATTCCAATTGAGGTTTCAGCCAGGCATATCCACTTGTCAAAAAAGGATTTAGAGAAACTTTTTGGCAAAAGATATAAGCTCTCAAAATTAAAGGACATTAGCCAGCCCGGAGAATTTGCCGCCAAGGAAACAGTTGATATTGAAGCGGGCTCCAAAAAAATATTAAATGTCAGGATAATAGGACCTGGAAGGGAAGCCAAAACACAGCTGGAATTGTCAAAAACAGACGGCATTATTTTAGGCATGGCTCTCCCAGTAAGAGATTCGGGTAACACTAAAAATAGTCCTGGAGTTGTGGTGTCAGGCCCTAAAAATAAAATTGTAATAAAAGAAGGCGTCATTAATACATGGAGGCACATTCATTGTAGCTTCAAGAAAGCCAGAAAATTTGGATTAGAAGACAAAAACTTAGTGTCGGTAAAAACCTTGGGAAATCTGTCTGTGACCTTCCATAATGTTAGAGTCAGGCTTGGAAAAAATTATAAATTCTGCCTGCATTTAGATACAGATGAGGGAAACGCCGCGGGTATTGTCAGAAACGGAGAAGGAAGAATTATTTCTTAGGCATAATAGGTATAATAAAACAAAAAATATGGAAGGATTAAAGAAAAATATATCATGGTTTTCTGAAATTGGCATTAAGGATGTGCCTTTAGTTGGAGGCAAAAATGCATCGCTTGGGGAAATGATAAAAAATTTAATTCCTAAAGGAGTTAATGTCCCAAACGGGTTTGCAACAACCGCAGATGCCTATTTTTATTTTTTAGAGCAAACTGGCCTGAAAAGTCAAATTTCAGAAATACTAACCGGTCTGGACGCAAAAAATATAAAAAACCTTCAGGAAAAGGGCCTAGCAGTAAGGAAGTTAATTCTGGGCGCAGAGCTTCCCCAAGATTTTAAAAACGATATTTCATCTGCATATAAAAAATTATCACAGAATTATGGGTCAGATTTTACTGATGTTGCGGTGCGTTCGTCTGCCACAGCTGAGGATTTACCCGGCGCTTCTTTTGCCGGGCAGCAGGAAACCTATTTGAATGTTGTTGGAGACGAGAGTGTTTTAGAAGCTGTAAAAAAATGTTTTGCTTCGCTTTTTACTGACAGGGCGATTGCTTACCGCCAGGAAATGGGTTTTGAACACACAAAGGTTGGGCTGTCTGCTGGAATACAAAAAATGGTTAGATCTGATTTGGGGTCTTCTGGGGTAATGTTTTCTTGCGATACAGAATCTGGATTTGGAGATGTTGTTTTAATAAACGCAAGCTATGGATTAGGGGAAAACGTTGTTCAAGGGGCAGTTGAGCCAGACCAATATTATGTTTTTGAAACTACTTTAAAAAAAGGATTTAGGCCCATAATAGAAAAAAGAATCGGGTCAAAATTGATAAAAATGGTTTACTCGTCCCCCACTAACTTTGAACAAAAGTTAGTAAGCGGGGGTTCTGCGAAAAAAAGTTCAAAGTTAGTGGGGGATAAACAAAATTTGAAAGCTCCAACAAAAAACATAGCTACTGTTAAAAAAGAAAGAGAAAGTTTTGTTTTGTCGGATGAAGAAATTTTACAGCTGGCAAAATGGTCATTGCTGGTGGAAGAGCATTATAAAAAATCAATGGATATGGAATGGGCAAAAGACGGCAGGGACGGGAAACTATACATTGTTCAAGCAAGACCAGAAACAGTGCAAAGTAAAAAAAATGTCAAAGTTTTAGAGGATTATGTTTTAAAAATTGAAAAATTGAAAAATTTAAAAATTTTAGCTCAAGGCATGAGCGTAGGAAGCAAAATAGGACAGGGAAAGGCAAACAAGATATTAAGCGCAAAGGATATTAGCAAATTTATGAAGGGGGAGGTTTTAGTTACAAAAATGACAGATCCCGACTGGGTGCCTGTTATGAAAATCGCTTCAGCTATTATTACTGATTCGGGTGGAAGAACCTGCTTTGACGGAAATACAAAAGTTTTAACAAATAATGGTTTTCTGACAATAAAAGAAATTGTTAAGGAATGTAAAAATAAAGATATAAACGTTTTATCTGTAAACACAGAAAACCTAAACATAGAATGGAAGAAAGTTTTAAACGGTTTTTCAAAAAAAGCAGAGGTCGTAAAAGCGAGTGTTTCGCAAACGGGCAGAATGCTTGATAACACGTTTGTCTCAACAAAGAATCATAAATTTTTTGTGTTTAACAACAGAAAAGGAATTTTTAAAGAGTTAGGTGATATACTCGGAAACGGAGGATTCCTGACCTCGGTTTCTAAAATTCCTAATTTCAAAAAAGAAAATTTCAGCAACGAGCTCGCATATTTACTTGGCGGAATTAGTACGGACGGAAGTATATATCTTTCTGACACTCATGGCGAAGTGCAATTTATACAAAAACCTACGCCAGAAAAAAAACAATTTATTGAGAAAATGACTGCTTGTATGAAAGAATGTTTTGGTTATGACTTCCACGAGTGTAAAAAGAAAACCTGTGGCGGAACAATAAAGGGTAGAAGAATTTTTGGTAGCGCCAATGCATATCGTTGCTATAGCAAGGATATTGCAATTAAATTTAAGGAATTAGAAAAAAAAATTATTTCAAATATTCTAAATGGCTCAAATGACATGGCATATAATTTTTTGGCTGGAGTTATCGATGGAGACGGAACCTACAATGGAAACAGTAAAAAAATAAACATTTTTTGCTCCGAAGAGTTTTTGCTCGAGGCAATAGTTGTTGCCTGTCTGAAATTAAGAATTGCCTTTCAAGTTACAAAAAACCGGAACATCCACAATGTTCAATTGTTGGATAAGTTTTCTGAAATTTTTAAATATACACAACGAGTGAAAGGAGAAATATTGGAAAGGAAAAAATTTGGCATTAATTTATTTTCTTCAAAACAATTGCTAGAGGATATTATTGAAAGAGTTAATTTTTTGGGAAGAATAAGGCCATATGTTGAAAATAATTTTCTCATCGATGGAAACAAAATTAAAAATAATCTTATACCGATGATTGCGGGTCAGCAGGAAAACCACGAATTAACGAAAATAGTCGAATCTGATCTTAAAATGTACAGAGTAAATTTCATAGAAGGATTGGAAAAACAAAAAGTTTATGATATCGAGGTTGAAGATAATCATAATTTTTTGGTTTTTACGAGCAAATTGACGCCCTTGATAGCTCATAACTGCCATGCTGCGATTATTGGCAGGGAGCTGGGAGTGCCTGTAATTGTTGGTTCGGAGAACGGAACTAAGGTTTTAAAATCAGGGCAAGAGGTTACAGTTGACTGTTCTGGAGGCGAAGAAGGAAAGGTTTATGAGGGCATAATCCCATTTGAAATAAAAAAAACTGATATTTCAAATATTCCGGAAACAAAAACAAAAATTTTAATGAATGTTGGCGAGCCATCTAATGCCTTTAATTTGAGTTTTATTCCAAATGATGGAGTTGGCCTAGCAAGGGAAGAATTTATTATCGCGAATGAAATAAAAATTCACCCAATGGCCTTAATAAATTATGCCGACAGCAAAGCCGTCGTGCATCCTCGGCAAAGTCGGGACAAAAGCCAGAAGCCGGCGTTAAAAAAGAAAATCGATGCGCTAACACTGGGATATGATGATAAGGTTCAATTTTATATTGATAAATTGGCTGAGGGTATTGGAAAGATTGGAGCTGCGTTTTATCCAAAACCAGTGATTGTAAGGTTTTCGGATTTCAAAACCAATGAATACAGATCTTTGGTTGGCGGAGAGCTTTATGAACCAGAAGAAGAAAACCCCATGATTGGATTTCGAGGGGCCTCAAGATATTATGACAAAAAATTTAAAGATGCTTTTATTCTTGAGTGCAAGGCCATGAATAAAGTTCGCGGGGAATTTGGTTTAGCTAATGTGGTGCCAATGGTTCCTTTTTGCCGGACGCTTGATGAGGGTAGAAAAGTAGTGCAAATTATAAGAGACAATGGCGTAAAGGGTAGAATTTACGTCATGTGCGAGGTTCCTTCCAATGTAATTTTAGCTGAAAAGTTTTTAGAGATTTTTGATGGGTTTTCTATTGGCTCAAACGATTTGACTCAATTAGCTTTGGGTTTAGACCGCGATAATTCTGAAATTGCCAGTGTCGGCAACGAAAAGAACGAGGCGGTAAAGGAGCTTATTGAAGAAGCCATAAAAGTATGCCAAAATAACAGTAAATACATTGGCATTTGCGGCCAGGGACCAAGTGATTTTCCGGATTTTGCCCAATTTTTGGTCGAGAAAGGGATTGAGTCAATTTCTTTAAACCCAGATTCAGTTTTAAAAACTAAAATGGCTATAGCCCAAACCGAAAAACAATTATATAAAAAGAAATCTTAATAAAATTTTTAGTAAAATTAATATGCGATACATCTATACATCAACGCGTAGATGTGTGGATGTAGGGCGGTTGTTTATAAAGTTATGCCAGTGTTTCATCTGAACGATTTGCCGAAGCAAAATAGGATTCAAATGATTGGAGAATTTTATGATATGGTTGATTGCCTGCGAAACAGGGAGGAAGTTCGATTTTTTATTAAGAGCTTACTTAATGCCGACGAAATTGCCGCCTTAATGCGAAGGATAGAGATTGCTGTTTTATTGCAGGGCGGTTATAATTACAGACGAATCAATGAGACTCTCGGAGTTGGAAGCGATAAGATATCGCGCGTCCAAAAGGCTTTGAATCAGGATGATAGCGGATATAAATTTATTGTAAAAAGGTTGATTGAAAATAGAAAAAAGCGGTTAAAGAGGATGAAAAATGCGGAAAAAGAGGCAAGCAAGAATTCAGCGCTTAGAAAATATAGGTCAGCAAGAGTTTTACCTGACCTGTTAGATGCAGTAATCGAAAAGTTTGAAGATGACAAAGAATTAGAAAAAGAAGCCCTGCTTTTTACCCCATCATTAACGCCTTTTAGAAATAGAAAATAATTTTTAAGATTATGCGAGAAGGGGAGCCACATTTAGAAGAAAATTTTCCAATCGAAGAAGCAAAAAATGAAACATCTTTTACTGAAGACGCTACAGAATTTCAATTGGATTTATTAAAACACGAGCCCCCACTCACAATTGAGGAAATAACAAAAATAAGGTCAAACGAATATCAGTTGCCCAATCGTCCATCTTTACAGCGCAGGGATTATAAACTTAGCGGAGCAGAAATTTCAGTCATTAATCAAAGGATATATACAGACGATCCGGCATTTAGGAAGAACAAAGAAAAAATAATCGATATGGTAGAGAGCAAGGAAGAAGGAGAGGTCTACCCATATGAACGAGTGATTGTTAACGCTCTTTTTGAACAGACCCGCATAGCTAAAGCTTTTGATATACCGACCGATTCATCGTTTAAATTAGATTATACGAGTCGTGAAACAATAATAATGGACAATCATGGCTTTATATATTTGTTAGGTCTAAGAGAACAAATTAATTTGCTAAAAAAACATGGAGCCAATGAGCAACGGGTTATAACTGAAATTTCTGGCCATATGTTTCATGAAGCATTACACATGTGTGAAGATATGGAGTCAGGATTTTTGCAGGGGAGAAGACCGGTCGGAGAATTTACATCTATTACCGGCCAATTGGCCTACTCTATATTGAAGGGATATAACGCGCCATTAAGTTATGATAATAATACATTAAGAGAAGGAAATAAAAAAATTAAGGACGGAGAAGATTCTAGTAGGGACTATGACGTAGCGACCTGTGCCGCGGCAGAATTATTGCTAGAAAAATTATCGGTAACTTATCCTGAAATCGCAAAAGATGTGGAAGCGAAAACATCGCTTGATGCCTGCGAAGCAATTGTTGCAAAAATTCCGGTAGAAAGAAGGGATGTGCTAATACCCTGCCTGAAGGAGGCAATTTTACAATCGACCGACAAAGATAAATTCAGAGAGGTCGTTGGGAGATTAAAAAAAGAAAAATAACTTTTAATTTTGAATTGTCATTTTGTCCCGACCTCGTCGAGGATTCTCGATGGAATCGGAACATTTTAATTTTTGCATTTTGATTTAACTATTATGTACGATATTATAACTTTTGGTTCAGCTGCCCAAGATATTCACGTAAAATCAAAAGAATTTAAAATTTTGGAAGACGAAAAAGATTTTGCAACGGGCAAGGGGATTTGCCTGCCTTTTGGTTCTAAAATTGATGTTGAAGATATTATTTTTACGTCTGGAGGAGGAGGCACAAACACAGCCGCCACCTTCGTTAAACAAGGCTTTAAAACAGCTTTTTGCGGGTCCATAGGGGTTGATTCAGCGGGTTTGGAAATTATACGAGAGCTTAGGCGCTTAAGGGTTGATGCAAGGTTTTTAGTAAAAAAGAAGGAAAGGCAGACAAACTGCTCAATTGTTATTTCAAGCACAGGCCAAGACAGAACGATATTGGTTTACAGAGGAGCTTCTGAGTTATTATGTGAAGATGATATTCCATGGAAAAAATTAAAAGCAAGATGGTTTTATTTAGCTCCTCTCGCGGATTCATTGCCTGCCTCGCCGAAGCCTGATGGCGGAGGCGGGTGCGGAAATTTTGAGAATATTGTTAATTTTGCCCATGAAAACAAAATAAACATTGCCGTAAATCCTTCAAAACAGCAGTTGTCTATGCCCATAGAAGATTTAAAGAGAATTTTTTCTAAAATTGATATTCTTTTTTTGAATCAAGAAGAAGCGTCACATTTAACAAAAATTCCTATGCATCTAAGTAAAGAAACCACAGCACCTATTTCCAAAGAAATAGGTGCTGGGCCCAGCACTCAAGAAGACTTGAGTGCTGCGGTTTTTAAGAAAATTGATGAAATTTGTCCTGGCATAGCCGTTATGACAAAGGGGGGCGAGGGAGTGGTGGCTTCTGACGGAAAATATTTGTATTCTGCAAGACCGGATTCTAACAGAAAGATAGTTGATACAACCGGAGCCGGCGATTCTTTTGCGGCCGGATTTTTGGCTGATTTTATCAGGCATAATGGAAATATTGAAAAAGCAATTCAATTAGGACTGGCAAATTCTGCAGCTAATCTTTCAGAAATCGGCGCTAAAACGGGATTATTGGACAAGAATTCAAAATTTGAAAAAGTTCAAGTGTTAAAAGAAGAATGCGACAATAATAAGTGCGAAATAAAATATGAAAGACCTTAAGTTTTATTTTAAAAAGGCGCAGATAGAAAAGTTTGGCATACCGCAATTTAATTTTTCTGACTTTACGCAACTGAAGGGTATTGCCGCTGCTGCAGAAACGATGAAGTCGCCGGTTATTTTGGGGACATCAGAAGGTGAAAGCAAGTTTTTTGGAATAGAGGAAGCAGTGGCTTTAAGAAATGTTTTAAGAAAAAAAACTGGGTTGCCGATTTTTTTGAATTTAGACCACGGTAAGTCTTTTGAATATTTGAAGCAAGCAATAGACGCAGGTTATGATATGGTCCATTTTGACGGCTCAAAATTAGAGCTTTCAGAAAATATAAGGATTACACAGGATGTTGTAAAATATGCGCATTGGCGGGGGGTGCTGGTTGAGGGAGAGGTTGGTAGAATAGGAAATGATTCGTCAAAATTATATTCGGAAAAATTTGAAATAAAAGAAGAAGACCTGACAAAATCTGCTGAAGCAAAGGAGTATTTTAAAAAAACCGGGGTTGATTTGCTGGCGGTAAGCATTGGGAGTTTTCACGGAATTGAGGTTTCCGGCATTTGCCCCAATCTCCGGATAGACATTTTGCAAGAAATTAACGAAGCCCTTTGGCAAGCTCAGGGTAAAAAGTCTGCTGTATTTTTAGTTTTGCACGGAGGCTCTGGCACAATGGCAGATGACATAAAAAAAGCCATTGAATCTGGGGTTGTAAAAATTAATATTAATACGGAGATAAGGCTGGCTTTTTCCGGTAATTTAAGAAGGTCGCTGGAAAGCGACTCAGAAGAAATTGTCCCTTATAAATTTTTATTGCCAGCCCAAAATTCCGTAGAAAAACTTGTTGAATTAAAGATAGATCTTTTTGGAAGTGCGGGCAAAGCGTAAGAGGGGGTTTACCCCGTTAGAGGTTTAGAATGAAATAATAACGCGACAAAAGTTTAGCTAAACTTTTGTCGCCACAAAGTTAGTTTTAATTTGCTTATATTCACAAAATAGTTAATGAAATTGGAAAACCTCTAACGGGGTTTACAAAACGACAATAGTATAATATAATACTAATTACCTTAAATTACAAAAAGACATGCCGAAGATAAAAATAGAACGAGAAAAATGCATTGGTTGTGGCTCTTGCGCTGTGATTTGCCCTAAATATTTTGAAATTATTGAGGATGGCAAGTCTCACGTTTTGGGCGCGGAAAAAAAAGATATTGAAGAGCTTGAGGTTAAAAAGCTAGAATGCGCCGAATCAGCCTCAGAGGCGTGTCCGGTGCTGTGTATCCACATAATAAAATAAATTTTAATATCATTGTCGCGGGCAGTATATCTATAATATGATTAGCTTGAACGCAAAAATTAGAACGGAAACCGGGAAAAACACCGAAAAATTAAGGAGGTCTGGCAGACTTCCCGCTGTTACTTATGGGCACGGGATAAAAAATCTTTTGCTTGATGTTGACTATAAGGATTTTTGTAAGGTTTATAAGGAGACCGGAGAAAGTTCCTTGGTAGAGCTAAACATAGACGGGGAAAAAGAAAAGAGGCCCGTTTTAATACATGAACTTCAAAAGGATCCGGTTACCGATGAGTTTATACATGTTGATTTTTTTCAGGCCTCTCTTACTGAAGAAGTGGAGGTTGAAGTGGCGTTAGCTTTTGAAGGGACACCACCGGCCGTGAGGGATTTGGGCGGAATCTTAATAAAAAACATTTCAGAGTTAAAGATAAAGGCTTTGGCGCAGAATCTTCCACATGAAATTAAAGTTTCTATTGATGGCCTAAAGAACTTTGGAGACCGCATTCTGGTAAAAGATTTGGTTATACCTAAGGACGTCAAAGTGCTACTAAAACCAGACGAAATAATAGTTTCCGTTTCAGAGCCTGCAGACGTTGAGGAGGAGCTTGCTGAAGAAATCAAGGAGGATGTTGAGGGCGTAGAAAAAGTTGAAAAAGAAAAGAAAGAGGAGGAAGTTACAGTAGACGAGGCGCCCGAGGAGAAAAAAAAATAACGCGACAGAAAGCAGTCTTGTACCGGGTAGTAGAACTTCGGCAGCCGCCCCGCTTAGCGGGGCGGTTTTGTATGAAGAACAGCCGAAGTTTCACTACCCGGCTGTGGAAAACAAGGTTGCTTTTTGTTTGTAAAAAGGGATAATTAAAATATCACATAACACATAACATGGAACACATAACAAAAACGCCGTCGTTTGTTCCATGTCCCGATTTAATCGAGGATCCTCGACGGCTCTGCTGTCGGGATTCCATGTTCCATGTTCCATTTAAGATTTTTTGGTAAAAAGATATTTTTTCTACTTATAGCAATAGCCTTGTTTTTGCCTGTTTTTACGACCGCCGAAGATATGGAAACGACTTGCCAGAAATTAACTGAATCTACCACTGGTTGCCCAGGATTGGACTCTGCTGCCTGCAAAGCTTTACTGCAAAAGTGTTCGGATTATTACGACCAGCAATCGGCACAGCTCTCGCAGGATATTACAAAAACTTCCAAACAGAAAAACACTTTGGCAAATCAGATTTACAGCTTGAAGAAAAAAATTCAAAATTTGAATTATCAGATTAGCCAGAGCTCAGTTAAGGTGAAGGGCCTAAACGTACAGATTGACGATACTCAGCAATCAATTGGTGAAACCTCTGATAAAATCGGAGACTCCAGAAATCAGATAGTAAGTATTTTAAGGTCAATTTATGAGGAAGATAAAAAACCTTCAATTGAAATTTTAATTGAGGGCGATCTATCTGATTTTTTTAGCAATTTAGCTTATTTGGAAAGTCTAAATTCAAGAGTCAACGATCTTTTGGACAACACAAGAAGCCTACAATCTTATTTAGAGGGACAGAAGGTAAAAATGGATGGGGAAGTTGACCAGCTACAAAAAACAATAGCGCTGCAAGGTTTGCAAAAAAAAGAAAACGAGCAAAATCAGAAACAGCAGCAACAATATCTAAATTTAACAGAAGCTCAATACCAACTGCAATTAAAGGACAAGCAGGAGCTTGAAAAAAAATCCGCGAAAATAAGAGCCCTTTTATTCCAAATCGTAGGTGTTTCAAAAGCGCCAACCTTTGGCGAGGCGTTGGAAATAGCCAAGAACGCGGCCGGGCTTGTTGGGGTTAGACCCGCATTTTTGCTTGCCGTTATAAGCCAAGAGTCGGCAATTGGCAGAAATGTAGGACAATGCGTGCTTGTTGATCCGGCTACCGGAACAGGAAAGAGAATTTCTACTGGAGCTAAGGTTATCAGAGTAATGAAGCCTACAAGAGACGTCCCGCCATTCTTAGAAATTACAAAAGCTTTGGGCAGGGACCCGTATGATACTCCGGTTTCCTGCTGGATAACAGCGTACGTGAGCGGTCAGGCTTATGGATGGGGAGGGGCAATGGGGCCGGCCCAGTTTATTCCTTCTACATGGAGATTATTTGAAGGGCGCCTTGAAGCATTGCTCGGAAAAACACCAGATCCATGGGGAATAAAAGATTCATTTACAGCCTCGGCCATGTATCTTTCTGATTTAGGGGCGTCAGCTCAGACCTCGTCAAAAGAAAGCAATGCGGCCTCCAGATATTATGGAGGGTCGTCGGCTTACGCAAGGTCAGTAATGTCCCGAGCCAACTGTATTCAAACCTTTGTTGACAACGGCACAATGTCCACCAGTTGCGAAAATTTGATATTCTAAAAATTACAGGGCAACGTGGAATTTTATGGTGGAATTTTATGCGGTGGTACGCGGAAACAATAGGCTAATTCGTACGAATTAGCCTATTGTTATTGTGCGACATTTTACTTGACACGGCTGGTTAATTATGCTATAATTAATATAATGTAAGTTGACAAATATAGCTGGTTTTTCTCGGGTGACCGCGTGCTATCTATAATGTACCGATTCTGGCGAAGGAGCTTGTTATGAACCAATCTAGAGAAGCCACCGTTTGTGGAATGGTCGTGAGTATTTTGGAGATGGGCAAAGAGGGCGTTCATATCCGATATGAACGCAGGAGAGGGGATGACGAGCAGAGGAGTGCCCTTTACGGGTGGCTCGGCGAACACTGCTTAGGCGAATATGGATTTGTAGATGGAAGGGGCCAGAGCACGATCGTTACGGATTTCCGTGACATTAGGCATGCGATGGCGCACCTCGGCGCCTAGTGCGCGCTCGCACTTACCTAAAATGCGAGCACACAACCCAAAAGCCCAAGTGGAAACACAAGGGCTTTTATCTTGCGATAAATGTTTTAGGTTTTAGGTTTTATGTTTCACGTTTCATAGAGCGAAACGCTTTTACAATCGGCCCCAGGTCTCCATCAATAATAGTTTCTAAATTATGCCAAGATTTGTTTATGCGGTGGTCTGTAATTCTGTTTTGAGGATAATTATATGTTCTTCTTTTCTCAGCTCTTTTTGCCCACCCAATTTGTTCTCTTCTTTCTTCTGATAATTTTGATAAGTCTGCTTCCTCTTGCCGTTGTAGAAGCCGAGCGGATAAGAGACTAAGAGCGGTTTCTTTGTTTTGTAATTGGTTTCTTTCTGATTGGCAGGTAACAACAAGTCCTGAGGGTTTGTGCACAATTCTTACGGCTGACTCTACTTTATTTACGTATTGTCCGCCGGGACCAGATGCCTTGTATGTACCTATTTCCAAATCCGACGGGCTTATGTTTACCTCTGTTTTTTTAGGTTTTAATAAAACTGCAATACTAATTGTTGAGGTGTGGACTCTCCCTTGCTTCTCTGTTTTTGGCACTCTTTGCACTCTGTGTACCCCGCCTTCATTTTGCATTTCATTATAAGCTCCGGCTCCAGATAATTCAAAAATTATTTCTTTATATCCCCCGATTGTTGAAGAATTTGAATCTAATACGCGCTGTTTCCATCCCTTGCCCTGGGCGTATTTTGTGTACATTCTGTAAAGATCTGCAGCAAAAAGCCCGGCCTCATCTCCGCCGGTTCCAGCCCGTATTTCGATTATCACAGATTGTTTTACCACGCCGGAGCCTTCGGCGGAGGCGGGTTCCTCCGGCCTATAATTTTTCCAATCCTCTGCAGTGAAATTTGAGAAATCCTGTTGTTCTGTCATAAATGTAACCCTTCGCCTTCGGACTCAGGGCGATTTATTCACTTTGTTCATAAATCGTATCACAATCTATTGATTTTGAAAAGATTATTTGGTATAAAAGATTCAGCACAAACAGGAATAATCCAACAAGGGAGAAAAAGATGACCGCAAAAAATGGAACCGTGAGTGAGGTTCAAGAGATTTTTACAGAGTATCGGGTAAGATTGAACGTGCTGATAAGAGCGTCCAATATGGAAGATTACGTATCAGGAGAGTTTCATCGAATTAAAGCCAATCTGCTTGAGTATGCAATGGGAAGAATGCGGGAACTTTTTTCCTAACTATTCAACCATAAGACACCAAGTGTCAACGGCGTTCGCAACAAGCAAGCGCCCTTTTTTATTTAACCTTAAACGTCGCTAAAAACGGTAAGAGGATTAGTCGCAATGAACGCCCCAGACGCTGTCTGGGGCGTTGAGGTTGAACAGCTCAACGCGCTTCGCCCGTCCGTAGCTTTATGCGAAGGAGGGTTGAGCCGTTCAGGGGGAGTATTGCCAGGTAGTAGAATTTTGGCTCGCTTCGCGAAATTAGCCGCCGCGCTATCGCGCGAGCGGCCTGCCAAAATTTCACTACCCGGTATTGCTTTTTGCAAAAAACTCTGTTAATATATAAAACATATAACACGTAACATATAACACAATGACGCAGTCGCCGTTTTGTTCCATGTTTCATGTTCCATGTTCCATGAAGAGTGGTATACATCCAAAATATTATTCAAAGTCCTCGGTTCGCTGCGCGTGCGGGAACAGTTTTAGCGTTGGCTCAACAAAAGAATTTATTGAAACTGAAGTTTGCGCTCAATGCCATCCCTTTTACACAAAAAAGGAAAAGGTTATGGATACATTAGGTAGAGTTCAAAAGTTTAAGGAAAGAATGTCGCAAAAGAAGCCGATTACCAAAAAGAAAAAGCGCGTTAAAAAACCTAAAAATTAGCTGAAGTAAAGTCCCGCTCAGCGGGATTTGTGTTGGTCAGGCGTTCGTGAAAATCGCCCGTGTGGCCGATATCAGATCTTCATATTTAAAATGCCAAAAGACATCAACCTCAATATAGATGAAATGGCGGAAGCCGGAGTGCAGTTTGGACACAAGGTTTCAAAATTACATCCAAAAATGAAGCCATATGTTTCGGGTGTAAAAAATAATGTCCATATTTTTGATTTAGAGAAAACATCAAAGGAACTCCAAAAAGCCTTTAATTTTATATCAAAGCTTGTTTCAGACGGAAAAGCAATAATTTTTGTTAGCACAAAAATTCAATTAAAATCACTGGTCCAGGCGGCAGCTGAAGAGTGCAAAATCCCATATGTTACAGAAAGATGGCTTGGAGGAACATTTACAAATTTTGAAACAATCAAAAAAAGAGTTGACTATTTTAAGGAATTGGAAAGGAAAAAGACAAGCGGAGAGCTGGAAAAATATACCAAAAAGGAGAGATTAGATTTTGATAGGGAAATCGCTTTGTTAAAAATAAAATTTGATGGTATAAAGGATATGGCTAAGCTACCTGAAGCAGTGTTTATTTTTGGTTTAGATAAGGACACAACATGCGCGAGAGAGGCAAAAAGGAAGGGGATTAAAATAATTGCATTGTGCGACACAAACGTAAACCCGGATATGGTCGATTTTATGGTTCCAGCTAACGATGACGCAATTTCTGCCGTGAAGTATATAGTAGATAAAACAAAAGACGTTATAATAAACTCAGAATCACATAACACATAACATGGAACACATAACAAGCAACGGCGTCGTCGTCTTGTTCCATGTTCCATGTTCTATGTTCCATGATAGGCATTGACCAAATAAAACAGCTTAGGGGCGAAACCGGGTTGTCTATATCAGAGGTAAAAAAGGCCCTAGAGGAGGCAGGGGGAGATTTTAACAAAGCAAAAGAAATGCTAAGGGCTTTGGGCAAAAAAATAGCAGATAAAAAAACCGCAAGAGAGACAAAGGCAGGAGTGGTTGAAAGTTATGTGCACCAAAATGCAAGGGCTGGCGTATTACTGGATATGAGGTGCGAGTCTGACTTTGTTGCCAATTCTCCGGAATTTAAAAATTTAGCCCACGAGATTTGTTTACAAATAGTTGCTATGAAGCCATTGTTTGTTTCTGAAGAGGATACCCCTGAAGAATTTTTGGACGGGGAAACAAAAATTTGTAGAGAAGAAGCCGCAGCTTCCGGCAAGCCAGAAAAAATTGTGGCTCAGATTATTGAAGGAAAGCTTAAAAAATATAAGCAAGAAGTTTCCTTGCTTTCTCAGGTTTGGATAAAAGATGATTCCAAAACAATTAAAAATCTTGTAGAGGACACTGTTGCAAAGGTTGGAGAAAACATAGAAATAAAAAGGTTTAGCCATTACGAAATATGATAGAATTATTTTTTTTAATCGTTTTTATTTTGAGCCTTGGGGGAGCTTTATTTATTTTAGCTCGCAAGGCGCCTGCTTTAGTGGCCCTGTCCAAAAACGGAAGAACGGGTTTAAGGAAACACAAATTAATATCTGAAGCAGAAAGCAAAATAAATAAACTTTTATCTTTTTTTTCGGATGGAGTATTGCTGCATAAATTTTTATCTTGGTCAAAATGCAGGGTTATCAAAATTGAAACATGGATTGACAGCATTCTTCACGGCATAAGAAAAAAGGCAAAGGAAGATAAGTTAAACGGAAAAAAATGAAGTTTATACTGAGCCCGCAGGGCGAAGTGCCGATGTAGCTCAGCGGTAGAGCAACTGTTTTGTAAACAGTAGGTCGGGTGTTCGAGCCACCCCATCGGCTCAACATAATATATCTATCTTGTCAAGTAGATTTGATTAAAACCCCGCAATTATTTGCGGAGTTTTAGTTTGTGATAGAATAAAAGGAAAACACCCATTTACCAATTCGCGCGAATTGGTAAATGGGTGTATAATGTGTTAATCGACAGTGATATTAAAAATATTAATTTTAAGGAAAAATGGACAAGAGATGGGTAAATATTTTTAAGGTTTTGGGGAATATCAACCGCCTTAAAATAATAAAAATGCTTGCGAGCGGAAAAATTATGAACGTTACTGAGATTTCCGAAGAACTTGATATTTCTTTTAAGTCAACCTCTCAACATTTGGTAATTTTACAAAAGATGGATTTACTGGACTCAATAGGGAAGGACGGTCATGTGTATTATAGTTTGGATAAAAATATTCCTTTAGATTTTAAACGAGCAATAAAACTTTTTTGCTAGGTTTTTGTTTTTTCTGTTATTTTCCTCGCATTTACGAATTCGCGCGAATTGGTAAATGAGAGGGAGGTGGGGGTATGGGCGTAATATTTGCTAAAAATTATTGTGCTGTGCTTGTGTAGTATGGGATGTTGTATTAAAATAAAAAAACATTCGCATTTAATAAAACATTGGGAATACAAAAACAGTCCGTTTAATGTAAATTAAACTTTATGCCAGAAAATTTTGAAAGTCAAAATCAAAACGAAAATTAACTGGAAACCGAGCGAGAGTTATCGGCTGAAATGACGCCGTCCGAAATAATAGAGGCTATAGATAAAAAAGCTGAACAAAAATTATCTCCGAAAATGACAACACTAGATATGATTGAAGCAAAAAATAAAAAAATCGCCGAGATTGAAGCTATTTTCGAAATTCCACGAAAAGAATAGGTTAAACAACAGAGGGTCGGGGGTATGGATGTTTTTAATAATTACAGGAGCAAATTGCCAGGAGATCGTGATTTTGAGGAAGAGATTCGTGATCAATATACTCGAACTTATGCTGAAAGAGACCCGTCTTATCGCCCACATTTTAAAAGCAGAAATTTAACCCCAAAGGAATTTCACACTCTTATTCTAAATGTTTTGATTGAAACTGGAGTAAATCGAAAGGAAATTAAAGAAAAGAATAAGCGGATTATGGAAATTGAGGGGACGATTGGAAAACTAGGAAAATCAGAAGGACAAAATGAACAAGGAAAAAAATTGAGTCAAGAGCTTTCTAGAGTAATAGCTGAACTGCATTATGATGCAGCTCCGGCATTTTTTACGATTGCTGAAGCAGGGATATTATCGGGGAGAATTGACGGGATAATTATTATAAAACAATGAATCAAGAAAAAGATTTAGCAATAAATTTGCCAGTGCGGATCTCTGAATTGTCAGCGGGTTTGGTTTTTACGGCAGTGTCTATTTTATCGTTTTTTGTGCCATTTACTTTGGGGCATCCGCAATGGCTAGTGGGGACAATTGTTAACGCGTGCTTGTTTTTGGGCGCTACGTATCTTCCAAAAAGATATTTTATTCCTCTAGCGATTTTGCCAAGCTTGGGGGTTTTGGCAAGAGGTTTAATTTTTGGGCCGTTTACTTTATTATTAATTTATTTTTTGCCATTTATTTGGTTGGGGAATTTGGTTCTGATTTTTTCATTTAGATATGTTTATTCTAATGTTCTCAAGAACAATAGAATAGCTTATTTAAGCGCCGCGTTTTTTTCTTCCTCGGCAAAATTTATATTTTTATTTCTAATTGCGAATATTTATTTTAAGCTTTCTATCGTTCCTGCATTATTCCTGCAATTGATGGGGCTAAATCAGCTAGCGACGGCCTTAGCGGGAGGATTGGTTGCGTTAGGGATTTTAATGATTTTTCGTGGTTTAAAAATTAAGTCATTGAAAATTGATTAGAAATTAGAAATTGAAAATTAGAAATTAAACCATCAATGGACAATTTATCAACAGAAGCAAAAGAATTGCTGGGTTTACTGACAAAGGAAAGCAAACTCGTTGCTATGCTGGCTCCTTCTTTTCCTGTTGTTTTTAAATATCCAGAAATTGTGGGGATGCTAAAAAGACTGGGTTTTAATCATGTGGTTGAAGTCGCAAGAGGAGCAGAAGAAACAAATAAACAGTTGCTTGCTTTGACAAAACTTCATCCAAATAGAAGATACATTACAAATCCTTGTCCGACCATTGTGCGACTGATTAGAAATAAATATCCGCATTTAGTGCAATATTTATCTCCGATTGACTCGCCGATGTCGGCCACCGCTAAGCTTGTTGAAAAAAAATATAAAGGATGCAAAAAAGTATTCATCGGTCCGTGTCTGCTTAAAAAATTTGAGGCAAAAGAAGACCACCCAAAATTGAGCATTCTGGCTATAACATACAAAGATTTGCAGGAGGTTTTCAAGCAAAAAAATATAGAGTCGAAGATAACTGATAAATTGTCTCGTTTTGATATCACAGCAAGAGACACTCGGCTTTATCCTATTTCCGGCGGATTGTCGCAGTCATCCGGAGTAATTAATAAATTTACAGATCCGGAGTATGATGTTGTTTCTGGTCCCGCATTAGTCGTGAAGGTATTAGATGAATTTTTAAACAAGCCGGAATTAAAAATTTTAGATATTCTTAACTGCGATGGCGGATGTATTAACGGCCCCGGGATTGTTTCCGAATATCCATTAGAAAAAAGACGACAAAAAATAATAGATTATTGGAACAAAAAATAGTTTTTTAGCATTCGCTGATTTTAGTTTTAAATCAGCTTTTTTGATGCTATTGACACCAAAAAATTTTTGTTTATGATAACTAATAGTGATGTTCCTTGAACCTTTAAACGGAGAAAACAATGAATTCTTGCATTCGGGTAATTGATGTTGGCGGAAATGGTTTTCGCCGGGCGGATGTCTACGGAGATGAGGTAAAATCCTTAGTCGCAAGTGAGCCAATCAAGACCGTTGAGGAAGCCATACAGTTTTCAAAAACCGATATGCCTTCTTCAACAATAGCAATTTCCTTTGCGTCAGCAGGAGTGATAGAGGACCACGACCTGATTGAAAAATCTCCAAACGTTGCTGTTTTAAGCGGCGTTCGCCTGGGCAGTTTGGTCAGAAAAGAGACCGGGCTTCCAAGTATCGTTTGCAATGATATGGAGGCAGCTGCAATAGGGATGAGCATACTGTTTCCCAATCTCCCATATTTCATGGGAATTACCTGGAGCTCTGGAATCGGGGCAAGGGTTGTAAAAAACAAGGAAATTATTTCAGAATCTGAGGTCGGGCATGCTTGTCTTGATAGTTCACCATATGCCTTGCTTTGCGGATGCGGATTGAGGGGATGCGCAGAAGCAATCCTTAGCGGAGACGCTATAAAGCGCAGAGTGGTCAGTGAGGTGTCTCTCCGATGCATAGATATTCCTGCTACTATGCATCCATGCGCATTATTTGACCAGGAGTTATCGCGAAGGGCTAAATGGGCCGAAGAAATAAAAGAGCTGATTGTTGAGGGAATGGCAACATTTCTGGCAAACATTCAGTCAACCTTTTGTCTGCCAGCCATTGTTTGGAAAGGAAATTTTGCCCAGCAAATGGACAGGGCCGTTTTTGCGAAGATAAAGTTACGCATGATGACCAAGATAATTAATCCGACATGGGTGGAAAGATTAGAGTTCTGGTTTTCTCCTCAAGACCCAAAAGATAAAGACTCTTTTCTGGGCGCCGCCGCCATTGCCAAAAAGGTGCTCTCTCTTTGTTGAGGAAGCGCGAGAAAAACGAATTAGCAGGATATCCCCCTGCTTTTTTTATGAAACGAGGCAAAAGGCTTGAGCCTTCACCATTACGGAAGTATTATTTATTGAGCAACAGCAAAATCGTCCAGAATTTTCTGTTTTATATTAAAAAGCACAAACAGTATGGTGAAGGCTTGACAGAGATTTATTTTAGGATAGAATGGACATTGTAGCTAGCTAATATAATTAATTAGTAAACTATCTTCAAAAAAACAATTTAGAAATTTTACGTTTTAGGAAAACGTCCGCGAAAGTTTTTAAGCTTTTTAAAAACTTTCGCGGGTGTTTTTTTCAGAGCTGGCTGCAGGGAATGTAATTTGAAAAATAACATCCTTATAAACTGGAGTTTGTAAGGATGTGCATATGAAATCCCAATTTAATAAAACCAATTAAGTTGGGGAATAATCAATTCGCTACGCGAATTGGTTTCTTAAAGTTGTTTCGAATTATAAACTCGTAATTTATTACGAGTCACACATTAGTAGTTTATTCTAAAGTTAGAGTAAAAACTTCTGAATGTTCACCCGCCAAAATTTTTCTTCGGAAAAATTTAGGAGGGTAAATTTGAGAGTTTGATCCTAGCTCAGGGTGAACGCTGGTAACGTGGATACCGGCATGCAAGTCAAGCGGTCATCCGCATCACACTGCGTGTGATGCTAAATGTAAAATGCAAATATCAAAATTAAAAATGACAGTGTAAAATTTAAAATGAATTAAATATAAAATTCATCGTGCCGAAGCGCGATACCAAAATTTTACATTTTGATTTTTAAACTTTGCATTTTGAGCATCGCGCATAGCGCGATGCGTATGACAGCGGCGAACGGCTTAGTAACACGTAGGTACAAACCTTTAACACATGCATAGCCAGCCGAAAGGTTGGGTAATTCATGATAGTCCCGCAAGGGTAAAGGGTGTCCGCAAGGATTACCGGTTAAAGATTGGCCTGCGGCCCATCAGATAGTTGGCAGGGTAACGGCCTACCAAGTCTATGACGGGTAGGGGGCGTGAGAGCGCGACCCCCAAGAATGGGACTGCGATACGGCCCATACTCCTACGGGAGGCTGCAGTCGAGAATCTTCCGCAATGGGCGAAAGCCTGACGGAGCGACGTTACGTGAACGAAGACGCTTTTCGGAGTGTAAAGTTCTTTTATGTGGGAAGAAACCGTGTCTCACTTTTGTTCGACACGAATTTGAAATTTGAAATTTTAAATTTGAAATGAGTAGGTATCAAAATTTTCTAAAAGAAAATTTTGATGATTAAAATATCGTCGCGAAGCGACACTTGCTTATTAAAAATTAAAAATTGAAAATTAAAAATTCCGTGGCGAGCAGTAGCGAGGCACGGCTGACTGTACCACATGAATAAGGGGGTGCTAATTCTGTGCCAGCAGCAGCGGTAATACAGAATCCCCAAGCGTTACCCGGATTTATTGGGCGTAAAGGGTCCGTAGGTGGTAAAGTAAGTTTTAAGTTAAACCTCATCGGCTCAACCTTTGAGCTGCTTAAAATACTGCTTTACTTGAGGGCGTTAGAGGCTAACGGAACCGACGGAGTAGGGGTGAAATCCGTTGATATCGTCGGGAACACCAAAAGCGAAGGCAGTTAGCTGGGACGACCCTGACACTGAGGGACGAAAGCGTGGGTAGCAAAAAGGATTGACGTTCGGGGAGAGCGTCGCGCAACAACTTTTAAAGTACCGATAGTCGTTTTGCCCAGCGGCAAAACGCTATCTAAATTCTCGATCTAAATTCTCGGCGAAAAAGTCCCGCTTGGCGGGACACCAAGCTTTTTCGCCTGCGAAATTTACTTTAAAAGCTGTTGCGCGACGTGAGAATCTTTTCCCCTCACTCGTAGTTTTTACGACGAGTGGAGCGTAGGGTATACGTTGAGCACTAGTCCCATCGGCGCAACTCGTAGTTGCGAAGATGTAAAACTTGGCTATATGCTGGAAACACCGAGCATATCAGAATACTACTACGCGGAGTAGCGTAGTAGTGAAAATTTCTGATTGCGGTCAATCAGCAGGGAAGAATTATAAGGAGAACTGAAATGCCGAAATATACATTAAGTGCTTCTTTGGAAATCAGGAATTTGGTTTTCGAAGCAAGGAACGATAACAATGCTGTATTTAAGGCGCGAGAAATCCTGATTAACGAGGTTTTGAAACCTTGTCGCAGGACGATTAAGAGAATAACGGCTAAAAGAGAAAAATAATTCCCCTCAGAGACTATACGCCGAGGTCCGTTTCGTACTAAGATATATCGCGAAATCGCTCGCAAGCGATTTCGCGATACCTTCATTTTGCATTTTGATTTTTGCATTTTGAATTTAGCGCGAAGCGCGATATGATATAGTCCGAACTTTGCAGCGATGCAAAGAGCGTGGCAGAAATGTCCACGCCGTAACGAGATTGAATCTATTAATTTTAGAAATTTGGTCATTAAAAATTGATTAAAAATTTAAAATTGAAAATTAAAAATTCAATTTTGTTAAGTAACAAAATTGTAGATACCCTTGTAGTCCACGCCGTAAACGATGAATACTGGCTATTGGCAGTGTCGACCCTGCCAGTGGCGAAGCTAACGCGTTAAGTATTCCGCCTGGGAAGTACGGTGGCAACACTAAAACTCAAAGGAATAGACGGGGACTCACACAAGCGGTGGACCATGTGGCTTAATTCGACAACAAGCGAAGAACCTTACCAGGACTTGAAATCCATATGAAAGCCCGGAGAAACTCGGGCCCTTCACAAGACATATGGACAGGTGCTGCATGGTTGTCGTCAGTTCGTGTCTTAAAGTTAACGTCTTGAGACCTCTGGGAGTAATCCCACTGAAAAATCTGACTCATAACGGTGAAACCCTAATAAATTTATGTTAAAATAAATTTATGGATAACGCCGTGGGAAGTCTGTGTGGCGAGCTAAGCTCACCACAAAATGACCCCGTAACGACTTTTCAGTAATATAGTATATTACTGAAGGAGCAAGGTTTAATAAGCTTTGCTAATACGTCAGCCCCGTCAAAATGCGTAAGCTTTTGTCGGGTGAAGGCATAGTCTAAATTATAAAGTAATTTATAAAAATTGGAGACGTACCGTTAATTCGGGTAACGAACGCAACCCTTGCCCTGTGTTTTAAGTGTCACAGGGGACTGCCCGAGATAATTGGGAGGAAGGCGAGGATGACGCCAAATCAGCATGGCCCTTTGATGTCCTGGGCCGCACACGTGGTACAATGGCCGGTACAATGCGAATTCCAAGCCGTAAGGCGGAGATTAATCGCATCAAAACCGGTCTCAGTTCGGATTGAGGTCTGAAATTCGACCTCATGAAGCTGGAATCGCTAGTAATCGCCAATCAGCTACGTGGCGATGAATACGTTCCTGAGTCTTGTACTCACCGCCAGTAAAAAGCGCGTCTGGCAGCTTAATTGACTAGTTGGTGCAAGTCCAACCCGGTAATTTTATCGGTAGCCAAAAAAAATTAGCAGTTCAACTTCCGTAAGGAAATGAGCGGAGGGCTTGAGGCAAATAATAGTCCCAAATGTTTCGTGTTTCATTAGATGACCTTCACCGGGCGGTTGGAGGGAAGTCAATAAAAATGGTAAAATACGATAATAAAATGGGAATGTTAGAAAAAGTTAATTAAGTAACCCAGAGAGATCCTAAAAAGATAAAGGTTATTGCTTTTTAGGAAGTCAGCTAGTGTCATAGTAGTCCCGTATCTCGGGATGAAGGACCTAACCTAAATTTATGTTATCTGCAGATTATGTCGTCGGTTTAACCGACGGGGAAGGAAGTTTTACTATTTATCCGCGGCCACCGGGAGGTAGTAGGGGTGGCAGAAGTTTCAAAATGGAATGCCACTATTACCTGAAACTCCAGGAGGATGATTTAGCTGTGTTAAAACAACTAAAGGAATTCTTCGGATGTGGAACAATATATTTTCAGAAGGATAAAAGGGAGAATCATACAGATTGTTATCGGTATGAGATAAATCACTTTGATAAAATTGCAGAAATAGTAATTCCCTTTTTTATGAAGCACAAGCTTCAGACAAAAAGCAAGCAGAAAGATTTTGATTTATTTTGTAAAATTTTTAAAATGGTTCAGAATCAAGAACATTTTACTGAAAAAGGTTTTGCAAAAATTATGGAATTGAAATCGCAAATGCATAAAAATAGGGCTCGCCGGATGCGGGAAATCCGCTCGTCCGGTGGGAACGGAGAACTAACCTTAAGTACTCCAATCCGTCAAGCCAAGCAAGCTGGGGATAGCCGAAGTTCCATGCAAATGGGCCTAAGCTAGATTCAGTAAGAGGGGCTAAGTCGTGAGTGTATACTACACTTTGTCGCGACCTTTCGCAGTAATGCGATTGAAAAATCTAACTGTATCGGTGAAACCCTAACGTAAAGGCGAGGGCAATACCGAGGGAAGTCGTAATTGACCCCGTAGAGACTACACGTTGGCTCCGTTAATTTTAACGGATGAAGATATAGTCCATGCCAATCGAAAGATATGGAATATCATGAACAAGGCACGGCTAGCGGAAGCTGGTCGTGGATCATTTATTTTAAAATTTTGGATTTATCCGAAATTATGTAGTCGACTTTGTTCGAAGTCTTAAATTTGGATTTTGAATGAAAGTGTTTTTGTCGGGTTCGCTAAAAAACCCACAATTCGAAACAACTTTAAGAAACTAATTAACGACGAATATTCACGAATCACGAATTTGTGATTTAACGAATTAACACAAATCACGAATCGGCGACTGTCCAGCAAATTGCTCACGATAAATCGCGGGTAATTTACTGGGCAGTTAGGTGGGTGAGTCCAGGCGACATGTTCTCTATTTCTCGCACACCTATCTGCCTCTTTTTTGTACCTTCTATATAATGAGGTCGTAGCTCAATTGGTAGAGCATCGTGTTGGTCCGTTTGTACCTTGCCCCCTAACCGGCCAGCCGGAAGGATGCAGGTTCGACCCCTGCCGACTTCATTTTTCAGATAGCAGCATTAGCTCAATTGGTAGAGCCCTGGGTCTAATCAACCCAGAGGTTAAGGGTTCGAATCCCTTATGCTGCATTTAAGCCGCGATGCGTTGCATGCGGCGTTTTTTTATTTTGCTTTCAAAAAAATTATGATAAAAAGCAAAATAACCCCTCACCAATTTGATTATCAGACATTTTGTTAGCACAATGACAGCCGTAGGCGCTTCGCGCACGAGAATAATTTTTTGCATGCCTACTTTGAAATTGGTGATGGGGTTGGTTGAAATTCCTGCAATTTTATGGTAAACAAAAGATATATGGTTCAATATTTTACAAAAGACGGGCTACAAAAACTTAAAGACGAACTGCATAACCTAAAAACTGTTGAAAACAAAAAGATTGTTAAACTCATAGCAGAGGCAGCTGCGTTTGGTGATTTAAAGGAAAACGCGTCCTATCACGATGCAAGAGATAAAATGTCTTTTTTAAGAATGAGGGTTGCAGAATTGGAAGCCGCAATAAATGAAGCTGTAGTAAAGGAAAAGGAAGAAACAGATAAAGTTCAGATCGGTTCAAAGGTTAAAATTTTATTTGACGGCGCAGAAGAAGAATATGAAATCGTGGCGCCCGGAGAAGCCAATATTTTAAAAAATAAAATATCGTACCAATCCCCACTGGGAAAAGAATTAATGAACCAAAAAACCGGAAAAGAGTTTAACTTTCAGGGCGGCGCAAAAAAAGCAAAAATAAAAATCATCTCAATTATTTAATTGAGATGACCCAGGACTAAATTTTTTCAAAATTTTAGTGCTGTGGTATTCGAAATTAAATAAAAAACACCCTTACAAACTCCAGTATGTAAGGGTGTTTTTTATTGCTATAAAAATCTGTGTGGACCCGGGGAGAATCGTTCCGATAGCAAAGCTATCGTGAATCCTCGACATTCAATAAATTGCAATCAATGAAAGTCGGGAAACTCGCATCTCCTCGTTGTTCCGATAGCTTTGGTGGACCCTGCGAAATCGAACTCGCATCTCCTCGTCTTATCCCCCACAAAATTTAAAATTGGACCTGGGGAGAATCGAACTCCCATCTCATCATTGCAAATGACGTGTTCTACCATTGGACTACAGGCCCACAAAAATTTTGTGGGGGATGAACAAACGAGGTGTTTTACCATTGTACCAAGGGCCCACCAAAGCTATCGAGAATCCTCGATTTCTTTATTAATTTTTAAAATGGAGGTCGGGACAAACGAGGTGTTTTGCTTCACCCGCCAAACTTTTTAAAATTTTTAAAAAGTTAGGCGGGCAAGCTATACCACGGACCCA
>JBDRST010000002.1:0-2137 GCA_043824525.1 bacterium
ATCTCTACCCCACAATTTTCTTTCTCCTCGCAGTTCTCCTTGATATGACATCTTATCAATCGCTTCTGGCTTAAACTCAATCTGTAATTCTCCATATCCTTTTGCCATTTTTGGAGTTTCCGAAACATAAGCCACCCCCAAATCTCTACCCGTAACAGATTTTGAAGATATTTTATTTCCAGTTTTTATACTTTCCCATTCCGAAGTAGAAACACCTCTATAAGTTGGTTTTTGTTCTGGTAATCTCATTCTTACCCTTGCTTCTTGGGCGGTCGGCTTAATTTTTAATTTTGGGTGAAGTTCTGTTTTCGCTTCAATTGCTTTGACTGGCGCAACTCTTTCCACTTTCTCTTCCTTAACAACTGGTTGTTTTGGCAATTTCTTTTCTTTTATAACCTCCGACGACTTGGCTTCTTTAACTGCTTGGTTGTATATAAGTTTAGAAACTTCATCGGTTAGTTGAGATTTAGTTTTGGCATTTAAGTCAAATAAAAGTTCAACTTCCTTGAACGCTTTCATGGGTGTTAGCCCACGTTCATGTATTTGACTATAATAAACGCTCCATATTGCCCCAGCTCCTTCAGTAACAAATGTTTCCCCATTTCTTTTAAATAACCCCCTAAATTCATCTTCCTGATCGATTATACTTGGAATGTCTGTTTTTTTTATTTTTCCAGAAATAATTTCATTAGAAATTCTTTCAAAATGATTTGCCGCAACAAACTCCTCCGCACTTTTAAATGATTCAAGCTCTTTAGGCACAATTAATGGCTTTGTTTTTTCTTCTACAACTGGCTGTTTTGGCGCAACTCTTTCAGTCGCTCCCTTTTCTTTTACCACTTGTTTGTAGGAATCAATAAGTTGAGATTTATTATCTTGAATAAATTTTATAATTCTACTATTATCTTTTATTCTTTTACCCAACTCTGGTTTTCGTTTAATTAATGAATCCATACTTTCTCCAAAATCTTTTTGTAAAACAACACTAGCAGAACTATTTTTAAGTGAATCGATATAATCATCTAATTTATTTTTACCAAATTGGTCTATTGGTCTATTTATAGCGTGCCATAAGTATTTTTGTGATGGTGAACCTTCTAAGGTTGGAACAATATCTATATTTTGTGTTTTCAAAAGTTTCTCCGCGCCTTTTCGTATTTTTTCTTGTGTCGCTATGCCTGTAGGTGATATTCTTTTAGGGAGAATTACTTTTTCTGTTGGTCTTGGTGTATCCATTGTAGTTGGCGCAACTCTTCCTGCAGGTAATATTATTTTCCCTTCAGGCAATATTCTTTCAGGACGAGTGATTGTTTCTGATACAGTTGATTTATCGACAAACATTCTTTTTGTTATTGGCTGAGTAGGCTTGACATGAAATATTTTTTTTAATTTTGTCCAGTACGACTTATCAACTAATGTTGTTATTTTTTCTGCAGACAATTCAATTTCTAATCCGTCACGTATACCCTTTTTATAACCTGCTGCATCCAATCCTAAATTAGTAAGTATTTCCGCTTTTTGTTTACTAATATCTTTGCTGTCTATAAAAAGAGACCTGACTTCCTTAGAATTTATATATATTTTACGAGGTAAATTATATTTTTCAATAACATTTTTAGTTAATTTTTCTACTACTCCAGGCATTTTATTACCAATCAGCTTATACCCCTTAGAAACTACTTTGGCACTTCCTAAAAATCCTATTATATCTACCAAATCTTTAGTAACTTGATTTACATCTTCGGGCAATATATCACTATAATCTTTTATTGCCCCAAAATCATATTTCTGCCCTGTTGCAACACTTTTGGCTAAATTTATTGCTTCCCTAAGTCCTTTATCCACCACCATAAAACCAGCAATCGCTGTTGCTGTCGCAGCAGGAGCGACGGCTAATACAGGAACTATCATGGCAGTAAGCCCAAGTTCTGCCATATCTATTACATCAGGGTCTGCTGCAGAACCTTTTTGTTTCAAATATTGCTTTCTAACATCCCTAAAATCTTTATAAATTTCGTCAGGGTCTGTTCCTGTTTCTTTGCTAATTATTCGTACCATCCTGTCTTTTTCTTGTAATGTTTTTTCGTCTTCCATAAAAGGAGAAAACAATATCCTTTTTGTTTTTTCCCATAAAGGT
>JBDRST010000003.1:0-2458 GCA_043824525.1 bacterium
ACACCTAATCAATATTTAGAAGAACATAAAAACCTTGCTGCTCCTTATATCAAAGAGTTTATTAAAACTCAGACCTAAAATGCTAAACTAATTTAGAATTTTAGGTTTGAGATTTAACAAATCTTAAGTTAATTTTGAATAGAGAAAGTCTCACAATGTAGCGTTATTAAACAGTTATTTAGCAACAGGTCTAATGTTTAAAATTTTTTATTCAATTATGTTTTGAATAGCCGTAAGTAATTCTTGTTTTATTTCATCAGGTGGATTCCAACCATATTGTCGTCTCATTTCATACGCCTTGCTTTAAATTACTGATAATTTTTCTTTTTCCATAAATTTTAGGTTATTTAATACGTATTGCTTTTTCATCTCCATTTTTTTCCTTAATCCAATACTCAAAACAATTCTCATTGGGAATAAAAACAATAGAATTATCAATAATTTCATCATATTCTTGTTTTTGTTCTTGCCCATTAAAAACAACAAAATATTTTTTTTTAACATCGTTATAAGCTATGTAAGTGTATTTTTTTCCATCCGGAGAGAAAGTAATAAATGGTGACCATCCTCTAATAATAATTTCATCATATTGTTTTTGCTCTTGTCCATCAAAAACAACAAATTGCTTACGACCTTTTATAGCTATATAAGTATAATGTTCATTATTTAGATCTGGAGAAAAAACAATATCAGAATTAATATCATCATATCTTTTTTGCTCTTTTCCATTTAATACAACTGCTTCTTGTTCTGCTCCTAAATTTATTTCTTCTCCCGTGAATCCCCCTTTCTTAGTTTTTTCTCCTAAATAACCTATATAAGCATAGTAGTTTTCATTAGGAGAAAAGGTAATATCAAATAAATTCGTGTAATTATTTTCTTCTTCTTTTCCATCTATAACAAAGAAAAACGGAGCATCTGACAAATTTCTTTTTTCATCTACAGCAATATATGCTATACGATTATTCCTTGAAGAGAAAAAGATCCTATTAAGCTGACAATAATCATATTCTGTTTGTTTTTTTCTATCTATAACAAAAAAATACTTTTTTTTCCCCTCTTGTTTTTTAAAAATTTCATATCCAAAAGCAATATGTTTTTTATCAGGAGAAAAATATATTTTTCCTCTCCCATTTATCTGGATATCTAAATCTTTGTTTTCCTCTTGATAGGAAATATCTTTGTTATTTTTAATTTTTTTATTTCTTATAATTGTAAATTCATCTATCCACCAAACTAATTCTTTTGCTTGTTCTTCTAATTCTTCTCTTGGTTCTTCTTTTAGGTTTTCATACATTGGTTCAAGCCCTCGTTCTATTAATTTTTTTTCTCTTTTTTCGATGGATTCAAATTTTTCTGCTGTTTTATGAAATTCCTCGCGTAAAGCATTTTCAATATCTTCTAATAATTTTTCGTCTCCAATTTCTTGGGCAAATTTTTCAATATTTTCTAAAATTTCTTGTTTTTCTTTCCTTGATTCTTCTACTGTTTTTTCTTTATTTACTTGTGAAAAATTTTCTTTGAATAGTTCCATATTTTTATTTTTTTCTATTTCAACATCAATAAAAACCGGCCAGCGATGTTGATTTTTACTCTTTTAATAAATTTTTAACAATTTTAATCATCACGTCTTTTTCTTTTGGATCGCTTTCAGCAATAAGCAATGCCAACACGACTAAAGCATTATCATTAATTTTTCTCTCACCTGATTTCTTATAAAGATAATTATTTTATCCACATTTTAAATATTGTTCAAGCCACTAAACATAATTGACAGTTAATTAATTGATTTTTAGCTTTAATAATTCCGACTGTTTTATTCAATTTTACATCAATAAATTGCATTAGTTTTTCAATTTGATCTTGTCTTTTAATTTTTCTTGCGTTAGCTAAACGAATCCTTTGTTTGAGAAGATATTTCTGATAGGTATCTTTAATTCTCTCTGCTTCTTTTCTATCTGTTTTCCACAAGGCAAAGTATTCCATTGGGGTTAAATATCCGAGAGCTTGATGTGGTCTTTTGAAGTTGTAAAAGTATTCCCAATCCATCAACGCCGTTTTTTGTTCCTCAAATGTTTTCTTCAAGCCACCTTTTTGGTAAAATTCCAAATCATCAGTCAAATGAGATCGTTCCACTCTAGGATTATCGGTTGGCGTTCCAGAATTTGAATAAAATTGGAAAATGTTTTCTTTCTGAAGTTCTTCTCTAAATTTGTATTTATTTTCGCTTCCATTGTCTGTATTCTCGCAGGCAATATTGAATGGTAATCTATCTTTGGAATTTCTGTAGGCTGTCACAGAGTCTTCGGAGCTACTACCTTTAGGGTTTGTAAATAAATAACATTCTCAAGTTCGTTTAGATTTATATTAGATTTTTTTGATAAAAACTTGAAGAATATAAGTATATTTTGAAAGTTTTTTCAGAAAAATATGATGTGAAGATAAGATGAAATTGTGG
>JBDRST010000004.1:0-2978 GCA_043824525.1 bacterium
ATCAATATTAAAACTTTTTTTTACTTTTTTCCTTGCCAACTTTATTAGTTTTAAGACATCTGATGCCTTAGCTCCCCCGAGGTTGATTATAAAATTGGCGTGTTTTTCTGAAATTTTAGCTTTGCCAATTTTTTTTCCGGCTAATCCACATTTTTTTATTAAATATCCAGCTGGTATAGCTCCCTTTTTATTATACTCTGCTAATTCTGGAAATTTTATTAACAAGTTTTTGTTTTTGATTATAACCTCCGGATTAACAAACGTTGACCCGGCTGAAGGTGAACTCATAGGATGCCTTTTTTTCCTGTAAGTTGTATGTTCCTTAATTTTATTTTTTATTTTATGCGGGCTTTTTTTCTTAAATTCTAAAAGGGCTGAAACAATAACTAAATTTTTAGTTCTTTTAAAAACACTGTTTTTTAAAGAAAATTTGCATTGCTTTTTTGGAAAATTTTTAATTTTGAGGGTGTTTAGATTTATTGCCTCCACGTTTTTTATTATATTAGATATTTTTGTTCCAAACGCTTGAGCATGGCCGTAAATGGCGCCTCCGATGGTCCCAGGAACACCTGCGGCCCACTCCAACCCAGAAAGCCCTTTTTTGGCTGACGAATAGGCCATTTTTGTCAGACTTGTGCCAGCTCCTACAAAAGCTTTGTTGCCCTTAAATCCTACTTTTAAAATTTCTACTTTGATAGCGAGTCCGTTAAAACCTTTGTCGGAAATCAAGAGATTACTTCCTCCGCCTAAAATAAAAATAGGCAGTTTAAAATCCTTAGCAGTTTTTATGGCCCTTATCAAATCCTCTTTATTTTTTGCAATAAAAAAATATTTGGCTTGCCCGCCAATTTTATAGCTTGTAAAGCCTTTAAGCAAAATACCTGTTTTGACCCCGGGCAATATTTTTTTTATTTCTCTAAAAACTTTATTTTTCATTATCAACAATGGTTTTTCTTACTATAACGAAAAATGCGCTAAATATCAACGTGCCTGCCATAGCCAAAAAGCCCGCGGATTGCCGCGGGCGTTAAATACGTATCTACTGTCTGCAAGCTGCAGGGATTATACCCCAACAATCATCTACAGCCGATCCATCAGGACAAACATATCTGACATGTTTTACTGAACCGGTATCTGAACAATAATATTCTGTTAGGATATTGCCGGAACAGTAATCTTTATAGTGATTGTAGTAGTTGCCCTCTTCAGCTTGTCCTGTGGTTGTTCCACCTGTGTAATAATCCTGCCCGCTGTCTGTTTCAGAGCATGGCATGGATGCGAGAATGCTAAAATAACTGTCGCTTTCGTCTGTCGTAGGATTCTGATACGACCTGTCTGTTGCCTCAAGTTTTACTTTATAGTCCAAGCCAGTCGGCATACCTACGGGAACCTGCCAAGTATAACCATACCGGTTTGCCGGGATATCGCCTGCGACGAATTTCACAACACCCGAAGATTCTTTTTTCAAGGATATGTTGACGGGTCCAGCATCAGCATAAGAAGAATTCCACCCTATGTCTACAAAGGCTCCTCTTACCCATTTTTCCCCTCCGTTTGGATTAGTAAGCGTTATTGATGGCGGCACAGGGTCAGTAATGATTAAATAAGGGGGATTAGAGGAGCTACAAACCGTAGTGCCTGCCCGGCAAAGTTGAACTTTATAGTCGCCATTGGGAACGCCACCGATAGCGCCAACTGCATCTCCTACGGTCCAGTTATATGATTGACCGCCTACGTTTTTAGCTATAAAGTATTCGGCTGCGCCTGGCTTTGTTAAACTAATATCAAAAAATTCTGGGTCCGGAAAAAAGTAGGACGAAGCAAAATTTTCCCATTTAATTTGCTGTATTGTCCCCCTTTCCCATTGCTCAAAATCTGCGGGCGAAACAACCGACCAAAAGAGCGCAGGTAGAAGGCAAGCTCCATTTGAGCATCCTTGAGAACAAAGAAAGTCGTCTTTTATAACCAAACGATTATTGCAAAGGTACTCGCTTAAAGTATAACCAGAGCAGGAGTCGGTGTAAGAACCAATTGACCCATCCCAACTATTCTTCCCTGTTGTTGTTCCTTTCACGCCGTAAAGACCGTTATCGTTGTCAAAGCAGGTCGGAATAATTGTAGCGCAAGCTCCGTTTGAACATCCGCCAGAGCAGCTGTAGTTGCTTTTTTCAACTAAGTTATTTGAGCACTGATATTCGGTTAAAGTGTTGCCTGAACAAGAATCAGTGTAAGAACCGTACAATCCGTCCCAATTGTTTGGTCCTGTGGCCATACCTTTTGTGTAGTAATCTAAGGCGTTATCGGTTTCATAACAGATTACGCAAGCCCCGTTAGAACATCCATTAGAACAGCTGTAGTTGCTTTTTTCAACTAAGTTGTTTGAGCACTGATATTCAGTTAAAATGTTTCCTAAGCAAGAGTCGGCGTAATAGCCAGATAATCCGTCCCAGTTATTTTTTCCTGAGGCTGTGCCTTTTGTGTAGTAATCTAAGGCGTTGTCGGTTTCATAGCAGGTTGCGCTAATTACAGCGCAAGCTCCGTTTGAGCATCCGCTAGGACAGCTATAGTTACTCTTTGCAACTAAGCTATTTGAGCACTGGTATTCAGTTAAAATGTTTCCTAAACAAGAGTCGGCGTAATAGCCAGATAATCCGTCCCAGTTATTTTTTCCTGAGGCCGTACCTTTTGTGTAATAGTCTAAGGCGTTGTCGGTTTCAGAGCAAGTTTGGCTGGTTGATTGTTGACACGCTCCGTTTGAGCATCCGTTAGAACAGCTATAGTTACTCTTTGCAACCAAGTTATTTGAGCACTGATATTCAGTTAAAATGTTTCCTAAGCAAGAGTCGGCGTAATAGCCAGATAATCCGTCCCAGTTATTTTTTCCTGTGGCTGTGCCTTTTGTGTAGTAATCTAAGGCGTTGTCGGTTTCAGAGCAGGAGCCAGGATCACTTATTGGCTGACAAGCTCCATATAAACAT
>JBDRST010000005.1:0-9265 GCA_043824525.1 bacterium
CAGGAGCTGTTGACCCCCATGCCATAGACGGCTTTAATCTAGAACCCAAGAGAGATTGGATTACGGGATCTTCGTGGTGTTCCAAAAGAGAATACAGGATGTCTATATCCCCAACCTGGATAGCGCCACGATTGGCTGCCAGTACCTTTGCATTTCGGATTACGGCTTCCGCCTTTTCGTCAAAATATGCCATAAGAAACCTCCATTTCTCCGATAGTTAATCAAATGTGAAAGAGCACAATGTTAGACCTGTTGCTTAATAAGACTTCTACTGTGCCGAATTTATCGAGCATCCTCGATTCCATCGGGACAATTTCCATATTTTGGCCAAAAATTCGTAAAAATTCGTCAGCTTGCCACAGGGCAAACCTCCTCATTTCTCCAAATTTTTACCTCAAAATCTGAAAATTTCGTGGTTCGTCTTATTAAGCAACAGGTCTATTAAAATATCTTACCGCCGGTAAAAAAAGATGTCAATAAGCAGGCGTTGACCCCGTTAGAAGTTTGCCACTGTGTAAGCGCACCCCAACGTTAATCTGCACCAGTAAAACCTCAGCTGAAGTTTTACTGCGAAGAGGTTTTATTGAACTTCTAACGGGGTTGATTGAAATTATTTTTTATGATTTAATAAAAATGGCATTAGCGAATTTTTACCCCGCCCTCTATGCTAATTTTAAGGGCAGAGTAAAGACAAAAAATATAAGAAAGCTTGGGTTATCCCGCCACGGACAAACAGCTTAGAGGGCGGGGTGCTCACTTCATTCGCATGGATAAAACAATTATATTTATAATAATAGGAGTTATTATTTTGGGCGCTGTGTTTTGGGCTTGGCAAGCAGGATTGTTTTCCGGAGCTAGCGTAGAGCCGATCCAAATACCCGAAGGAATAATTTTGTTTTACGGAGAAGGGTGTCCTCATTGTAAAACAGTGGATGACTTTGTAAGCCAAAATAATATTGAAGAAAAAGTCAATTTTTCCCGTCTTGAGGTTTGGTATAATAAGGATAACCAAAATATTTTAGCTCAAGTAATACAAAAATGCGGCGTGGAGGCAAACGAGGTAGGCGTACCATTTTTATATGATGGAGAAAAGTGCTTAATGGGAGACGTAGACGTTATAGATTTTTTTAAGCAAAAAGCCGGTTTATGACGAGTATCTAGAAGCTGGAAGCTTGAATAGAATGTAGGATTTAAAATAAAGCATTCCCAAAATTCAGCATTCTAAATTCTATTCCAAATTCTAAATTCAAAATTCTGTATTCTAAAAACAGTGAAATCAAAAATATTTTTATTTTTTGCGTTCATACTTTTAAGCATATCAATTGCTGGTTTTGCGTTTGCTGAAACAGATAATAAAATAGAAATTAATTTTTTTTATAGCGCCACGTGCCCTCATTGCATCAAGGAAAAAGAATTTTTAAAGGGCCTAAAGGAAGAGTACCCGGAGCTTGAAATAAAAGAGTACGAGGTTGTTTCCTCTCCTGAAAATAAAAAAGTTCTTTCCGATTTTTATAATAAATACCATGTGCCAAAAAATGAACAAGGCCGGGTGCCAGTAACTTTTACTTCAAAAAAATACTTCATCGGTTTTAGCGATCAGATTGGCGAAGAAATCAAAGGGTGCATAAATCAATGCTTAGGAGACGACAGCTCGGTTGTCCAAAAGATAAAAATCCCCTTTTTAAATGAGATAGACGTTTCAAGGATATCTTTGCCGCTTTTAACCGTAATTTTAGGGCTTTTAGACGGCTTTAATCCTTGCGCAATGTGGGTTTTAGTAATTTTGATTTCTTTACTTTTGCCTTTAAAATCCCGCAAAAAAATAGCGTTGGTTGGCGGAATATTTATTTTAGCTGAAGGCCTTCTCTATTTCCTTTTTATGACAGCTTGGCTTAATGCCTTTTTCTTAATGGGTTATGTTTCTTTGGTAAGAATTTTTATCGGCATTTTTGGGATTGCCTTCGGCTTCTGGAGAATTAAAGAATTTCTTACTTGGAAGCCCGGCGTTTGTAAGGTTGTTGATAGTTCAGGATCACGGGAAAAATTACTTGGCAGAATGAAAAATGTTTTGAAACCAACAGCGCTTCCAGCAACAATCCTTGGCGTAATTGTTTTGGCGTTTAGCGTAAATTTAGTGGAATTTTTTTGTTCTGCCGGCTTCCCAGTAATATACACAAAAGTTTTAGCTCTTCAAAGCATTGAAACCTGGCAATACTATCTGTATATTTTCTTTTATAATATTTTCTATATGTTAGACGACTTTATAGTTTTTGGTTTTGCCTTTTTTACTCTTTCATATTTTAATTTTTCTGAAAAATATAACAGATATTCAACTTTAGTTGCAGGAATTTTAATATTGCTTTTGGGCGTATTTTTACTTTTTAGGCCGGAGTGGTTAATGTTTGGCTAAATGTTAGTATTACAGGAACATCGCTAAAATTGGTGTGAGGAGGATAGCCGTTAAAAGAAAAAAGCCTTCGCTTAGGGGGGGCCTGAACGCCCCAGACAGCGTCTGCGGCTTCTGGCTTCAACGGCTCAACCGCGTTGAGCCGTTGAAGCTTGCGTTTTAGGTTGCGTGTGCAATATGTAATTGACTGTTGCAAAGAATAGCCACTCGGCGAAATTTTTAAGATTTACGCAAACCGCTCAGACGCGTCTGAGCGGTTTATTTTACTTGCAGGCATTTGGCGAATTTGATATAATAAAGTTAAACATGAGCAAAAAACAATTAGGACAATTTTTTACGACTAACTCAGATTATATCTTGCAGGGATTCGAAAAATTTATAAAAGGCAAGGAGATTGTCGATCCTTTTGCGGGTAGCAAAGATTTAATTTTTTGGGCAGATAAAAATAAAGCAAAAAAAATAAAAGGGTTTGATTGTGATAAAAATTTAGTTGATGATGAAAAAGTTTTTTACAATGATTCAATTAACAATCCCGAAGAATATAAATTTATTCTGACCAATCCGCCGTATCTTCACAAAAATAAAGCGGATACAAAAACAAAGAACGATTTTTTTGCTGGCAGAAATTCAATTTTCGAAGACTTATATCAGATTTCCATATCCTCAATCATGAACGTAGAAGAGGGTATTTTAATAGTTCCTCTGAATTTTTTGTGCGCTGAAAATTCAAGTAAAATTAGAAACATATTTTTTGATAAATTTGAAATTATAAAATTGAATATTTTTTCTGAGCAGGTTTTTGATGACACAACCTACAATGTAATATCCTTTTATTTTAAAAAGAAAAATGAGCGAGGTGATAAAAATGAAATTCCAGCAATAATTTTTCCAAGTAAGGAAAATGTTAAATTTATCCTTGAAAGAAGGTTTGACTGGCAATTTGGAGGCGATTTTATAAGTAAAATCAAAAATACTAAAAATTATTTAGGAATTTTTAGACTTACGGAAGACTATTTGCAATCTGGCGAATATAAAGTTGAAATGGCTCTGCAAAACATAAAAGATAAGAAGGTTTTCCAATTGAACGAAAAAATAAAAAAAGCTATCGAAAAAAACATTTTATTTTTAAGAGCGATTGATAGTAAAAATGGTAAAAAAATTCAACTAGAAGATATAAGAAAGTATGACATTTTTGGATTAGTTGGAAAAAATACTTCACGAAACATGGCACACCTTATTTTTAAGGAAGAAATACCGATTGAACAACAAGAAGTTTTGATGAAAGTTTTTAATGAAGAATTGAATCAAGAAAGAAAAAAATACCTTTCCTTCTTTCTCACGAATTTTCGGGATAATAATAGAAAAAGAATTTCATTTGATTTGGCTTATAAATTTTTAAATTATTTATATTTTAATAAGGTTGGTTATTTAAACCAGAAAAAATTATTTTTTTAGCATAAAATTATGAATAAATGGGTAGAAAAAAGCATAAAATTAGCTAACTCTAAAAGCTATTTAGATAATCTTTTTGAAGTTTATCCTGTTGTTTTTAATTTAGACAGAAATATATCTGATGAGTTAAGGACAAATACACAAACAGCCTTCGAAAGGAAAAATAAAAAAGAACTCATAAAAGAACTCCTAAAATTTCCAAAATTTCCGATAGATGACCCTTATGTCGCCTCTATAAGGAGACACCCTCATTTATTAGATAAAAATCCTGAAACAATTAAAAGAATTGGGAGCAGGTTGCTGTCAATAGGAATGGAAAACATTATGAAACTTGCGACAAAACCAAAATCTTCTTCTCGACAATTTGGTAATGCTTTCCAAAATTGGTTAAGCAGTTCTGAATATCCTATTTTGCCGCCAGAAAAATTTAAGAAATATAATGAAGCATCATTTTTAAGGGGAAGCGATAATGAATTGAAAAAATTTGCAAAAAATGTATTAAAAATTAGAAAATTAGATAGACGACCTGATTTTATACTAAAAACAAAAAATAAATTTATTTTAGGCGAGGCAAAGTTTTTGACTGATTATGGAGGCACTCAAAACAATCAATTTGATAACGCGCTTAAAATTACAAAAATAAAAGGAAAAAACTATGAAAGTATAGCCGTTTTAGACGGCATTGTTTGGTTCGAAAGTAATAATTATATGAATAAAAAAATCAAAAAATTTAAAAATAACGCCTTGAGCGCATTATTATTAAAGGAATTTATAAAAAATAGTTAAAGATTAAAAACTTCAAAATTATTTTTTAAGTTTTTATTTTTTACTTTTTTAAAAATATGTTTGGATTTAACAGAACAATTTCAAAGTTTTGCGATTTAAGAGAAAAGGTGGCAATTGTCACGGGAGCTGCCAAGGGAATGGGGAAAGCTGACTCAATAAAGCTTGCTAATGCTGGCGCTAAAGTTGTTTTGTCGGATGTTGACTTGCCAGGATGCCAGCTGGTTGTTGATGAAATAAAAAAGAACAGGGGGGAAGCGATTGCAGTGAAATGCGATGTCAGCAAAAAATCAGAAGTTGATAATTTGGTATCAGAAACCTTAAAAAAATTCGGTAAAATAGATATTTTAATAAATAACGCCGGAATTTATCCATTTGAACCATTTTTACAAATGTCAGAACAAAATTTTGGAAAAGTAATTGACGTTAATTTAAAAGGGTCTTTTCTTATGGCTCAAGCGGTTGCCAAGGAAATGGTAAAATCCCGATCGAATCGAGGATCCTCGACGGCTTCGCCGTCGGGACAAAAAGGTGGTGGATCAATTGTGAACATAACCTCAATAGCAATGGGGCAGGTGGGGGTTGGGTTTGCTGGATTAACTCATTACTGCGCTTCAAAAGGCGGAATTGTTGCGATGTCTCAAGCAATGGCTTTGGAATTGGCTCTTTTTGGGATAAGGGTAAATTGTATTGCTCCTGGCGCAATTGATACCCCAGGCGTATCTTCCTCAAAAATGGATCCAAAAGTGTTAGAGGGGATGCTATCTATGGTTCCTTTAAAAAGAATGGGCAAATCAGAAGAAATTGCTAATGCGGTTTTATTTTTGGCATCTGACGAATCTTCCTATATGACCGGATCAACTATGGTGGTTGACGGCGGCTGGGTTGCCGGATAATACTATTAAGTGTTTGCAAAGACTTGACTTGCTTGTTTGTATTTAGATAGAATAGGGTAATCTGTGGATAACTTATTTTTGAGGAACTATTTATCTCGGAAAAACAAGGTCGAAATTTAAATGAATTCAGAACCTAGAATCTGGAATTTAGAATAGAATAAGGAATTCAGAATAAGGGGGTATTAAGTTAAAGATTCAATATTCCGAATTCAATTCAAAATTCTAAATTCAGAATTCAAAATTCACGTAATATGGTAGAAGGTTATTGCGTAAAATGCAAAGAAAAAAGGGAAATGAAAGATCCCAAAGAAGTGTCGATGAATGGAAAGGGCGGTAAAAAAAGAGCAGCCATGACAGGCACCTGTGAAAAATGCGGAACAAAGATGTTTAGGATTATGGGATTGAAGAAGTAGAAATCTTTTTAACAAAAAAGTTGCCCGTTTATAGTGGGGCTTTTTTGTTATACAATAAGAACATGAAAAAGATTTATCTCTTGTTTTTTACCGGATTCCTTTTGGCGTTAAATATTTTTTGTTGGCGAGAGGTTTTTGTTTTATCGCGAAACAATGATTTAAAGGTAGTCTTTTTTGACGTAGGGCAGGGGGACTCGGCTTTTATTGAAACCCCGGAGGGCCATCAAATAATAATTGACGGGGGTCCCAATACTGCGCTTCTCCAAAAATTAGGAAAGGAAATGCCGTTTTGGGATAGGGACATTGACCTTGTGATATTAACTCATCCAGAAAAGGATCATATGACAGGATTGCTGAAACTATTAGAATTATATAAAGTAGATTATTTTTTATGGACGGGGGTTGCTAAAGACGGCGCGGAGAATAAAAGATTAGCAGAACTTTTAGAGAAGACGCAGTCTAAAAGCAAAAATTTTTTTCTAGCTTCATTAACGGGATTCAAGCCAACAGAAATTTTTTTTGCTGAATCGGAACGTGATTTTTCAGCAGGAGGCGCCTTCATTGACGTTTTAAGCCCACTTGAAAATTTATCAGGTCGCGAGGTAAAAAACACCAATGACAGCAGCGTGGTTATAAAGTTAATTTACGGCAAAAATGGATTTATCTTTACGGGAGACATAGGGGTTTCTGTTGAAAAAAAGATGGTGTCAGCTGGCATTGACTTGTCAGCTGATATATTAAAAGTAGCTCATCACGGTTCTAAATATTCAACTTCAAATGAGTTTATTCAAGCAGTGAAGCCGAAAATTGCAGTAATATCTGCCGGAAGGGATAATCCTTACGGGCATCCCACGCAAGAAACCTTGCAAAGATTGGATAATTTTGGTGTAAGAACCTTGAGAACTGATCAAATTGGTGATATAACAATACTAACTGACGGTAACAAAATTTATATACAATAATTTTTAATTTCCTAATTTTCAAACGCGCCGTTTTTTCGCATTAAATCATTAGAAAATTATTTACAAAATTAAAAATTTTAAAATTTAAAAATTCTATGCGAGATCTAAATTTTCCCTTATTCAAAACTAAATCTGATGTTTATAAAAAGTTTGACTTAACCGACGTAAATTCGCGTCAGGAGTATTTTGAGTATAAGGCGGGAGATGAGATAAAAAAACTTAGGGAATTTTTAAAAGAAAACACTTTTATAGCTTATTTGCTGGGTAAAAAAAGTTCTGGAAAAGGCACATATTCTAAAATGTTTGCCGAAGTTATTGACTCGCCCCCCACTAACTTTGAGCGAAAAAATGGGGGCGGAGGCACGGACGAAAAAGAGAATAACTCAAAGTTAGTGGGGGGTAAAACAACAATAGCTCATTTTTCAATAGGAGATATGGTAAGGTCATTTGACGAGGTTCTAAATGATGCAGAAAAGAAAAAAGAGCTTGTTTCTTTTTTGGAAAAAAATTATAGGGGATTTGTGCCGTTAGCAGACATTATCAAGTCGTTAGAGAACAGGTCTACAAAAACTCTTTTACCATCTGAATTAGTTTTAGCTTTGGCAAAAAGGGAGATTGCCAAATTAGGAAAAAAATCTATTTTTATTGACGGTTTTCCAAGAGACTTAGACCAGGTTTCTTATTCTTTGTTTTTTAGAGACCTTATAGGATACAGAAACGATCCAGATGTTTTTATTTTAATTGATGTCCCCACGTCGGTAATTGACGAGAGGATAAAATTTAGGGTAATTTGTCCTTTGTGCCAGACATCAAGGAATCTAAAACTACTTTCTACAAAATCCGTTGAATACGACAAGAACGATAAAAAATTTCATTTGATTTGCGATAACTCAAACTGTCCCGGTAGCAGAGCGACCGAGGATCCGCGATGCCGACTTCATCGAGCATTCACGACAAGGTCGGAACAAAGTCGGGATAAAGGGTCGCGCATGGTGACAAAAGAAGGAGACGAATTGGGGATTGCGCCGATAAAGGAAAGGCTAGATAAAGACGAGATGCTGATTAAAGAGGCCTTAAATCTGCACGGAGTTCCAAGGGTTTTGCTGAGAAATTCCGTGCCGGTTGATAAAACAAAAGAATTTACGGATGATTATGAAATTACCCCAGGATACAGTTATAAATGGAATGAAGATGAAAATAAAGTTGAAACAATAGAAAAACCTTGGGAGGTTAAAGATGATGAGGGCGTTTTGTCTAACAGCTTAATGCCACCTCCTGTAGTGGTCTCCCTAATAAAACAATTGGTTAAGGCGCTTAATATCTAATCTTGACTTACAATTTCTAAGAGCTAAGATAAAGGTAGCTCTGGCGTTTCTAAAATTTCTATACGAGCTTTTTTATGGGAGTTCAAATTTGTCTCGGCCGTGGCCGTGGCATGAGGACACCCACTTATATTTTGTTAGAAATATTTATGAAACACAGAGCGCTAAAGCACACCTGTCACAGGTGTTTTTTAGTTTTCCGCTTAGTTTTTCGGGAAAGTTGTATTGTTCCGATTATTTACGATCGTGAATAATCGGAACATCTGGGTTTGTGTGGTAGAATAAAAGTATGTCTAAGTTAAAAGAAAAAATTTTATTGTCGCTTCTTCTTGGGGTTGCGTTTGGCTGTGCGATTACCCCAAGACGCCAATGGTATGTCGCTAAATCTATAGGGAAACTATGGGATGAATCTGATAATGGAAAGATAAGCGAAGCAATGAGAGATCTTAATAAATTAAATTTAGTGAAAAAACTAAAGAAAAAAGGAGTTGTTATCGCAGGACTGACTAAAAAAGGAAAATTAAAGGCACTTGATTATTATTTCGATAATTTTAAAATAGAAAATAGAAATTGGGACGGCAAATTCAGAATTTTAGTTTTTGATGTACCGGAAAGATTGAGAAAGGGGAGAGACGCACTAAGATGGAAAATAAAAAGATTGGGGTTTCACGAGCTTCAGAAAAGCGTTTTTGTAATTCCGTACGAGTGCAGGGAGGAGGTAGATTTTGTAACAGACTATTTTGATCTTAAGAAGAATGTGCACTACGGTGTTTTAGAAAGTATTAGTAGCGACCTTTATGAGAAGTTGAAAAAAGGATTTAATTTGAAGTAACTTTTTAAACTTTTAAAATTTTTGAACTGTTGTTTTAATCCTATTGTTCCGATTATTCACGATCGTGAATAATCGGAACAAATGAGTTAACGATGAGTTAATGAGTTGTTGTACATTTTAGTTGTTCAAACGTTGCGCTTTTTAGTTGCGCTTTTTAGTTGCGAGAGTTTTGATTTAGGATAAAAATTATTGTAGAAT
>JBDRST010000006.1:0-4198 GCA_043824525.1 bacterium
TTTATAAAAGACGACAAAACAATAGCGCCGAATACCGAGGCGTCAAGAAAACTTTTAAAGGAAAGATTAAAAGAAATTTCCAGCGAACTAACTCCAAGAGAACTAAAAATTTTAGGTATGAGGTTTGGTTTAGACGACGGAGTTATGCATACCCTTGAAGAAACAGGGGAGGAGTTTGGGGTAACGCGTGAAAGAATCCGGCAGATCCAGGCAAAAGCTTTAGAAAAGCTAAGAAGACATAAAGAATTAAAAAAAGTGGAGGACTACTATTAATAAACAAAAAAATCCAGACGTCTGGATTTTTTTGTTTATTTTAAAATTCCAAATTACAAAATTACAAATTCCAAATAAATTCCAAATTTCAAAATTTAAATTCCAATAAATGGTTTGAAATTAAAAATTTCAACTTATAGCTAAAATCCCCAAGACTTTATCATATACCACGCTACAAAAAGCAACAAAACTACGTAAAGCACAACCAAGTGCCAAGTTGGGTAAGTTAAAAAGTTAATTATTGATAAAATTATGTCTCCTACTGTCATACCAGGTAGTAGAAATTCGACTTTATCAGCCGAAATCTACGAGAATACTAATTTTTTTAATTTAACCTTTTATTAGCCAGACAGGGAATTTCCCTTTTACCCCGCCTGCGGGCGGGGTTGTCGAATTTTCACTACCTGGCATACAACTATTATACAACAAGTTTATTATACAACAAAAAAATGATTATTAAAAAAGGGTATACCCTTTCAAGTTTAATGTTATCCACAGGTGTATATTTCATCAACAGGGCAATTGTGTTGTATAATATAAAACAGGTAAGTAATATTTAAAAAAAAGAAACTATGGATAAAAAAATAATTATTATAACAGCCATAGTTATTGTTTTATTGGTTGTTTTGCTTGGCGGTTATTTTTTGTGGCTTGGTATTAAAAAACCCAAGCCAGGCGGCTTGGATAATTTGGGTACTGCAGAGGATATAACCAACAGCGCAACAAAGGGAGTTTTGCCGTCCCTGCAAACAAACCCCCTTGAAGACAAGCCGGATATAAACCCTGCTGATAAAGCAAACCCTTTTACCGTTATTAAAACAAACCCTTTTTAATATGCCAGGTAGTGAAAATTCGACAGCTTCGCATAGCGAAGGAAAGGCAATCACCCTGGATAATTAAAATAACCAAAATAATAGACCTGTTGCTTAATAAGACGAACCGCGAAATTTTCAGATTTGCGGGCGAAAAATCAGAAAATTGAGAAGGTTTGCCCTTTGGCAAGCCGCCGAAATTTTATGATTTTTTAGCCCAAATATGGAAATTGCAGTAGAAGTTTTATTAAGCAACAGGTCTAATAAGTAAATAAAAATTATTAGCGTAGAGACTCGACCAATAAAGTCGAATTTCTACTACCTGGTATGAAAACAAAATATCTTATTTATACAATTTTTGGTTTTTTGATAATTAGCTCAGTTGTTTTTGGCGGCAGGATTTTAGCCCAAAATAGCGGAACAGCAAACGTTCAATATCCGGTGCAAGAGCTTGGGAATTGTGAAAACGAACAGGACTGCAGGGCATATTGCGACAAACCAACCAATCAATCAGCCTGTCTGGATTTTGCCCAAAAGAATAATCTTATGTCTGAAGAAGAAGTGGAAATGGCAAAAAAGTTTTTGGCAAAGGGAGGCAAGGGGCCCGGCGGATGTGTTGGCAAGGATTCCTGCGAAGAATACTGTGACAATATCAGCCACATTGACGAATGTATTTCTTACGCGGAAGAAAACGGTTTTTTATCAGGTCAGGAATTAGAAGAAGCAAAAAAGGTTCAGTCAGCCATAGCCAGAGGAATAAAGCCGCCTCCGTGCAACAACAAGAAACAATGCGATGTTTATTGCGAAGAGCCAGAGCACATGGAAGAATGTATTACTTTTGGCGTGGAGGCTGGATTTATCCATGGTAAAGAAGCAGAAGATGCCCAGAAAATGCTGCAGGCAGTTAAAAGGGGTATAAAGCCGCCTCCGTGCAGAGGTAGAGAAGAATGCGATGAATACTGTTCAAGCCCTGACAATATGGAAGTTTGTATGAATTTTGCAATGGAAGCCGGATTTATGTCGGAGCAAGAAAAAGCAGATTCTCAAAAAATGTTAAGCGCTCTTAGAAAAGGCATAAAACCGCCTAATTGCAGGGGCAGAGAAGAATGCGATTCTTATTGCGAAGAGCCAGAGCACATGGAAGAATGTATTACTTTTGCCTTGGCAGCTGGGTTTATGTCAGAAGAAGACGCAGTTATGGCGCGCAAGACCGGAGGCAAGGGGCCCGGCGGATGTAAAGGAAAAGAAGAGTGCGAATCATTTTGCAACAATCCGGATAATCAGGAAACCTGTTTTAATTTTGCCAAAGACAATGGAATGATACCGGAAGAAGATTTAAAAAGAATGGAAGAGGGAAAGCAACAGATGAGGCAAACCCTTGAGCAGGCGCCAGCAGAAGTTCTGGATTGTCTTCAAGGAGAGATAGGAGCAGATATGGTTGAAAAAATGAAAAACGGAATTATGCCTCCGCGGGATATGGGAGATAAAATGCAAATATGTTTTCAGAAAATGGGACCGCCACAAGGAGAACGGGGTAGTATGGGTCCTGGCCAGCCAGGTCCCGGCGGATGCCAAACTCCTGGAGAATGCCAATCATATTGCCAAAACAATCCAGATGAGTGTAAAAATTTTCAACCTGGTCCAGGCGAAATTAATCCTGGAGGGCAAATGATGCCAGAGCAAGCAGGCCCCGGCGGATGTAAAACTCCAGAGGAGTGCCAATCTTTTTGCCAAGATAATCCTGAACAGTGCCAAAACTTCGGGCCAGCCGGTCAGGAAAATCAAAGACCGCCAGAAGACTACATATCTCAAGGACAGCCATGCGAAGGAGAAAATTGCCAGTATGACTTACCTCGGGAAGGCCAGCCCCAAATGATTCCTGAAGAATTTCATCCGTCAGACGAGGAAATGCGTTCTTTTGAAGAAGCGGGTCAGATAAAGCCCCCAACAGAAATGATACCGCAGAATCAGCAGCAGCCACCTCAGGAATTTCATCCCCAGGAATTACCTCCTCCGCCGCCTCCGAGTGACGGAACTCTCCCGCCTTCTGGTTTTATCATCAACACTGATTCTTTTGTTGGCTCTCTTATTTACGCTGCTTTCAGATTTTTAATCAGCCAACAATAAGGTAATAAAAATCCTTCCTTTAAGGAGGGATTTTTAGCTTTTATTTAATGCGTACTATATTAAACCTGTTGCGTAATAAGATTAATAAGCGAAATGAAGTAATTTTGTTTGTAAAATCAGAAAAATGAGGAGGTTTGCCTTTAGGCAAGCTGACGAATTTTTATGATTTTACAAACAAAATTACAAATTGCAGCATAAATCCTTATTATGCAACAGGTTTATTATAATAATGTTATAATATAATTATGAAAATTACTGATGTGCAAATAACCCCGATAAAACCAAGGGAGGGGTTGGTTGGTTTTGCCAATGTGGTTATTAATGATAGTATTCATTTGGGGTTTATAGGAATTCACACAAAACTTGACGGGTCAGGGTATAGGATAACTTACCCTACAAAAAAAGCCGGTGTAAAAGATTTAAACATATTTTATCCAATTAACAAAGAAATGAGCAAGATAATTGAGGCAGCAGTAATTGCCAAAGCCGAGCAGGTGCTTTTGAGTTAGGCTTTTCTGGGGTTGACCGCATTCTTTTATTAAAAATATATAGTAGTAAAAATATCAAAACGCATTATGATTCAATTAGACCAACAGGCAATATTAAATTGGTTTTTAGAGCGGGGCCTAAAAATATTTGCAATTATTATAATTGCCTATTTAGCGAACCTCTTTTCAAAGATATTTATTGAAAAGATGGTAAGGAAACTTGTACCCCCTCACCACTTTTTATCTCCTGAGGCAGAAAAAAAGCGAGAAGACACCTTGATTAGGATTATTTTGGGTTTTAGCATCGTTGTAATCTGGATAATCGCTGTCCTGATGGTGTTTGAAGAGTTTGGGTTAGCAATCGGCCCATTTTTGGCAACCCTGGGAATCGCCGGTTTAGCTATTGGGTTTGGCGGGCAATACCTAATAAGGGATGTTATCGCAGGGCTTTTTATTATTATTGAAAATCAATACCGCATAGGAGACGTTGTTTGTTTT
>JBDRST010000007.1:0-11179 GCA_043824525.1 bacterium
CTCGGCGTCGCTTGGCAATTTTTTTAAATTTATATTTTTCAATCTCTGTTTTTATTTCATCTTTTGCCGCTATAATAGCTTTTAATATATCATCTGACTTAGCTTTTGACATCAAACTCCTGCCAGGCAATAAAATTCTACACTTTACTATAAAAATATCGCCCTTTTTGTGATGCTTTGTTTCCCTTTCCAGCTCAACTAGAACTTCTGCCAGTGTCTTTCCTTTACCCCCCACTAACTTTGGCGCTTGCCCTATGCCGAATTTTGTTTTTCCCATGCCTGTTCCAAAGTTAGTGGGGGGCAAGTCGTCTTCGCGCTTTAAAATTTCAATAAACTTTTTCAGCCCATAAAATTTTTTCTCGGTAAAAGACCTCAATGATTCTGTTGCCTCTATATTTTTAGTTTTTATTATTATTCTCATAAAACTACCAAATTACTAATAAAATACGAATGTACTAATAAACGAAAACGTATTCGTATATTAGTAGCTATTCGTAATTTAGTAGTTTATTATGATAACCATCAAAACTCCTGAAGAAATTTCAATAATGGCCGAGGGTGGGAAGATTTTAGCAAAGGTTTTAGGAGAAATAGGAAAACAGGTAAAACCCGGAGTTACTACCATAGAGTTAGACAGAGCCGCAGAGGCTCTTATTTTGTCACACGGAGCTGAGCCGTCTTTTAAAGGATATGAGGGGTTCCCGCACTCTTTATGCGCGTCAGTGAACGAAAATATAGTGCATGGCTATCCGTCAGGATACACACTTAAAAAGGGCGACATAGTTGGCCTGGATTTGGGTGTTTTATACAAGGGCTTTAATACAGATATGGCGATTACTGTTCCGGTTGGAAAAGTTTCTTTTGAGGCAAAAAGGCTAATTAATACTGCTAAAAAGTCCTTAAGATTAGGCATAAAAAAAGCAAAAGTAGGAAACACAATTGGGGACATCGGAAATACGATTCAGAGATTTATTGAAGGCCAGGGGTTTGGAGTTGTTAAGGATTTGTGCGGTCACGGGATAGGAAAAAAAGTCCACGAAGACCCCAAGATTCCTAATTTTGGTAAGAGAAAAACAGGAGAAGAGCTTAAAGAAGGCATGGTAATTTGTATAGAGCCAATGGTAACAATGGGAGATTTTAATCTTATAAAATCTAAAGACAGCTATGGCTACGCCACAAAAGACAGCTCGCTTACATCTCACTTTGAGCACACAATCGCAATAACAAAATCCGGACCCAGAGTATTGACAGAAATCTAATTGCCTTAATCTATGAGCGCCTCTTGAGCTATTTTATCTTTCTATGTTATTATTATATAATATGAAAAAAATAATGAAAAAAATTATTTCCGGCGCAAAAAAAACGTTTAAAAAAATAAAGGTTTTCCTTCGCGGTTTTAGTATGGTTGAGTTGATAGTTGTAATCGCAATTATAGGAGTGCTTGGGGCGGTTATAACTCCTTTAGTCATAAGCCAACTTAGCAAAGCGAAAGACACTAAAGTAATATCAAATGTTTCTCAAATTACAAAGAAGCTAATACTATTTTACGTAGAAAATTTTAGTTTTCCTACTGAAAACGAGTGGCCTGAAACAGCGGGAAACGATTATGGTTTTAGCGCTAGCCCGAATTCGGATGCGTTTACAGCATACGGCTTACTGCCAAATGGATGTTGTTATGTCAAGGACGCGACAGGCGATTCAGGAAGTTTTCAAAATTGTCCGGGTTCAAATGATTATTTTATAAATTCTAACAATTTATTTACATGCGCTTTATGAAAAACCTAATTGTAGCCAACTGGAAAATGAATCCAGCTTCGCAAAAACAAGCGAAAGAAATTTTTAGTGAAATAAAGAACGGCGCTGAAGGTGTGGCGTCTGAAGTTGTTATTTGCCCACCGTTTATATATCTGCCATTGCTGGATGGTTTGGCTCTTGGGGCGCAAAACGTTTTTTTTGAAGAAAAAGGGGCTTGTACCGGCGAGGTTTCTCCGATCATGTTAGAGGATTTAGGCGTAGAATATGTGATAATTGGACATTCAGAGCGTAGAAAATACTTTGGGGAAACCGATGAAACCGTGAATAAAAAAATAAAAAAATCATTGGAATTAGGATTAAAAATTATTTTTTGCGTCGGCGAAACCGCAGAAGAAAGAGATAGGGGAAAGAAAAAAGAAGTTTTAGAAAGTCAGATAAAACTCGGACTAAAGGATACTACAAACTACAAACTACAAACTACAAACTTAAATGTAGCGTATGAGCCGGTTTGGGCAATTGGAACCGGGAATAATTGTTCAATTGAGGAAACAAAAGAGTCAATTGATTTTATAAAAAAGTTATTGCCCGAGAGCGTAAGAGTGCTTTACGGCGGAAGCGTGAAAAGCGAGAATTCTAGAGCATATATCAAGGAAGCTGGAGCAAATGGCTTATTGGTTGGCGGAGCGTCCTTAGACGCAGAAGAATTTTTAAAGATAATAAAGTCTGCAGAGTAAAGTAGAGCTTGACAGGTCTCCGAGACCTGTCAGATTTCCAGTTTTTGAAAGATTGACCGAGTCAGTCTTTTTTGTTATGGTAAGTTATTATGTCAGACAACAATATATTAAACAGCGGACATTTTTTTAGCCCAAGCAAAGGAAATCTTAACATAGAAGAGGTAACAAAAGAGATTTTTGGTTATATGCAAGAGTTGCCAGAATACCAGTATGAAGTTGTGGTTGGGTGCGATTCGCCTTCCTCAGACAAACCGTTTTTTCCAATAGCAATTGTTGTTTTAAGAACGGGAGCTGGCGGAAGATTTTTTTTAAAAAAAATGCAGTACGATGATAAATTTTTGAAAAAATTTGTTTTTTGGAAAAATAGAATTTTGCAGGAAGTTTATTTATCCTGCGAATTGGCATTATCTTTACGAGAGGTTCTAGAGAAAGAGAATAAACTGGGTTTAAAATATCAGTTTCAATATATTCATGCTGATGTAGGGGAGAAGGGAAAAACAAGAGAAATGGTAAAAGAAGTGATTGGGCTTATAAAAAGCAACGGCTTTGAAGCCCGCATAAAACCCCAGTCGTTTGCAGCAACCGTGGTAGCGGACCGATATACTTAGTTTGTAGTTGGCAGTGAGTAGTTTGTAGAGTGAACGCCGGAAACCCGGCGTTTTTCGTTTATATTATATTTGATAAAAGGACCTTATGGTTTTGCCCAGGGGTCTTTTTTCTTGTATTTTATATTTACTTGTAAAGTGTCCGATCGGACACTTTACAAGTAAGGTTTGGACTTACACGTGGTCGGAAATTTCACTGCAGTGAAATTTCCGACCATTTATTCAAATAAGAAGAAGCTGATATAATAAGCCTGTTGCGTAATAAGATTAATAAGCAAAATTACAAATTGTCCCGATGAAATCGAGGATGCTCGGTGAAATCGGCACAGCATAAATTCTTATTACGCAACAGGCTTACAATATTGCAAAAGCCTTATGGAGTCCTGCTCCCTTAGGGCAGTACTGGAGGCTTTTTAATTGCCTTAATTTTGATGGCTCAGGCCTCCATAGGCCTGAGCCATCAAGGAAAAAGGGTTGTTGCGTTCAGGTTTTTTATGTTGTAAAATAATAAAATCATGGACTCAGCTGAATTGCGTCAGAAGTTTTTAGATTTTTTTGAGGAAAAGGGGCATAAAATTGTGCCTTCTTCTTCACTTGTTACATCAGACCAGACTGTTTTATTTACAACTGCAGGAATGCAACAATTTAAGCCCTATTATTTTTCAGAAAAGTCTCCATATGGAGATAATGTTGCGACGTCTCAAAAATGCTTGAGAGTTTCAGATATTGAAGAAGTAGGAGATGAAGGACACCTGACATTTTTTGAAATGTTGGGTAATTTTTCTTTTGGCGGATATTTTAAAAAGGAAGCCATAAAACTGGCAAAGGAATTTTTAGATGAATTAAATATAAAAATTGATTATGTTACTGTTTTTGAGGGGGACAAAAATACTCCCAGAGACGAAGAATCAGCTAAAGCGTGGGGAGAATTAGGATTTTCAGAAGAAAAAGGAAACTTAAGATACGAAAATAAACAAGAAAATTTTTGGGGACCCACTGGAGAAGAAGGCCCATGCGGTCCAACAACTGAAATTTATTCTGGCGGCACTTCGGATTCGCTCAGCACAAGCATTGAAATTTGGAATATTGTTTTTAACCAATATTATTGTTTAAAAGACAAAAAACTAGAGCCATTAAAGACTCCGGGGATTGATACAGGAATGGGCTTAGAAAGAATTTTAGCAGTTATTAATAGTGCTGAAAACATTTTTCATACAGATTTATTTGAAAAGTCCCACCAAAAACTGCACGAGCTTCTAAAAAAAGAAAATCCGATTAGTGAAAGAATAATTTTAGACCATTTAAAGGCAGCAACCTTTATTTTGGCGGAACACATCGAGCCGTCCAATATTGAGCGAGGTTATATTCTAAGAAGATTAATCCGCAGAGCTATACGGCACGGAAGGCAAATTGGCATTGAACGGAAATTTTGTTCAAAAATCGCACAAGCTGTAATTGATACAATGGGCGATGTTTACCCTGAAATAATAAATAATAAAGATTTTATTTTTGATCAGTTAAATAAAGAAGAAGAGAAATTTGAGAAAACCTTGGAAAACGGATTAAGAGAATTTGAAAAATTGTCTAATGTCTCAGGCAAAGATGCGTTTAATCTCTACCAGACGTATGGTTTTCCGATTGAAATAACTGAGGAATTGGCAAAAGAAAAAGGTATTAAGGTTGATGTTAAAGAATTTAAAAAAGAGCTTGGAAAACATCAAGAACTTTCAAGGACTGCTTCGGCTGGTATGTTTAAAGGCGGGTTGGCAGATACTTTAGAGCAGACAACAAAATTGCATACAGCTGCCCATTTGATGTTGGCTGGGCTAAGAAAAGTTTTGGGAGATCATGTTGTGCAAAAGGGAAGTAATATTACAGCTGAAAGGTTGAGGTTTGACTTTACCTACAAGGAAAAAATGAGCAGTGGACAAATAGGGGATGTAGAAAATTTTGTAAATGGTATAATAGAAAAAGACCTGCCTGTTAGCTGTGAAGAAATGACGTTAGAAAAGGCCAAGGAATTAGACGCCATGGGCGTTTTTGAATCAAAGTACGGCCAAACTGTAAAGGTTTACACCGTGGGCGATGGGGACAATGTTGTAAGCCGTGAAATTTGTGGTGGACCGCATGTTGATAGGACGGGTATTTTGGGACACTTTAAAATTACCAAAGAAGAAAGTTCCTCATCAGGAGTAAGGAGGATTAGGGCAATATTGAGCCCGCAATAGCGGGCGAAAACCCCGCCCTCTATGCTATTTGTTCGGGCAGGGAAGGTTCATATAATTAAATAATAAAGTTCGACCATCTCGCCTTTTAATAACAGCTTAGAGGGCGGGGTGCTCACTATGTTCGCATGCCAAAAAAAGTTTACGATGTTATACCGCCGAAATTGGCGCGTAAAATTGAAAGCGAAGTAAAAGAATATCTTAAGGAGGAGAAAATTAATTCTTCCCGGAAGGCGGGGGGGCGCAGTAATTCAAGACGCGACAAACAAGCCCGTTCCATTTGGATGCCACTTTCAATCGGCGGAGCAGCGGTTTTATTGATATTGTGCGGTTATTTATTTTTTAAACTTCCAAGGGCCAATGTGGATATATGGCCAAAAGTTGAAACCTTAAGCTTCCAGCAAACGATAACCGCGGACACGTCAGCTAACCTAACGGATGTCGCAGATGGCATAATTCCTGCCCAAAGCTTTGGAATTTCAAAAACATTGGCTGAAGATTTCCTGGCCACTGGCAATGCTTCTGATACCGGAAGAGCAGAGGGAACCATAACAGTTTATAATAAATATGATCCTCCACAGACCGTTACTTTTAGGGCAGGAACGCATTTTTTGTCTGATTCTGGAAAACTTTTTAGGGCGCCCGACAGAGTTGTAATTCCGGCTGCTAAAAAAAGCGGAGGCAAGGTTACGCCAGGGTCCGTAAGGGTTAAGGTTCAGGCTGCTGAAGGCGGGGATAGCTATAATATTTCTGCTTCAAATTTTTCCGTTCCCGGGCTAAAAGGCACCGCCTTCTATTATAGCGTATATGCTTCCTCTGATAGCGCAATGTCTGGGGGCTATACTGGCGATATAAAAAAAGTAACTGACAACGATATCCAGTCAGCTAAAGACGCCTTAGTTGAGAAGCTTGCATCGGAAGCTTCATCTGATTTGAAAAAACAAATTCCTTCTGACTATGTGTTGTTAGACGAGGCAGCTTCCTCTGAAATTACCGGAGCTGGAACTCAAACAAAATCCGGAACAGTGGCTGATAATTTTAAGTATGAAGCAACCATTAAATATTCCGTTATAGGGTTTAAAAAATCGGACTTAGAAGAATTTGCAAAAAAATATATTATTTCTGAAATGCCAGATGGAAAAACATTGTTGGATAGCAGCTTAAGCACAGATTATTCTGTGGCTTCAGCTGATACTTCAGAAGGCACAATGACTCTTAATCTTAACTTTTCCTCTGGAACCTATAAAGGCATTGATAAGAATTCTGTATCTCTAACCTTAGCCGGAAAAAGCGCTAAGCAAATAAATGAAACCATAAAGAGCATTTTGGGGGAGGAGCTTTCTAAAACTGAAGTTAAGCTTTGGCCATTCTGGGTTTCTAAAGCCCCAAAAAACCAAAAAGCGATCAATGTGAATTTGAAGTTTGAATAACGGTCATACCCAAGCACGTATTTGTGGAGAAAGTATACGCAACGGGTCTAGGTTAGCGCAACGAAGCACTGACGGAGCGGTGAAGGGTTGACTATCTTGGTTTAATTTGCTAAAATATAAAATTGTATATTTGTATATAAAAAATGGTTCCTAAAGAAGAAAAAAATCCCGGCGGCAAAGCCGCCGAGGATCCTCGACGAAGTCGGGATAAGCAAATCGTAAAAAGAGAGGGGAGGGTAATAGAGGCTTTACCAAATGCCTTTTTTAAGGTAGTGTTAGATGACGAAAAGGAAATTTTAGGGTTCCTCTCCGGTAAAATGAGAATGCATAGAATTACCATCCTGCCAGGAGATAAGGTTTTATTGGAAATGACTCCGTATGACGACAGTAAGGGAAGGATAGTATATCGACTCAAGTAATTTTCAATTTCTAATTTTCAATTTTTATTAAATTTTCAATTTATTAATTTTTAATGACGGCTCAGCCGTTTTGTTTATAAATTAGTTATTAGAGATTTATTAGAAATTAGAAATTAGAAATTAGAAATTTATGAAAGTACGGTCATCAATAAAAAAAATGTGCAAGGACTGCAAAATCATCAGAAGAGAGGGCTGTATTTATGTCATTTGTAAAAAAAATCCAAAGCACAAACAACGTCAGGGATAACGACATGGAACACGTAACATGGAACACATAACAAAAACATCGTCGTTTGTTCCATGTTCCATGTTCTATGTTTTATGAAGAATGCCACGAATAGCTGGGGTAAACATACCCGAAAATAAAAGAATAGAAATCTCTTTAACCTATGTTTACGGAATAGGCAGGCATTTGAGTAAGAAAATTTTGAATGAATTGAAAATAGACATAAACAAAAAAGCTTCGGATTTATCGCCCGCGGAAGTAAACAGCTTAAAGGAATATATTGAAAAAAATTATAAGATTGAAGGAGATTTAAGGAGGCAGATAATGATAAATATTAAAAGATTAAAAGACGTGGGTGCCTGGCGGGGGATGAGGCACAGCAAAGGGTTGCCTGTAAGAGGCCAGAGAACAAAAACTAACAACAGGACAGTAAGGGGAAACGTCCGAAAAACAATGGGGTCGGGACGTAAGGCAGCAGCAGCGTCAAAATAACGAGCAAAGCGAGTTAACCCCGCCCTCTATGCTGTAAGTTCTGTCACAGAACACGGACATAGAGCTTAGAGGGCGGGGTGCTCATTTCATTCGCATTTCATTCGCATGGGAAAAAAGCATATTATACAATCAAACCAAGAGGACCAGATAAAAGATCAAGAGAGAGTTGACCAAAAAGTCAGCAAAGATACCCAGATAAAATCAACTGCGGCACGAGTCAGGGAAGGCAAGATTTACGTATCCTCTTCTTATAACAACACAATGTTAACCCTCACAAATTCAAAGGGGCAGGTTTTAGCTTGGAAATCAGCTGGATCAGTAGGATTCAAGGGAACTAAAAAGGCCACTTCTTTTGCCTCTTCAAAGGTATCTGAAGCTTTAGCAAATATTTGTAAAAAATTAGGCATTGAAAAAGTAGAAGTTTTAGTTAGGGGAATTGGAGCCGGTAGGGAATCTGCAGTGAGGACTTTAGTGGGGCAGGGCTTAAACGTTGTTTCGATAAGAGACGTAACTCCGATTCCACATAACGGATGCAGGCCAAAAAAGACCCGAAGGGTCTAAAATGTAAAATGCAAATATCAAAATGTTCCGATTCCATCGAGAATCCTCGACGAAGTCGGGACAAAATGACAATTTTAAATTATAAAATTATCGCCCGCAGGCGATACCATAATTTTTCATTTTGATTTTTTAATTTTAAATTTGAGCGAAGCGATTATGCAATACGACCAGTGTAAAACTTGTAGGCGGTTGGGACAAAAACTTTTTTTGAAAGGAGATCGTTGTTTTTCAGCTAAGTGCGCGATGGTAAAAAGAGCCTACGCTCCTGGCCCCCAGAAAAAGAAAAGAGGCGGAGCTCCCTCAGAGTATAAAAAGTCATTAGATGAAAAGCAAACTCTAAAAAAATGGTATGGTCTTTCAGAAAGGCAATTTAAAAGATATGTAGAAGAAAGTTTGGCAAAAATGGGAAAGGTTGATGACGTGTCAGCAGAACTTATAAGAAGATTAGAAAAAAGACTGGACAATACTATTTTTCGTCTGGGCTTTGCCAAGTCTCGGGCGCAGGCAAGACAGCTTGTTTCCCACGGTTATTTTTTAGTAAACGGGAAGCCAGTTAACATCCCATCCTACGAGGTCAAAAAAGACGACGTTATCGCAGTAAAGGAAAGCAAAAAACAGAAGGGAGCCATAAAAAGTGTACTGGTTTCGTTAAAAAAGCAAGAATCACCGGCTTGGCTCCAGTTTAATAAAGAAAAGCTTGAGGCAAAAACCATAGGCGAGCCCAGTTTAGATGAGGTTAAACCTCCCGCAGAAATTTCTTTAATATTTGAGTTCTATTCAAGATAAACTACTAAATTACGAATATTTACTAATATACGAATAACTAATTAGTATATTCGTACAGATTAGTAATTTCGTAGTAACATATGATTTCTTTTCCACTCCCGCCAAAAGTAACACAGAAAAAGAAAAATCAAGCGATTTTTGAGGTAGAAGGATTGTATCCTGGCTACGGTGTTACCATTGGAAACGCTCTAAGAAGAGTTTTATTGACGTCGTTGCAGGGAGCGGCTGTAACTGAGGTTAAGATTAAAGGGGCAGCTCACGAATTTTCAACAATATCCGGAGTTTTAGAAGACACAATAATGATAATTTTAAATATAAAGAATTTGCGTTTTAAGATTTTTGAGGGCGACAGGCAAAAAATTGCGCTAAAAGTAAAAGGAGAAGGAAAGGTAACTGGCGCTGACTTTAAGTGCCCTTCTCAGGTAAAACTGGTAAACCCAGATTTGCACATAGCCACAATAACGGATAAAAAAACAGAGATGGAAATTGAAATTATAATTCAGAAGGGCATTGGATATGTGCCAAAGGACCAGGTAAAAAATCTGTTAACGGGTGGGAAGCTGGAAATCGGCTCAATTGCAACGGACGCGATATTCACGCCAATAAAAAATGTAAATTTTCAAGTTGAAAATATGCGTGTCGGAGATAGAACAGATTTTGATAAGCTGGGCTTGGAAATTGAGACTGACGGTTCAATTACACCAGAGGAAGCATTTTTTGAGGCTTGCGAAATTTTAATAAAACATTTCAATATTATTTTTGAAGGAAAAGCCGGCGAGGCACCTTCACTCGCAGAAACTATAAAAAACAAGGAAGAAAAAGATGGGTCAGATTCATCTAAAACCACCGTTGAAGAATTAAAGTTAACCGGCAGAACCCTTAACGCCCTGTTAAACAATGGCATTAAAACCGCGGGCGGAATAGCCAGAAAATCAGAAAAAAGCCTATTAGAGCTGGAAGGCATGGGGGAAGCTGCGATAAAGGAAATAAAAAGAAAACTTAAAAAAATTGGATTAGAATTAAAATCAGAATAAGGTTTATCCGCGTAAATCAGCCGTCATCAGTATAAATCAGTGTTTATTTTACTTATCTAACCCAGAACACGGATTTATGCGGATTTTATCGGATTGATACTGATATGAGAAAGCGCAACAAAGGAAGAAAATTATCTAGGAAAATAGGACCAAGAAAACAGCTTTTTAAGTCATTAGCTAATAATTTTTTCCTACACGAAAAAATAAAAACCACTGAAGCAAAGGCCAAGGAATTAAGGCCGATAGTAGAGAAGATGATTACTAGAGCAAAAAATGACACCGTTTCAAACCGTAGGATATTAGCCCAAAATTTAATTCCCAAAATAACAAAAAAGGTATTTGATGAATTATCCCCACGCTACAAAGAAAAAAATGGCGGATATACAAGAATTGTAAAATTGGGCCCCCGCGGTTCAGATGGAGCCAATATGGTGATTATCGAGTTAGTGAAGTAAAACGAGAATCTAGAATTTCGAAACTGGAACTTGGAATAGAATAGAGAATTGAGAATAAACTAAACGAAAGCTTCTATTCTATAATTCAGAATTCCATTCCAAATTCAAAATACTAAATTCCAAATTCTAAATAAAACGGTATGGAAATAATTAAACGACAAAATTATATAGTTGATGCAGCGGGAAAGAGTTTGGGGCGTCTTGCCGTGGAGGTTGCTGTTTTATTGCGCGGTAAAAATAAACCTGATTTTGTTCCATATAAAGACATGGGCGACACAGTTGTTGTTAAAAACATAGATAAGATGAGATTCACTGGAAATAAACTGCAAAACAAAAATTATTTTCGTTTTACCGGATACCTTGGAAATATGAAAAAAGCAACATTAAGAGAGTTTTTAGACAAGAAGGGGCCGAAGGAGGTTTTGAGGACTGCTATTATGGGAATGTTAACAAAAAA
>JBDRST010000008.1:0-15469 GCA_043824525.1 bacterium
CTAAATTAGCTGATATTTCTGACGAACCAAGTATATAATAGCAAGCTAATGCGTACTCTGAACTTGGCAAGCTCATCTCATTAATTTTTGCCCCTGCCTCTTCTGCCTTTTTTATAGCGCCTCGAATTATTTTTTCAACTTCCGGCTCAATTCCTTGAGTCCCGCTTTGCGAGGATCCACGATATGTCGGGAAAAAATAGTCTTTTGGAATTCCAATTTTTAAACCTTTAAAATTTACTTCAGAGTCTTCATAAATATAATCAGCAGATGTTGCGTCCATCTTGTCTTTTCCAGAAATTGCCTTAAAAATAATTTTTGCATCCTCAACGTTTTTAGCAAGAGGTCCAATTTGATCAAATGAGGAGGCATGAGCAATTAACCCAAAGCGGGAAACTGCTCCATATGTTGGGCATAATCCAACAACTCCGCAAAAGGAGGCTGGCTGCCTTATTGAGCCCCCGGTATCTGAACCCAATGCATAACAAGCTTCGTTTGCTGCAACAGCTGCTGCTGACCCGCCCGAACTACCGCCAGCAACCCTGGTTTTGTCATACGGGTTTTTTGTCACGCCAAACGCAGAGTTTTCGGTAGAGGAACCCATTGTAAATTCATCCGTGTTTGTTTTTCCTAAAATTACACTCCCCTGCTCTTTTAATTTTTTAATAACAGTTGCGTCATAAGGGGCTATATAGTTTTCCAAAATTTTTGAGCCAGCAGTACATTTTATCCCTTTATCCCCCACTAATTTTGAATTTGCTTTCCTTAAATTTAGTTTTCTGCTCTCTGGTTCAAAATTAGTGGGGGACGAGACCAAAATTGCGTCTTTTATGGCGCACGGAATACCGGTTAACTCTCCAAAATTTCCCGATGCAATCTTTTGGTCAGCTTCCTCGGCCTCAGACATCGCCAAGTCTTCAGTCACAGATAAAAAAGCATTTAAATCTTTATCAGACTTTTTGATATTCTCTAAATAAGCTTTAGTTAATTCAACAGAAGAAAACTCCTTTTTTTTAAGGCCTTCATGGGATTGTTTGATTGTTAGGGTGGTCAAATCCATCAAAAAATTGTTTTCACTTTGATATAGTCATCTTTTTTATCGGGAACAGCTCCAATAATCTCATCTGCTAACTGGCTATGTTTTGCTTCGTCCTTACGAAGATGTTGGGCTTGCTCGCCTAAATTTTGTTCTCGTAAAATTTTGGCGGGTGAGGGCGCTTTCTTTAGCAAATCAAAATAATCTAAAATTTCCGACAGATTTTTCTGCATTTTTTCTATTTCCTTTTCAGTTAATTCCAGCCTCGCTAATTTTGCGATGTGTTGCACCTCTTCTTTTGAAATCATTTATTAATGATAACAAAAATATTTACCAGTGTGTAGATTGACAATGCGTATATTTAATGTTCCTATTATTTACCTTGAAGTTTTGGCCATTCTAACCAGAAATCGATATGCGAATCGGGCTCTTTTTTTGCATCAATTAAATACTTTTTATTCTGCTATAGCAGAATAAAAAGTATCGTAAGCGAAATTTAATGCAACTCAATGTAGCAAATAAAATGCGAACCGGGCTCTTTTTTTTGAGCGGCGGAATACAATTTTTCCTCTCCGCCGCGAAACCCCTTCACCAATTTTACGTATAAGCCTGGGTTATTACCGATGACAGCCGAAGGCGCTTCGCCTTTCAATATCGGATATCCACAAACAAGGCTGAAATTGGTGTGGGGTGCTGCTTATATGTGTAAGTAGCAACTAAAACAGCGGATTTCAAACCCGCCGTTTTTTAAAATTCTACAAACTATTTACCCCCACGCCATAAGTTTCAGTGGAAACTTTGGTGTGGGGGCGAGCTACAAACTACAAACTAAACTGGCATCATTTCTTCCTCGTCTTTTGACATCACGTCTGCCAGTGTCTCTATATTTTCTAAAGCAATTCCGGCCCCTCTAACCACAGATGTCAAAGGGTCATCAATAATTTTACAAGGCATTTTTGTTTCTTTAGAAATCAAGGCGTCAAGGCCACGCAACAAAGAGCCACCACCAGCCAAATAAATTCCGTTAGACATTACGTCAGCTAAAAGCTCGGGCGGAGTTTCCTCGATTGTTGCCTTGATTGCCGCGATAATTTGCTTTACCGAACGATCTAAAGCTCTTTGAATATCATCATTAAACACAACCACTTCTTCTGGAAGTCCGGTTACAAGGTTTCTTCCACGCATAGGCATTTCCTTTTTTTCCTTCAAAGGCATGGCAGAACCAATGTTTATTTTAATTGCTTCAGCTGTTCTTTCCCCAATTAAAAGCTTGTATTCTTTTTGCGCAAACTGCACAACGTCATCGTTTAATTTATCTCCAGCAACCCTTAAGCTCCGGTAAACCACAATTCCTCCCAAAGATATTACAGCCACCTCTGTTGTGCCTCCTCCAATGTCAACAATAAAATTTCCACCCGCGTCCTGAATTGGAAGTTTGGCTCCTATGGCAGATGCCAAAGGTTCCTCAATTAAAAATACTGTTCTGGCGCCAGAATTTTTTGCTGCGTCCCTAACTGCTTTTTTTTCAACTTCCGTGACCCCGCATGGAATACCAATAATTACCCGAGGCATATGGCCTAAGCCGAATACTTTTTTCCCGGATGAAGCAGCTTTTTCAATAAAATATTTTAGCATTTGCTCTGTAACCTCAAAATCAGAAATAACCCCGCTGACCAAGGGCCTTGTAGCTGAAATGTAAGCTGGCGTCCTGCCCACCATTTTTTTTGCCTCTTCTCCAATAGCTAAAATCTGTCCGGTTTTATTGTTTACTGCCACCACCGACGGTTCGTTTATTATTATCCCCCTGTCTTTCACATAAACCAAAGAATTGGCAGTGCCCAAATCAATTGCCATGTCAACAGATAAAAATGAGAAAAGCTTATTAAACATTAGACCAAGTTTTCAATTTTTAATTGTTTTGTCTTCACCAGCTTTACCGCGCTTTTGCTTCTTTCCTTTACTTCCACTGAATCTTTTGCCAATGTTTTCTCCGACACAACAATCCGATAAGGAATCCCAATTAAATCTGCTTCCGCAAATTTTTCTCCAACGGTTTTATCCTGCCTATCGTCGTATAATACATCAATATTTTTTTCAAGTCCCGACATCATAGCTGTCGAGGATCCTCGATTGCTCCGATTTCTCCGTGAGTCCACGACTCCGTCGGGACTTTGCAATCGGGATAAACTTGCGTATAACTTTTCTGTAGCTTTTATTACTTTTGGACTTTTTTCAACTCCGATTAAATGAACCAAGAACGGCGCTATTTCCTTTGGCCAAATAATTCCTTTGTCGTCGTGGTTTACTTCAACTACTGTTCCCATAAGGCGTCCTAACCCAATCCCATAGCAACCCATAAAGACCGGTTTTTCAGAGCCATTTTTATCCTTAAAGTTCAAATCAAAAGGAACTGAAAACTTTGTTCCCAATTTAAAAATATTTCCAACTTCAACTGCTTTTTTTTCTTCAAACTCAGTTTTTTTACAATTTGGGCATTCTTTTGTTTCTTGCTTTATTTCCTTGTTAACAGCTAAGGCGCAATTTTTGCAAATGTAAATTATGTCTTCTCCAGCATCTGTGGCTGTTTGGAACTCATCGGAATATTTTGAAAAACTTCCACCCGACGCTAATGTCCGATAAGTTAGCGGGGTTTTTCCTCCTTTGAATATTCCGCATTCCTTAAAAATATTAAAATATGCTTTTGTAACTTTTTCATAATATTTATCCAAGTCATCTTGCGTCGCATGAAAAGAATATAAATCCTTCATCATAAATTCCCTGGTCCTTAAAATTCCAGATTTTGCCCTAAGTTCGTTCCTAAATTTATTCTGTATATGAAAAACATAAAACGGCAGGTCTTTATAAGATAAAATAATTTTTTTTGCCAGCGGAGAAATGACCTCCTCGTGCGTTGGAGCTAAAGCATACTCCTTTTCACCAGCTCCCTTTAATTTAAAAAGAATATCTAGATTGTCCCACCTGCCGGTTTTTTGCCAATTTTCTTTTGGGTTTAAGGTAGGCATTAACATTTCCTGCCCTTCCACTGCCTGCATATTTTTCCTGATAATATTTTCAATTTTTTTAAAAACCCTAAAGCCCAAAGGCAAAAAAGTGTAAACCCCTGCCATTAGTTGGTCGACAAATCCAGCCCGCACAAGCAAACCGTGAGACACGGCCTCCGTGTCCGCTGACTTCTCTTTAGTTGTTTTATAAAAAAGTTTAGACTGTAACATATTTTTTTATTTAATCTTATAAAAACTATTCTAATGTTCTCAAGAACTTAAGAGTAGCCAGCCCCCTAATTGTAATCCTGTGACGGACGCTTGAGCCGTCTGATCTTTTTAAAACGAAACCCGCCGTCGCTAGTCTTCTGATGTGCTCGGATATTGTTTTAAAATTAACATTCAAAATTTTAGAAATATCAATTAACGAAAGCTCTGGTTGTTTCCTCAATAATTCCAGAATCTCAATTCTTCGATGATTAGCAACGCCCCTGATAATCCTTTCCAATTGATAATAACTTTTATTTTCCACGGTAGACTAATTATTATTTATTATAATACCTTGAATTACGAAATGCTTTCTTGGGATTTTTTTCAAATTTTGAGATAAAAATTAGATAAAGGGAGGAGGACTACCCGCAGGGGTAATCCGACGAGCTTTAGCGAATTTTTAGCCAAAATTTGGAAAAAAGACCTGAAAAAGCGTTTTGCGCGGCATTTCGTAATTCAAGGTATAATAGGTCTATTATAATATGTTTCCTTTCTTATTCCAATGTTCTTGAGAACATTGGAATAGTTAACCTGTTGTCCTACTTTATCTTTGAAGGCTTGATTTTAAAAAATCTGTAAACCGGGGAATATCAAATTTTATAGTTACAAAAATTGACAAAGCAATCAGTATCAAAAAAAATACCACTGTTATGTTTTGTTCAATTTTTGCTGAAACCGGCCTGCCTTTTAGTTTTTCAATCAATAGAAAAACTAATTTTCCGCCGTCTAGGGCTGGTATGGGAAATAAATTAAAAATAGCAACAAAAACAGAAATTAAACCGATAAAATATAGAAAAAATCCGGGGCCGTAGCTGGCAGCATTTGCCAAAAATACAGTAATTCCCAATGGCCCAGCAAACGACGCTCCTTCTGGAGCCCCTTTTCCAGAGACCAAATTTAAAAGAACCTGATAAAGACCAGCCAAAGCGTTTGCTGTTGTCTGCCATGTGTAAATCGCGCCCTGAACAGGAGCCAAATACCACGGATGTTTTTTAATAAGAGTGGCCATTCTGTCTAACCCTATTCCTACTGAACCTTCGCCGGCCGGAGGAGAAATTCTTGGGACGAGATTAAAGCTTATATCCTTCCCTTCTCTTTCTACAACCACGGAAATCTCGTTTCCCTTATTTTCTTCTGTAATTTTTTGAAAATCGCTGATTTTATTGATTTGGATTATAGATTCTCCTGTTTTAACCTCTTTTATAGTATCGGTAGGCTTTAGCCCGGCTTCTGCGGCAGGAGAATTTGCAGAAACCATTATTATTTTTACCTGAGGATTAGTCAAGCCGGGAACATCCTGGTCTCCTATTGGAATATCAGCTCCCATTGCAAAAACAACAGAAAAAATAATTAGGGAGGCTATCCAAAAGGCAGCCACGCCTCCGATTACAATCAGCACTCTTTTCCATATTTTAAGATTTGCAAAACTCCTGTAGTCATCAATGCCGCCTTCCTCCCCGTAAATTCTAACAAATGCCCCTAAAGGTAAAAGATTTACAGAATAAATTGTTTCTCCAATTTTTTTTCCAAAAATTCTTGGGGGATATCCAATCCCGAATTCATCAACTCTTACCCCAAATTTTTTGGCAATAATAAAATGCCCAAACTCATGGACAATCATCAAGGCAACTAAACTGAGAAGCGCAATTATTAAAACTAAAATGGAGGAAAATAACATATATTAAAATTTTAGGCTAGTTCGTTTTTCTTTTTTTCGACTAATTTTTTTATCTTTTCGTTGTATTCATCAACTACTTTTTGCAGATCGTCTTTGCCATGGAATTTATCGTCCTCTGAAATTTCTTTAGCTTTTTGAGCCGCCTGTATTTTATTCCACGCGTCCTCTCTTTGACGTCTAATTGTTTGTTTTGTTTGTTCCGCTTTTTCGTTCAAAGTTTTGCTTAACGCCTGCCTATATTCTTCTGTAAGCAAGGGCAGACTCAACCTTATAAGGTTTTTGTCTACTGCAACGGACATACCGAGTCCTGACTGAGAAATCGCTTTTTCTATAGGCTCTATATATGAGGTATCCCATGGCTGTATGACTATCTGGTTTGTCTGCGGAGCAGAAATCGCTCCCAGTTGTTTTAAGGCAAACTTTGAGCCAAAAGCATTCACCTCAATGTCTTCAATTAGGGCGGGGCTAGCTCGCGAGATGCGTATTTTTGCCATCTCCCCTTCTAAAAACTGGAAAGCTTTTTCAAATTCTGGCTTAACTCCGGTAATAAAATCTTTATAATTCATAATTAAATTTGGAGTCTTAATTTTACATCTCCATTAATAATACCTCTAACGCAATCTTCGGATTAATGTTTGTAAAAGTAAGCCTATTGTTTATATCTTCAATTAGTCTTATGTTTTTTTTTACTTTTGCTAAAGTATAATTCTGAATAAATCCTGGAGCTTTGGGCAAAGATGCCTGCTCCCCCTGCGCTCCTACTCCTGATTTTATAAATAGCAAATATCTAAAATAATTTTGCATCGCCTCCAAAATTTTAGCAAGCTTGTTTTGATCCGCGTCCAAAGATTTTACATATTTGAATTTTTCAGCAAGGTTTCCGCTTAATACGCCCAGTAGCTCAGAAAGAATTTTATTCTGCTCATCTGACTTTTCTTTGGTCAAGCTGCCCCGCCCAAAAAATTTTACTGTTTGGCATCTTGAAAATATGGTTGGCAGAAGCATGTCGGGTTTTGAGGTGACCAGTATGATCAAAGTCTTTCCTTTTGGCTCCTCAAGCGTCTTTAAAAAACAGCCCTGCGCCTCCTGATTCATTTTATCCGCATTTTCAATTATAACCGTTTTAAAGGAACCGTAATACGATTTATATTTTAAAAAATTTTGTATCTGCCGTATTTTTATAATTTGGATTTCCTTACCATCTTCGGGTTTGACCATCTCAAAATCTGGGAAACTCTCCTTTTCTATCATTTGGCAACTTGTGCACTTGCCCCCACACCATTCTCCCGCAGGTGAACTGGTAGTGGCGGGTTGACTCAATCTATCCAAACAGTTAATGTATTTAATAAATTCTTTTGCAAATAATTTTTTTCCGGTTTGTTCAGCTCCCGTAAACAAATACGCGTGCGCTAGCTGGTTTGATTTAAGCTTCCCTTGCAGAAAATTCCATTGTTTTTGATGACCAGCGATCATATTTTATAAAATTATTTTTTACTCATTACAACCTTCTTGTATTCGTCCAAATGTTCTAAAACCGTTCCCGTTCCCTTTACTACGCAGAACAACGGCTCTTCAGCCACAAAACATGGGACTCCGGTGCTTTGAGCAACTAATTCGTTAATCTTTGGCAGTAGCGCTCCCCCGCCCGCCATTATAATTCCCTTATTCATTATATCAGCTGAAAGCTCAGGGGGTGTTTCTGATAAAACCTGTTTAGCCGTCATTACGATTTCAGCTAAGACGTCTGAAATCGCCTCGCAAACCTCGTTATTGGAAATTTTAATGTTTCTTGGCAGTCCTAAAATTAAATCCCTGCCTTGTATCTCCAAAAATTTCAACTCTTTTTGCGGAAGAGCGGTTCCAACTTTTATTTTTATTTCTTCTGCTGACTGCGTGCCGATAGCTAAGTTGTACTTTTTTTTAATATAATCTGCTATTGCCGCATCTATTTTATCTCCGGCAACTCTTATAGAATGCCACGCGACAATTCCTCCCAAAGAAATAACAGCCACCTCCGAAGTTCCTCCTCCGATATTAATTATCATGTTTCCGGAGCACGAATTGATTGGAATGCCAGCCCCAATGGCAGCTAAAATGGGCTCCTTGGCAACATAGGCCCGCTTAGCTCCAGCGGAAAGGGACGCCTCTATCACAGCCCTCCGCTCTGTACTTGTTATGCCAGCTGGAACCGAGATAACCAGCTCCGGTTTTAAAAACCTAAATCCACTTGTTGTTTTATTTATAAAATAACGCATCATTGCTTGAGTCACTCTGTAGTCAGCTATGACGCCATCTTTTAATGGCCTGTAAACCTTAATGTCAGCTGGGGTTCTGCCAATCATTTCCTTTGCCCCCTCGCCCACTGCTAAAATTTTGTTGTCGGCTAAGGAAATAGCCACAACCGACGGCTCATACAAAACAACTCCCTTTCCTTGCAAATAAACAAGAGAGTTACAAGTTCCGAGGTCTATGGCGATTTTGTTGCTAAACATACGTTTGAATTTAGAATTTAGTATTTTGAATTTAGAATGGAATTTTGAATTTAGAATTTCGGAATTTTCATTTTTTTTATTCTTAATTCCGGATTCTATTCTAAATTCCAACTTCCAGATTCTAAATTCTCGTTTATCCGCTCACTCTCTTAATGTCTGCTCCAATCCCTTGTAGCCTCTCTTCTATCTTCTCATACCCCCTATCAATCTGGTAAATATTTTCAATCGCTGTCTCCCCTTTTGCCATCATACCAGCAATAATCAAACAGGCTCCCGCCCTTAAGTCCCACGACTCAATTGTCAAACCGTAAAGGTCCGACGGTCCAAAAACAAAGGCTCTGTGCGGATCAACAATCTCAACGTCCGCCCCCATTTTTCTTAACTGTTGCACATAGTTAAATCTGTTTTCGTACAAAGGGTCGTGAATTAAGCTTTTACCTCTTGCTTTAACTAAGAGAGGAACAATTACCGGTAAAAAATCCGTTGGAAATCCAGGATACGGAAGCGCCTGCACCTTTACGGAATTTAACTCTGGAGAATAAGAAACCGTAACGCTGTTGCCTTTAATTTCAAAATTAACCCCTATCTCTTTGATCTTCTCTAAAAATAAGTCCAGATGCTCTGGAAAAACATTTTTAACAGTAATTTTGCCGGGAACTACAGCGCCCATTGAAATAAATGTTGCCGCCTCTATTGGATCAAAAATAATTGAATGCGAAACGCCTTGCAGCTTTTTGACTCCCTCTATCTCCAAGGTATGCCCGCTAAGTCCTTTAATTTTTGCCCCCATTTTTTTTAGCATTTCGCCTAAATCCTGAACATGCGGTTCTGACGCAGCTCCCTTTATAACAGTTTTGCCATCTGCTAAAACAGCGGCCATCATCAGTGTTTCTGTCGCCGTAACAGAAAATTCTCCTAAAACAATCTCTGATCCCTTAAGTTTTTTGCAGTCAATTTTATAGAAATCTCCTTGTTTTTCAATTTCAGCTCCCAATTTTTTAAGCGCATTTAAGTGCACAGAAATTGGCCGCAATCCAATCTTATCGCCCCCAGGTGCTGAAATCTTAAAACTGCCAACCCTTGCCATCAACGAGCCGAACAATAAAACAGAAATTCTTGTTTTTGAATTTTTTTTAAAATCCATTGCCGATACGTTCAAATTATTGGCGTGAATCCGGACCTTTCGTTCACCAGTAAAATCTACTTTAACTCCCATGGATTTTAAAACCTCCAGCATATTAAAAACATCCTCTATCAAGGGAAGATTATCAATTTCGCATTCCTCGTCGGTTAAGAGGCAAGCTGCCAAGCAAGGCCCCGCAGCGTTTTTTGAACCCCTAACCTCAATTTCTCCAGAAAGAATTTTTTGTCCTTGTATTATAAATTTATCCATAAGGTTTAATAAACCTGTTGCGTAATAAGGATTCATGCTGCAATTTGTAATTTTGTTTGTAAAATCATAAAAATTCGTCAGCTTGCCGCAAGGCAAACCTCCTTATTTTTCTGATTTTACAAACAAAATTACTTCATTTCGCTTATTAATCTTATTACGCAACAGGCTTATTGTTAATCTTAGTCTAAAAAAATCTTCTTGTAAACCCCGTTAGAAATTCTTCTGCATAGGATAAAAAGCCAAATAACGATCCTGTTAGATAATAATATTTTATATAGAATTTCTAACGGGGTAAAGGCGCTCTGGAAAGCATAAACAATCTGGAAACTAGAAAATATCTGTGCTAATATGAGATATCATAAAAAGAATGACTAAAAAAACTCGCCTCTTAATACTGCTATTTTGCGTTATCTGCTTCCTTGCGATAGCGCCGGTTTTAGTTGCCTATTCCATGGGCTACAGGTTTGATTTTGAAAAAAGAGAGGTTGTTGAAACCGGAGGAATTTATGTAAGAACTTTTCCGACAGCTGAACAAGTTATTATTAACTCTAAAATTATTGCAAAACCGGGAATTTTCTCCAACGCTATTTTTGTACAAAGCTTATTGCCAAAAAATCACACCGTTTTTGTCAAAAAAGACGGCTACTACGACTATTTTAAAACTTTGCTGGTGCAGGAGAAAACAGTCACAAAACTAGAAAACGTAACATTGTTTAAAAAATCTTTAGCGTTCAACCTTATATCAGATGGAATTGATTATTTTTCCATAGCGCCCAATAATCAAAACATTATTACAGCCAGCTTTACTGCAAAGGCCGTTACGCTTAATTATTTTAATCTAAATAAAACTGACGAATTACAAAAAATTTCCATTGGTACAATAGGAAAAATATCAGAAATAAAATGGTCTGAAGACTCCTCTACAGCATTAATAAAAATACAAAATTCAGGCGATATTTTTTATTATTTTTTTGACCCTTCACCTTTAGCTAAAGGTGAAGGGCAAGCTTCGACAATCACTCGCCTCCCGTATTTAGATAAAAACTCGCAACAAATTAACTTTAACCCAAGGGATGCCCACGAAATTTTGTATGAAGAAAACGGAACGCTTTATTCCTTAAAGAACAACGTGCCTAAAGCCGTTATAAAAAATCTGATAGCGTATACAATCTCCGGAGATAAAATACTGTGGCTGTCTGTCAGCGGAACTTTATTTGAGTCAGATCCCGCAGGAAGACTAATCTTAACCCTAACCGATAAGGACCTTGCAATCAGTAAAAACATAGATTATGAAATAACTGTTGTTTCAGAAAAGATTTTTTTACTGGGAAACAGCTCTGTGCTGTTGTTTAATCCAGCAATAAAAATGTTTGAGAGCTTAGGAACCCCAGCCGGGGACTATAAAATTTTAAACTCGCCTGACAGCAAAAACCTTATTTTATGGAATGGAGATGAAGTATATGTTTACTCTTATTTAGATAAAAGTTATGGAAAATTATATTCAGGTTTTGAAATAATAAATTTTCAATGGCTGAATAATGATTATATAGTTTTTACATCAGGTGACAAAATTATAATTTCTGAGATAGATTACCGCGGTAACATAAATGCAGTTATCCTCCCTGAAGCATTAATTATAGACGACGTTAAAAATATAAATACAATAAATCCTCAAACATTTTACATCCAGCATTCTGGAAAGCTTTATATTTTATCTGATGGATTTCTATCGGTTTCAGAAAAAATAACCCCATAAAAATAGGGCTTTTACGGCTCACACGGTGTGAGCCGGATTTTGTAAAAAAAAATCCCAAAGCCCTGTTTTGAACTTTAGGATATTACCCTATGGCAATCGTGGCCACTAAGCCAACTTATCCAGAATGCGAGACTTTACCACCCCCTCGTGTATTCGGTCTGGTAGTTGGATTCCGGCAATTACCGAATAGTGAGGCACGCACGCAACTTCGCTTCTGGTATCGCATTTTTTGAAAGAATCAATGCTTTGTTCTGCCCATTGCCGAGCCTTTGCCATTATCCCCCGGTCTAAATAATACCTTGCCAGAGCGAAAGAAATTTCCGCTGCTTTACGCCACTCATTCTCGATCATAAGATCATAGGCCCTTTTTCCAAGTTCTCCGATACCCGCGGTAGCAAGCTCATCGCTCATAGCTTGAGAACACATAATAACGCCCTCCAAAAAGGATTCTGTATTCGACTGGAAACGAACAGCTCCTTTATACTTATATGCCTGTTAAGCTTTTTTGTCAATAATACAGTCCGGTAACTCCTCACCCACCCGAAGTCATTGCGAGCCGCAGCGAAGCAATCTAAAAGTCAAGAAAGCCAAGACCCGACCTCGACCAATTTGGTCGAGGTCTGACCTAGACTCATTTGGTCGAGGTCGGGTCTTGACCAGCTTCTGTTTTTAATGTTTTTTATTGGTTTTTCTGCTTTTCTGTATGTTCCTTTATTTTTCTTCTTCATTTTTTCCTTGATTTTTTTCTTTATCCAATTACGCCCTATACCTGCTATAGCAGGTATGTGGCGTAATTGGGGTTTCTGGAAAACGGGTGGAAGCGAACGCCCCAGACAGCGTCTGGGGCGTACAGCCATCCCCTAAACTCCTCTATTTCCTCTATTCCGTAAACCGCTCACACGCGGTGAGCGGTTTATTTGTGTGTTTAATAACGGGTTTTAAACATATTCGCTGGGCATCGGGGCAATCTAAACATCCTTACAAACTGGAGGTTGTAAGGATGTTTAGTGTTCGTCGGAGGCGAGCAAAGGGGTCAACGGCGTTGACCCCTTTGGAATTTTATGCATACCAGGTAGTGAAATTTTGGCTGGCTTGCCAAATAACCGTCCGCAAAGCGGACGGTCTGCCAAAATTCTACTGCCTGGCATAAAAAAACCGCGTTGTTTCAACGCGGGAGCAGTTGGCTGCTCAAACCCCTGACGCAATCTGAAAATTGCGCGGTTTAAAACGATTGAATTGACAAATAGCCAAAGTGTCGAATCAGTCCTTGAGGCAGCGAACAGAAAACCCGTAGGCCTTACTGTAAGTGGCACGGTAGACAGTGCCGAAGCCGGAATGCAGGTAGCGTCTCCAGGCATTAGACCCTGACTGCACAGAAGACCAGAAGGTGCCGGCGCTGGAAAGATTGAGGAACGACCCAGCAGTATTGCGGTAGCCGGCGAAGACCAGATTTGGCATATCATTCTTGGTCTTGAGGAGCTTGTCAAACTCCTGGTCTGATGGAATCCTTTTCCCAGCCCTTGCGGTTTCCCTTATCGCGGCATCCCAAGTGAACAGCTGTTCATTGTTCAGCTCCGGGTACTCTCTACAGTTGGCAATCTCCCAGATGTCGCCAGTAGGCGACTCCATGAATTCCTGTCCATCGAGGCTGGTTTTCTTTACCCAGCCATCGGAATTGACCCGGAAATTAGCGTCTTCCAATTCCAGTTTCCGAGTTTCCAACTCCAGTTTCTCGCTAGTCGTCATGAGCTTGTCTCCTTAACTTTGGTTTTTTTCTGTTCCTTGCCACAAGGCAAGGCAAGAAAAAAATCTGAAATGTACAATGATTTAAATTACCATACCACCGAAGCGCTGTCAATGCTTAATATCGTAACTCCTCACGCATCTGAAGTCATTGCGAGGAGGCGCTTGATGGCTCAACAGCTGTTGAGCCATCAAGCGCCGATGAAACAATCTCAATCAGGATTCCCAATCAAGTTGGGAATGGCACAATGTTTAGATTGCTTCGCCCTGCTACCTCAGGGCTCGCAATGACGCCACATCTGTGCGCCGGTGCACAGGTGTAGAGGCGAAGCTTCGGACGGATGAGCAGTTACAAATACACAAAACAAGCCGCCGTCAGCGGTTTGTTTTGCGAGGTTGAATCTGGCGCTATTTGTAGAATGCCCTATCCTTAAACCTTAAATCAATATACTGCAAGGATTTTCTTGCCTCAGCTGTTATTTCTCCTTTTAATAATAAATCAAGTTTTATAAGCTGGGAATCAATACTGGGATTTTCGCTGATATTAAAATATATTTGCCAATTCTCGTTTGTTGTGGCGTCAAGACGCAATGGACTTGTTATCAACGCCTCCCTTAGATCTATCTGGAAATTATCTTTTAGATTTTTCTGAATTTTTAAAATTATGCTGGCAATATCTTTTTCCAAAGCCTTTTCTCCGACAAACACGCGGTTTTCGCCAAACGCTTGCCTCACAATAGCAATGTTTTCTGGGTCTGCTGAAAGTTGTTCAAACAAAATTCCGTTTTCGTCAATTAGGAAACATCGGGGTCCGGAGTCTTCGTCAACGCAATAAGCTGCCATGGGTTTTCGTTCTATAACACCCAAAACCAAGCCTTCAGGAAAACTCTTGCTTATGTTAACCTTTCCAATTAAGGGAAATTCTTCTAAAATCTCTTGGTTCAGCCGGTCAAGCTTAACTAAAAAAATACTTCTTGTTGTCAGGTTCAGAATTCCAAAATTTATTAACCTCGTGTTGGCGGCGTTAAAAACAAAATTCTTGAGATCATCGGTATTTACCTGTTGGTTACCTGTGATTATTATGTTATTTACCTGAAACTTCGGGAAAAAAAGCAAAAAATAAAAAAAAGAAGAAATAACTAGCAATATTAAAACTAAAATCCAAAACCAAGATTTCTTCAATATTGATTTTTTTGGTCTTATCCTGTGAATTTTTGTTTTTACGTGTTTTTTTCTGTAGGACATTTAAACCCTAAAGGCTTCGTTTAAATTTTCTCATCTTTTCTATTATATAATTCCACCAATATTTTTTAGATAGAACAAAGTCCTGTGTTTTAACATATTCTTTTTTTTCTCCGCCAAATCCCATTTTAAATAGAGACAGCCCTGCCCACGGATGTTTAGACTTTGATGCGTCTTTTTCAGTTTTAATATTTGGCGCAATACCCCAAAAGTTATAGGTTTTGCATCCTCTTTTTTTAGCTTCCTTGATGGCTTCCCACTGCAGTAAATAAGAAACAGGAATTTTATTATGTTTTGATAGAGATCCAGAGTGATGGTAAAAACAAATATCTTGCCAAAAAACAAAAATTGCGACCGATACAACCTGATTTTTATACTCACCCAAAAAAATCATGATCTGGTCGCTTCCTAAAAACGCAGCTAATTCCTTCTCTACATAGTCATTGGCAAATGCGGTAAAGTGGTGCCTTTTGGCTGTTTCTACATAAACAGGTTTAAAAAATTCTATGTCTTTTATGTCGGTGCTTTTGATTATTTTTATATCGAGATTTTTTTCTGCCTGCCTAATCAGGTACCGTGTTGTTTTCCGCATACCCATTAGTAGATCATTTTCAGCTGAAGTAATATCTAATTCCCAGGTGACTTCCGGGTGCGCGTGTATCGGGGACTCTCTAAAGCCTAAATCATTAAAAATACTTGCGTTTTCTTCGCTTCTCAAGAAAATCGGGGACACCCTTATAAAGCTGGCCTTTTCCTCTTTTGCAATACTGTTTAATTCTGCTAAAACTAACTCTAAAATTTCTTTTTTATCTTTTGCAGCCAGCCCCTCAATTACAACCGGGCCATGGGGAATAAATAAA
>JBDRST010000009.1:0-3835 GCA_043824525.1 bacterium
TTCAATCCATTGAATAAGAAAAAATTTAATACCTTAAAGCCCCGCGAAGCCACAAAATTACGCTTAATTTCAACTATTTCATATCCTGCATCTGCAAATAATTCCTTTATATTAATTAGAGTAAAAAATCTAAGATGCGACCTGTCTAATATCCCTTTATCCACATAATCCCAGCTGCCGCCTAAAAATAGCCTTGTCATAATTTTATAATAACGGATATTTGGAATACTTGCTATTATATAACCGCTATCATTTAAAAAATCTCTATGATTTTTTAAAACCGCAAGAGGGCATATAAGATGCTCCAATATATCAGCATAGATAATACAATTGAAATATCCTATAGGGAAAGGTAATTGAAATTTTTCTACATCAGCAAAAAATACTTTATTTATATTTTCTTTCGCAGAATTGTAAGATTTTTCATCTCTCTCTATTCCTACAACTTCTATGCCTTTTTCTCTTAATTTAATGCTCAGATTTCCCTCACCGCAGCCCACATCTAAAATTTTCTCCACTCCTTTGGGAATAAGTGACAAAAAATCATCGCGTTTATCCTTTTTCTTCTTTCTTCTCATAAATTATTTAATTCTTTGATTTATTTCCAGTTATACATTAAACCAGCCTTTGGACCCTGAGGATAGAAACGGTCATTAATGTAACATCCCACCTCTTGCGCGGCGATTTTAATACCATCAGGGTTCCAATGTGTGCCATCCTGCCAATATATGTATTTCCCCATCTCATAGTAGCCACAAGCTCCTTCTCTAAACATATCCGTTAGATTTACCACATGAACCATTTCTTCTAAAAGATCACTTTCTACCAGCTCAAGATAGTTTTTGGTAATGTCAAGCTGATCTTCCGGTTTCAGAAAAGGTTTATAAATGGTGTACTTATTTGGTATCAAAACCACCACCAAAAACATATTATTCCTCGAGCATGCATCATTCAGCGCTGTAAAATAATCTTTAACTCCCTGCCGCCGTTGTTTAAGCTCATCTGCGCTGAGTTTTTTTATTGATGGTTTAAAAAAAAGCATAGCATCACCATTTTGCAATGTCGCCTCAAGAACAGGAAGCGTTGATACGTTCTGCCACAACGCGCCAAAAAAACTCTCCAAATAACATCGTTTGCATTGCATTGCCCATCGGCGCAATGCCGGACGAGAAAACCAACCTTTAATATTATCAATGGCATGATCGATGCGCTTGCCCAGTATCCTAATATGCATGAGAGCATTGTTGCTCGTATCAGAAGATAATTTTTTCTTAGTACGATCTGACAATGAATATGTAGTTTTTTCTAAAAGCCCAAAGAGAACTATTCTTGGTTTATGCGTACGAATTGGACAATACCCGGAAAAAAGGTCTTCGATATTTCCAGTGGCTGCGTTACACACAGGAAGATTCAATACATCCTGTAATTGCGAAGGAAATGTTTGAGAATCCTCCACCCCTGCCCCAATCATGAATGAATCACCGAATACAAATATAGGAATTTGCGCATGGGCATAGAGTACATTACTGTTACGAAATCCGTATTTATCGGTTGAAATTAACTCTTTTCTTAACATAGCAATTCGCTCATTGCCGGCTTTACGTGCAAGCTCACCGCGCACACCTTCTTTCTCAAAACGCCCATTAGCAATGAATTGCGACCCGAACGCTTGAGAACGCCCCATATATTCCCATGCTCTGAAATACGGCCATGGCGAAGAAGAAAATCGCAATAATACATCAACGCACAAAATAAAAGTATAAACAATTACAACACAATAGATAAACATATATTTTTTTACAAACTGCATTATTAACACCCTATGTTTATGCTTAAAACTGAAAATATAAAAATGGTGAATGGAAATTAACCAATATAACAAATACTGCCAAAACGAGAATACCGTTAAGCGCTAATGCAAACTTAATAGAATAATGAAATCTTATTTCCCATATATTTTTTTGTGTAAACGTAATCCACATCATAATGTAAAGGAACACATACACAAATGGCGGCACCGGACAAGACAATTGCGCAATAACCCCCATACCGTTCACGCCAAAAAGCGCCCGATACATGACGATTGCTTCACTAAATGACGTTGATCTAAAAAGCACCCATCCCAAAAGCACTAATACATACGTAATCATTGTTTGGAAAACAAGCGGGATAAATATGCGGTAACCACGATCCTTCCACAACCGTTCTATTGCCAATAGAAAACCGTGATAACACCCCCACGCTATAAAAGTCCAACTGGCGCCATGCCACAATCCACCCAAAAACATTGTAATAAAAAGATTAACATAGGTACGCAGGTATCCTTTGCGATTACCTCCAAGAGAAACGTATAAAAAATCACGTAACCATCCGGAAAGAGACATGTGCCACCTACGCCAAAAATCAGTAATGCTGTGCGCTTTGTACGGTGAATTGAAATTTTGAGGGAAATCAAATCCCAAAAAATAACCTAATCCGCAAGCCATATCAGAATACCCTGAAAAATCAAAATAAATCTGCAGAGAATATGCAAACAATGCCCCCCACGCAGCCAATACGCCAATTCCTTCTATGCCCCACCATGCGTTAGCAATAATCGCTACTGTGTCTGCAATAAGCACCTTTTTTCCTAACCCAATAATAAAAAATACAGCACCTCGTTTTATTTTCTCCGCTCCTATGGTACGTTCTTGTAATTGAGCGGCAATATCACGGAATCGTACAATTGGCCCTGCAATTAATTGTGGAAACATTGAAATGTAGCAAGCAAAATGAATAAAATTTTTGACCGGCTCAGCTCGTCCGCGATACAAATCAATTGTATAGCTCATCGATTGAAACGTATAAAATGAGATACCAACAGGAAGAATAATATTAAAATGGGGTAGTGGCGCGGAAAAACCTATAGCGGACAAAGCTGCGTTAATGGTTTCTAAAAAAAAGTTACAATATTTAAAATACCCTAATAATCCAAGATTCGTAATAATCGAGGCAATAAGCCACTTTTTTTTTACACGCTGGTCAGATGATTTACTAATATGCACACCTGCCGCATAATCAATCACGGTAGAAAACAATATCAGAAACGCGAGCTTAACATTCCAAAAACTATAAAAATAATAACTCGCGATAGTGAGCCATAGCAGTTTTTTTTCATTATTCCGAATAATATGATATACAACTAATACTACCGGCAGAAATGCGTATAAAAAAATGTAGCTGTTAAATAGCATATTAAAATCTCATATCCTCGCCTAAAATCATCATCGCTAATTTCGAATAAATGTACAATTATCGAAAAGGATAGCTACGATGAGCGAAATTATATTCTCAACTTATTGTATTTTCCTCCCAGCTTAAAAGCAATATAGTTAAACATAGTCTGAACTCTATGATAATAGGTATGATTATTTACTACTAATTTATAGCATTGCTCTGCTTCTCTCTCTTCGTTATCGTCCAGATAATATAAACTAGTCTAATCTGCAAAAAGGGGTCAGAGTGATTTTATAGGTCTTCCTCTGGGCATCACAACAAGCTTTCTTTTTACTTTCTTAGACATCCCAGTAATAAAGCTTTCGCTGCCTATAAGACCCCTCCTTCAAAGGTATTAGGAGGGTCTATCCCCCGTGGATAACTCCACTTTTTTGGATACGAAAACGAATCAAGTTTAATTCTCTATCAGGGATATCTTCTAAAAATAATCTTTTATATTTTAGTTGTCTTTCTTTATTTGTCTTACCTAAGCCAAGATAGCTAAAATCTTCATCAATTAGTTTATTCGAAATTCCTTCCGCTCTATGTCAAGAAAAATGACTCTGACCCCTTTTTTTCG
>JBDRST010000010.1:0-13173 GCA_043824525.1 bacterium
AGGTGCAACTCGCAAAGCATATATTTTAAGCCAGTGGCAACCCAGCCGTCTGTTTTAAACCTCCTGTCTGAAACAAAAATTTCCGTTGATTTTATAATGCCTAACCTAGCCCCAAAAACTTTTTGCGCCCTCCGAGCCAAATAATGATCTTCTGCCAGTTTTACATCTTCGTCAAAACCTCCTAATTTTTCAAAAAGCTCCTTTCTTACAAAAATACCCGTGGCTGCATGGGGCAACGCGTTTTCTAGTAAAATAATTGGTTGATTATAAAAAATGTTCAGAAAAAAAGCTGAAATTTTATTATTTGGCAGGGGTATTAAACAAAAACTTGCCAATTCAAGGTTTCTCGCGTTGAACTCCAGAGCTGATTTATCAAAAAAATTGTCAGGCAAAATGGTGTCAGCATCCAAAAAGAAAAAAATATCGCCTTTTGCTATTTTTGCCCCTTCGTTCCTTCCTTTGGCGGGCAAACCGCCTTTGATAATCCTACAGCCATATTTTTTTGCAATTTCCAAGGTTTTATCATTAGAGCCAGCATCAGCTAAGATTAGTTCGTAATCAGAAAATTTCTGTTTTTTTATTGAATCCAAAAGTAGCGACAGATAATTTTCCTCATTTAAGGTTGGTATTATAATAGAAATCATTTTTCTTGTTTTTCTAAAAACTTTGCGCAGGCGCCTATAATTTTTTGTTTCATTGTTCCTTCGAGATTCTTCTTAGATCCAAGTCGTGCTTTGTTGTGTTGGGAAAAAACTCCCCTAGCCTTTTTGGTTATGGTTTCTGGCAAATTTAAAACTTCCGTATCACCCTGCAAGGTCAGTCTTCCTCTTTTTATAAAAGATTCAACAAGCGAAACAACATTCTCGTCTCCATAATTTTCTATAATAGTGTCTAATGCTTTGTCAACATCCTCAAGATTTTGAGACCTTCTGTATTCCTCAACAAATACGCTAGATAAAAAATCAAGCATATCCGTTGTTTTTTTATCTTTCTCGCTTGTAATTTTATCTTTGTTAAAAACAATATCGGGCAAGTTTAAAACAGGCTTCCCCAATTTTCCGTCTTGGTCTTCCTGAAAAATTATATCGGAAACTAACAGCTCTCCTATTCCTCCATGCAGGTCGTGTATTTCTCTCACATATTTTGAAGCTTCGGACAACACATGGAATCTGTCTATTGCTTTTAATTTATCTGATTCAATTATATCTGATCTGTAAACATCCTGGAGCGCCAAGCCATGAGCATAAACCTCTGGTTTTTTTATTTCTATTCCGTTCTCATGAGGTCCGTAAAATTCAGAAAGACCCGGTCTTTCAATATTTTCGACAACTTCTTCGTTGCTTCCTCTATATCTTTTCGTACCCGGAGCAAAAAACTTTTTTGCGGCAATTCTTGGATGCCTCCTTAATAACTTACCCGGCTCCTTAACAAGATGCTCGTCGTAGGTTCTTAGCACGGCATCTCCGGCTTTATCAATTTTTGAAACAATACCCCTCCTGTCCCAAACCATTTTCCCTTCTTCATCAACTTTCATCTTTCCCCCGTAAACACCGACTGTGCTCTCATATTCTTCATTTGGTAGTCGTGACTCATTAACCGTCCTTTGAACGGTCCCTTCTATGGTTCTCCTCAAAAACCCTTCTTTTGCTTTTTGTTGCGGAATTTCCTCTTCGGGCTCCCGCGAACCCATTTCTGGATTTATCATGTTTTTAAATTTTTAAAATTAATTTCACTCTTTCTGTGCCAACGGCACAACGATTTCCCCAACCATCAAGAAATTTCTCTTCTTTTAAGACGCAGATAACCTCACAATTATTTGCACATCCGCCACATTCTAATCCTACTGTTTCATAGCTAATTTCATTTACAGTAAAATCAAAAACTTGTTCTTTTTGCTGCAGACGGGCAAGAATAGCAACGCCCACTGCCCCCATCAAGTGCCCCAATTTATCAACGATTATTTTGTGACCTGTAATTTGTTCAAAGGATCTGACAACACCTACATTTTTGCTTACGCCTCCTTGAAAAACAACCGGAGAATGAATATTTTTACCTTTACCTATATTATTTAAATAATTGTAAACAATTGAATTGCACAAACCAGCGATAATATCCTCTTTCGGGTGGCCCATTTGAGCTTTATGCACCAAATCTGATTCAGCAAAAACAGTGCAACGGCCCGCAATCTTTGTCGGACTTTTTGATCTCAAAGCATATGTTCCAAATTCTTCAACAGGAATGTTTAAACGCCCTGCCTGAGAGCTAAGAAAAGATCCGGTACCGGCAGCACATAAAGTATTCATGGCATAATCTGTAACTATACCGTGATTAAGTATAATTATTTTACTATCTTGCCCCCCTATTTCCAAAATAGTTCTAACGTTTGTATGAAAAGCTAGTGTTCCTACTGCGTGAGCAGTAATCTCGTTTTTTACCAAGGTAGCATTTAAAACAACTCCTATAAGTTCTCTGGCTGATCCAGTTGTACCCACCGAAACAACTTTTACCTCTTTTTCATTGAGCTGACTTTTTATTTCTCTTAAGACTTTTTTAGTCGCCCCTATGGGATTACCCTCTGTCCAAAGATAAGACTGTGCATAAACATTGTTTCTTTCATCGATGACTACCGCCTTTGTCGATATAGATCCTATATCAACGCCCATGTATAATTTTTTGTATTTATTTCTTTGCATAACTATTCTGCAAACTAAATGTTTTATTTTTTTTCATTAGAAGCATATCATGAAAAGCTTCTAACCTGGTTTTGATGCCTGTTTCTGATGTTTGGGAGTCAAAGCTAAAATATATAATAGGAAATTTATAATCTTTAGAAATTCTGTTTAGAGCTGATATGGCGCTAACCTCTGGCATACACCCAAACGGCTTTAAATGAATAATACCGTCAAATTTTTGTTTGATAAGACTAATTGCCCTGCTTACACTTTCAGTACCATGGGCGCCAAGCTGGTATTTCAAATATGGCTTTGCATTTTTAATATGGCGATTGAGATATCTTCTGCCAGAAAAAACTTCGTGCAAAATGCTAGAAACTGTAATAAAGCGATGCACTTCTATTCCCTTTTTTGCCAATTCCTTTTCTAAATAGAAATTTGAGAAAGGTTCCATCAGGCTATAAAGCTCTCCTATAATTCCGACTTTAAATGGCTTGTCTGGTTTTTCTAATTTTATTTTTGATATTTGTTTTTTATATTTTTTTTTCAAAAAATATATTTTTCTTATTGTGTCGGCACTTTCTAATTCTGCTAAAAAAGCTCTGTGACTTTTTTCGAATTCTCCTTTATTTTTCTCAAAACCTATATTCTTTCTAATAATATCTTCAATATAATCTAAATATCTTATCTTGAAAAAACATAAGGTAAATTTACTAATAATTTTACAATAAGAGACAGCTGGGTTCAGTCTTTTAAAATTTTTAATAGGGCTCAAAAAATTAAAATCATTGGCAGGTTTTATAAACTCAAATCTTATAAATTCAAATTTATATCCCAACTTTGTTAAAATTTCCTGTTGAAGTTCTCCATAATGGCCGAATCGACAACCTCCGCAGGATTGAACCAAAACATTTGCTCCTTTTTCTAATGCTTCAATGTAATTTCCTAAATTATATTTAAAGGGAATGCAAACGGATTCTGGACTATATTTAAAGCCCAATTCAATTGTTTTTTTTGTTATTGGGGGAGGCTCCACTACTTCATCAGATAGAAGCTCTACTAAACATTTAAGGGCACAAAAATAATTGCCCATGTGTGGAAAACTTATTCTTCTTGTTTGCATTTTATTCTTATTTTTAATATGTCTATAAAACTTTCCAACCTAGTTCTGAGGCCTACCTCAGCCTGCAATTCATCTAACGTTATCAAAGCGCTTGGAATGTCCTTCAATTTGATTTGGCAGAGATTAATCATTAAAGAATCTGGACCGCAAGGAAAAGTCATTAAAAATATTATACCGTCAACATACTCCTTATAAAATTCAACTGCTCCAATCAATTCTTTGTGGAACGTCCAGTAAAGGTCTTTTGCTATTTTGCTGGAAAGGCTTCTTGCTAAATTATTATCTATAATATCAGAATAAATAATGTCAACTCCTTGTCTTTCCAGAAAATCCGAGATAGGCCTCCCTAAAAAATTATCGTATGTGGTGTAGGGATGAGAAACAATTAAAATAAGTGGCTTTGATTTGTCCCTATTCTCTATTTTTCTAAACTGTGATTTAAAACGGTTTTCTTTTTCCTTCTTGTATTCTTTAGTAGCGTCTAAATACGCCCTAACCGATTTAACGGGATTATAAGTAAGGGCCGTTCCAAGAATTATCATGTGCAACCATTCTTTTTTATAACCAATTTCATCAACTGTGTACTCAATTATTTTAATACTCGGAAAAATATTGCGGACTATATCATTCAAACCCATAAATTTTACGCAGATTTCCTCGCAAGGATAGAGATGCTCGAAATGGGGTATAAAGATATAGTCTACTCTTTTTGAAAGCCAATCAACGTGGCCAAGATATATTTTAACAGAAAGGCAACTTTCGTCTACAGCTAAGTTTATGCCCTTTGTTATTATATCTTTATTTGTCTCCGGGCTTACAACGATTTTACATCCTAAATTATCAAAAAACTTTATCCAAAATGTACCATATTTATAATATAACAGAGCTCTCGGAATACCAATTGACCTTTTTATCATTTTAAGGAACGTATGCTTTAATTATTAAACAATGTTTTTGCCTCGTCCCAAATCTGGGGCTGGTTTTGAGTTTCTTTCATCCAATAACACCATGTCGCTCGCTAGCTCGCTCCTTCAAAACCCTCGGTTTTGAATAATTTCCTACACGGGGAAATACCCAATTTCCCCGACCCCCTTTGTGAGAATGGTGGTATCGGCTTTGGCAACTCAATTATTTTGGAATAGTTCCCTTGCCTCGTTCCAAATATCAGAATCATTGTGTTTTTGTTTAAGCCAATACCACCATTCTGCGCCCCAGAAATAAAATTTATCTAGTCCTGTTTCTTTGGCGTATTCAATATTCTTACGGAATAACTCCAAATTCATTGTTTTTTCCTGCTCTTCTAATGGAACGTCGTAAAAGGGTTTTGAAGCCCATGGCTCTGCCTGCAACTCTATGCCTATTACATCCTTGCCAAATATCTTTTTTATAAGCAAGGCTTTTCTCCAGTAAGTAACCGGAGACAAAAACGAATTAAAATTAAACCCAAATCCATCGGTAACGCGTGCCCAAACCTTTCTGTACATTGTGATGCCCACAATATCCCCTGTTTTAGCAGCGTCAAACCAGCTTGACTGCTCTCCTGAATCAGAAATAATAATTTGCCTTGAGGGGTCTAAAGACTTAACCAGCGCCACTTCTTTTCTCAAAAAATCTCCGTCGTCATAGTACCAAGACGGACATTCGCCAAATTTAAAAAACGGCTCATTCTCAACCTGCCAGTAAGCAATAGCTTTGCTGTCTTTATATCTTAAAACAACCTTTTTTATATACTCTAAAATTTTACTTTGCTGTTCCTGCTTTGGCAAGCCGTTTGCCCAAACCGGAACGTGGCATTCCGGCCACCTTCCGCTTTTTATGCCAACTACGTATATTATATTTACTCCGTTTTTTTCTGCTTGTTTTATCTGCCAGTCAATATCAACAAAATAATAATCGTCTCTTTTTCCTTCAACCCAATCCCACTGTGTGTGCAACTTTAAATTTTTTGCGCCCAAATCATTTATTATAGCCAAATAAACTTCTTGCCAATTAAGCCCCAAAGATTCGGCCTGCATCTGAGAAAAATCAACGCCCCACGTTATGTTTTTCTGCTCCGGGGCTTTTCCAACAAAAAAATAAGCGAACGCCGACCCTCCAGCGACAAACAGTAAAAATAAAACTAATATGGCTAATTTTATAAATTTGTTCATTTATCTTTGTTTAGAATCTAGTATTTAGTATTTGGAATCTGGAATGGAATTTAGAATACAGAATACTAAAAAAATAAAATGCTTTATTCAAAATTCTTTATTCTATTCTAGATTCTAGCTTCGAGATACTATATTCTCGATGTTGTATGTTCCCATGTTATCAATTTCCATAAATCCCTGCATCGCCATTTCAGCAAAATCTCCGGCGTTCAGTAGATCATAAAACCATTGGTCTGCATGGTGCGGATTTTCCTGAAAAACTCCAGCACCCACATGTAAAAGCCATTTTCTATTAAAATCTTCCTGCGAGCCGATTGTCGGGGCTATAATTATGGGCAAACCAAGCCCGGCATAAAAAGAAAGCTCTGAAGGCTTGGTCCATAAAACATCTGTTTCCTTTAATGCTTCGTTAAAAATTCTAAAATATTCTTCTGTTGAGTCAGCTGAGACTATGTGAACCCAACCGTCTAATTTCAAATTTTTAATACTTTCCGCAAAATATTTTTTTAATTTCTGCCTAACCCCGATAGCAATAATAAATCTTAATTTTTTTTCTTCTATATTTTTTCTTAAACTATTTATAATACTAGAACACAACTCTTTTTGAGCACCCGCTCCCCCAATGGAAAACATAATTGTCAAAGGGTGGTTTGGCTTCTCGGGCAAATCTCCCAAAACTCCTTTAATCAAAGGGGCATATATTTTTCTGTATCTTTTTTGGGGATCCAAATTCAAAAGCCGGTATTTTAAATCCTCCTTTAAAATCTCCGCGTTCTCCCCTACATTTTCTTTTGGCAAAGGATACCCGGTCAAAAAAATATTTTTTGAGTTCACCCCATAAAGCTTCAAGCGGTCTCTGGTCCAAGTGTTAGGAGCAAAATATTTTATTTTACTTTTTTTGGGCTCCATAGACGCCCAAGACCTGTTAATGTCCGCGTCGCAAATAACGCAATAAATTTTATTGGGATATTCCAACTCCTCTGCCATAAAAGCCGGTGTAAAAAACGTGGAAACTATGGGCAAGGGATTCTTCTCTAATCTTTCGACCAAATCTTTTCCCCACCCCCTTTTAAGGAAGTAAAAAACGTTTCTCAAATTAAAAGTCGGGCGAGATAAATCTCTTTTTGGGTAATAGGTCAAAATTCTCTGAAACCTATCCAGGAGAACAGAAAAAACAATGTTACCTATAATAGGGGTTCTTTTAAATCTGGAAATAAACTCATACAAAGAACGTGTCTGCTTCCAAAATCTTTGGTCCTTTAAAGGAATGCCCGCGTAGCTATTGGCGTTGACAATTCTTCCGCTAAAGGCAATATCTTTTAATGGATACGCTGTCCTTTGATGACCATACCCCATATTAACTGCAACAACCCATACTTTATTATTTTCGCTGTTATTATTAACCATTTTAGTATTTATCAATTATACCCTAAATTTTTCAATTATTAAAATAGAATATCGTGATTGCAAATAACAAAAAAGCGTGGTACTCTATTATTGTCTGGCCTAACGGAACTTTGTCAAAGGAGACTGTCGTGAGTGTAAAAACTTATGGAGCGTTGCGTGAGGCAAAACCGAAGGCAATTATTGTATATTGCCTTGACCCCCGGTTTCAGGAGGCACTCGCTGCCTTTATTTCAGGGGAACTGAAGCTGTCGTACGGTGAGTTCATCCCGCTCGTAATTGCGGGGGGAGCCAGTGTTCTCGCCCGTCCGGATGAGTGCGAAGTGGATTTCTGCTTTGCCATGGGACAAATTGACTTCCTTTTTTCACACTTTCCCTCGGTTGAAGAGGTCATCCTCATAAGCCACGAGGACTGCGGACGTGTGGGAGAAAAGGAGCCCCAATCCAAAGCTGACCTTAGGAGCGCCTCAGCAAACATCAAAAGCCATCTCTCATGGCCCTTGTCAGCAATAATTGAAACCAAGCTCTATTACGCGAGCTTCAGCGCCATTGAAGCTGTGCCACTGACAGAGCTTCAGCCCGTTGCGGTCGCGTAGCAAAAAACCCCACGGGGGGGGAAATCAGATATGCTTCCTAGAGTTTCGACTTTAGGGAGCTTTTTATTTTCTCTGCGTTATTCTGCGCTTATATCTGCGCGTATCCGCTTCTACGAATTAGTAATCCAAAAACTTTGTCCTTAATCGCCTGTTAAAATACCTTGTCGCAACCCCTAAAAATATATAAGAAACGACCAGCCAAACCCAAGAAACATTTGAAATAATCTTATACGCCCAGGGTTTTGAAAAAACATCAACCACCCAAAACACATAGGTTAACAAAAAATAACAGGGCACAGACAACAGCCAGCCCAGAGAACTAAAAATTACTCCTGCCACAGACGACAAAAATCCAAAAAACATTACATAATAAATAATTGGCAAGATTAATATGTTGGTAAAAAGTGAAACAAAAGAAACGCTTCCAAAATTATAAATTATAATCGGCAAAGTAAAAATTTGGGCGGCAATTGTAACTGTAAATAACGATAAAACGTTTTCGTGTTTTTCTTTAACCTTTAATTTAAAAAACCCATTTATCAAAAGTTTTATAAAATTTTTAATAATCGGCTCAAGCAAAATGAGCCCAAAAATGGCGAGAAAAGAAAGTTGAAAACCAACGTCATAAAACAAAAGTAGCGGATTAAATAAAAGCATAATCGCCCCTGCTAAAATAATCATTCTTGAGCCCACTGCTTGTCTACCCAGCTTCTGACCCAATAGATAAATTACACCCATGATGCCAGCTCTTAGGGCAGAAGCCGGCAAGCCAACCAAAATTACATAGGCAAAAATAAAAGCTACAACAGCATAAAAAGACAGGTTTCTGCCAAGCCCAAAAAATAGTAGAAAAGACATTATAATAGAGCTCAAAACAACGATGTGAAGCCCGGAAACCGCAATTATGTGGCTAAGCCCGGTAATCCGGAATTTATCCTTTACGTCCTGCGGAATCGCACTTTTATCCCCTAAAATAACCCCCTCTAGAATAGAGCTTTGTGGGGGCAAAAAATTATTTTGGATGCTTTTTCGCATTTTCTCTTTTAGCCATAAAGTCCCCGAATAAACCGCGGAAACCGGGCTTCCGCGGGCTTTTCCGATGATTTCAATTTTTGGGAAATACATTACAGAATAAATATGGTCTTTTAACAGATAATTTTTGTAGCTAAAATCTTGTGTTTCCATTGGCGTCTGTAATTTTCCTGTGATTTTTACCTCGTCTAAATATTTGTATTCTGGATATCTGTTCGTTGTTACTAAAACCGTACTGCCAAAATCATCTATTTTTACTTTGATTTTTTGCGAAGTGTCTTTAATATCTGCTTCCTTTATAATCGTGCCGGTCAAAATGATGCTTTCCTCACTATCGTTAAGCTTACTTAACCTGTCGTTTGCGACATTAAACTCAGAAATCTGCATCCTTAAAATTCCCAGAACAAAAAACAGCACGCAAAACCCGATTACCAACGGATTTCCACGGATAACGAACTGCGCAAAAATTATCAAAATCCCGAGAAACAAAAAACCCCATATAAAAATATGAGGGACTTTAATCAGGGAATTTATAAATATCCCGACAACAAACGAAAGAGAAAGATAAAAAAGTGTTTTTGACGAGGTCATTATTTTATTTCACAAATTTTAAGTTTCTAATCCGATCTTCAAAAGGGATTAAGCCACGAAGCGCTTGAAAAAATTATAAAACTTAGAAAAAAAATGGACAAAACAGCAAAAGAGTTTTGGGGCTTTGCTTGTTTAATAACTTTTCCAAAAGAATAATATACAAAGCAGTAGTTATCATTAAGCTCTCTATATCACGGAAGGCTTCTGGGTTATATAAACTGACTTAGCGAAGTTTAGTTAAAACATATTTATTACATTCTTTTTGTATTTCTTCCATTTGTTCATTAGAAAACGGTTTACAATTTTCATACTCTTGATCAATTGTTTTTTCTGGTCGAAACTGCTGCAAATAATAAATTTTAGAACCCTCAATCCATTTAGCCATATTCACTACATCTTCTATGGAATGCACCTTAGGCAAAATTGTACTCCTAAATTCATAATCTATATTACAGCTTTTCAAAAATTTGACGCTATCTTCAATGTTTTTTATGTCTATTTTTTCTGAAAAAACCATAGGATATTTTCCCTTCGGTAATTTAATATCCATGGCAACATAGTCAATCAAATTTTGCTCAACTAAATTTTTCAGCATTTCTGGGCTTGAACCGTTTGTATCCAATTTTCCAAAAAAACCCAAATTTTTTATTTTTTGTATAAATTGGGGTAATTCTTTATTAACTGTGGGTTCTCCGCCGCACAAAACCACACCCTCCAGCAATCCTTGTCTTTGCCTTAAAAAATCAAAAAATTCTTTTTCAGATATCCTCGGCTGTTTTGCGATTTCTAAAGGCAAAACAAGTTCCCTACTGTAGCACCATGGGCATCTAAAATTACACACAGCCAAAAAAACAACGCAAGCGATTTTGCCTGGATAATCTATTAAAGTAGTTTTTTGCAGACCAGCTATAATCATTTTTTTATGAAGATAGTATCTAGTATATGGAAGTTAGAATCGAATATTGAATTATGAATAAAAGAAATTTTTCCGGTTTTCAATATTCCGTATTCTTGATTTAATTCAAGCTACAAGATGCCATATTCAAAACCATTTACATTATACAAAAAAACCGCCTAAAGATAAAGCAGTCTTTTTATTTTAAAATTCTTATGCTTCCACTTTTTGTTCTGTCGGAACGATGGCTTTTTTCGCGTTTTCTGTGGGTAAAATAAATTCTTTCCTCTCTTCGTACTCAGTCTGTTTGCCTTTATGCCACTGTTGCACAGGCCTGATGTATCCTACGACTCTTGAATAAACCTCGCAGGGCTGCTTTATTGTGCATTGTGGGCATTCAAAGTGTTCTCCTGAAAGATACCCGTGAGTCGGGCAAATTGAAAATGTTGGGGTTAGTGTTATGTATGGCAGGCTATATTTCTCAAAAATCTTTTTAACCAAATTTTTTGCCATGTTGGGATCTGAAACTTTTTCTCCTAAAAACACATGGAGTACCGTTCCTCCTGTATATTTTGTTTGGAGATCGTTCTGCAAATCAAGAGCTTGGAATACATCATCAGTAAACCCTACTGGCAACTGGCTTGAATTCGTGTAATAAGGAACTTCCTTTGTGCCGGCTGTAATAATATCCGGATATTTTTCTTTGTCGGTTTTTGCCTGACGATATGATGTATTATGAAGGCAAACTAATCCTTTACCTCCCAAAAAATTATTAACTTTTTCTTTATCAACTTCTACTTCTAAATCATACACATATTGAGGAACTTTTATCTTATTTATTTCCTTTACCTTGTCCCAATATAAATCTGAATAAGCCAAATTTTTTAAGCTTTTTATTTCTTTAGCTGGAATCACTTTGGCGAGCTTTCTTAAAATTTCTTTAAAATATTGAATGCTAATTCTGTTTTGCCTTATATTTCTATTAAAACTATCTTTATGAATATCAATTTTTTCGGGAGTAATGGAATATTTTTTCATTATCAACTTCATAATCCGAGGCAGATAAGGCAGGATTTCCCTTCCGGAATTATTTTCGTTTATCGTTATTTTTTCTTTTGAAATATCCTTACAGAATTTTTTTAAATTTTCAGCTCCGCTAACCGATAAAATATAATTCTTTTTCCAAGAAGGATTTTGGACACTTTTATCTTTTTCTCTAATTTTCGTTAAAATCCCGAATCTTAAAAAAAGAATATTCAAACCCTCAACTAATTCTGAAGAACTTGTAGATAGTTGGACAGAAATATCTCTCTTTTTCTTATTTTCGCATAAACAGCCATCTCCCAAATAAAACCCTTCTAAAATCCCAGCCGCACATTCGGAAGAAGCAAAAAATATAAACTCTGGAATTCTTTTTTCATTGCTTTTTAAAAACAAATTGAATTCCTTAAAAACCAATCCTGCCATTTTACTTAAAACAACTAAATATTGGTCTTTCCTGCCGCCCACTCTCTTTTTAAGGAAAATCTTTGCCGAATTTTTTCCAAAAATTTCTTGTGAAATTTTAAAAACCTTTTCGGCAAAGTTCTTATCTGTATTGGAAAATTCAGGCCTTTCGTTTATCCATCCTTCAGCCAATAAACTACCCAAGAGAAAACCGAATTTTCTATCTAGGGGAATTAAAATGTTTATTGATTTTGTATTTTTGGTCGCCCTATAGAATAGTTTGCTTAATTTTAATGTTTTCTTTGAAAAATTTATATCCAAATCATAAATACACTTTAAGGGAAAAATCTTACTTTTTCTCCAAGAGTATTTAACATCTTTCCATTCATCTTTATAATTTTTTTCAACCCATTCTTTTACTTTATTTAAAGAGGTTAATTTTTGGATAATCTCTGAAGGAAAAACAACATATAATTTATTTTTAACCGGGGAGTTTTTAAAAACCTCAATTAAATTAATCTCCTTATTAATTTGTTCCATTTCTATCTTTTTAGGAATTGCCATTAAATCTCCTTTCTGAATATTACTTACTAAAATTTCTTGAGGAATTCCTTCTTTATTCAAAGTAAAAATACTATGTTGACCAGTAACCTTGATTCTCCTTCCAGAGACAGTATTTATTTCATGCATTGACCTTCCTTGATGTCTAACCAAAGATGTAACTGGATACTTTTTAATTTTTAAATTATCTCTATTAAAACCATATGTGAACATTTCTCCCGCGGGAAGAGGCAAAACTTCGCTTGTTCCAATTTTAATAATTTTTTCTCTCTCTTGATAAAAATATTTATCAACTAAAGGACCAATTTCTAATAATTTAGGGTCGCTTTGAGAAATTAACACTTTTTCTTCTGGCGCTAAACTCCCCTCGCCAGGGGTGGCTTCCAAATTATACAGATTCCCAGTTTCTTCCTGGAATTCTATCATTTTAGCTCTCATAAAATCCAGGATTTCAATGGCAAATTTTCTGCCTTTTTCAGTTGTTACGTCCTCTCCCAAAAAGTTTAGCAATGACTCGTTCATTCCCATAATCCCAATTGTTGAAAAGTGGTTTCCAAAATAGGAATCACGCATTTTTTTGACATCCTCTAAATAATGCCTTGAATAGGGGTAAAGCCCTTTTTCCATAAAATTATCCAGGGCTTTTCTTTTAATTTCCAAACTTTCTTTTGCCAGCACCATTAAGTGGCTTAGGCGGTTAAGA
>JBDRST010000011.1:0-3832 GCA_043824525.1 bacterium
TATATGCCTCAAAATTTTTGCTTCGGCTCGGCCGAAAACCAAAATAAAATAGTTCGTAAGGCATTTCGTAACTCAAGGTATTTATTCTTTAATTTTACCATAAAATTTCCTTGTCAACACTTCACCTTTCTGTGGATAACTCACCCACCGATCTAAAAGCTGTACGGTCTCCGACACCGCAAGCTTTACGGGTGTCGGAGACCCGCATTCTTCATTCTAATACAACATCGCCGAAATCTTTCATTTCTTTTTTGTATTTTATCCAATCTTCAACTGCCTCCCTGCAACCTTTTTCCCAACCCATGACTTCTAAAAGAAAATCCCTTGAAGTTACTGACGGAAAACTTTTTTCTCCGATATAATCCCTATAACTTGACCACTTATAATTATTTAAGAACTCAATAACTTTCTTTGCATCCTTGATGCCATTTTCTTTCCAGCCGGGCTCTACTAATGATATTGGATTTGTATGAATATATACAAAAACGTTTTTTAACTGCTCATTAGTTTCAATATGTATAGCGCGAAATTGATTAAATAAGTGCCCCTTACGCTCATATTTTTTATTGAAATAATTGGCATAACCGCCACCGACTTTTTGCATAAACTGACTAATGCCATCGTTTTTTAGTTGCCGAACTAGCAAATGTATGTGGTTCGGCATAAAAGCAAAAGCCAAAATTTCCACCATCACATCCCTCTTTTCCTCCGTCGGAGTTGTTGCGGTCTCCGACACCGCAAAGCTTTGCGGTGTCGGAGACCGCAAGCTTGCTTCTTTTAATTGGGATTTCTCCGCTTTTCTTTGCTGACGCCGCCGCCATATGCTGACAAAATTTTTGTTATTAAATTCATATATTGAAAAAATTCCGCGGTAATAATCATTTTCGTCATTAAAAATTATGGCATCTCCCACTGCTCTAAGCACGAGGTGATAAATTTCGTTGTTTGCGAGTTGAATTTTTTGCCTTGGCATATTTTTAGCTAACAGGTCTCCGACACCTGTAAAAAGTACAGGTGTCGGAGACCTGTTAATCTTATTCTGTTTTTTTCTGTTTTTTTTATGATTATAACTATGATTATAACATGGAACGCTTCAAAAGATTGCAAAAATATGCTTTTGTACTAAAATTAAGCAACGCATCACAAAGGAATTATGAAAAAAAATCCGGAAATCAGTATAATTTTACCTTGCCGAGACGAGGAGCAAGCCCTTGGTTTTTGCTTAAAAGAAATCAAGGAAGTTATCAAAAAAAGCAAGCTTTCAGCTGAAATTATTGTTTCTGATTCTTCAGCAGACAAAAGTCCAAAAATAGCAAAAAAACATAAAGTTATTTTAATAAAGCATAATAAAGAAGGGTATGGAGCGGCCTACTTAGAAGCACTTAAAAAAGCCAGAGGAAAATATATTTTTATGGCGGACGCAGACGCCACTTATGATTTTAAAGAAATTCCTAATTTTTTAAATCAGCTAAAAAATGGGCAAGACATGGTAATCGGAAATAGATTTGCCGGAAGGATTGAGGAAGGCGCTATGCCTTTTTCAAACAGGTGCATTGGAAATCCCGCCCTGTCTTTTATTCTAAGGTTGTTCTTTTCTGCGTCAATAAATGACTCTCAGTCTGGAATGCGAGCAATAAAAAAACAGGCGCTTTTAAAACTGCGCCTCCGGACAACTGGCATGGAATTTGCTTCAGAAATGATTATAAAAGCAATCAAAAATAAATTAAAAATAAAAGAAATTCCGATAAACTACCGCAAAAGAAAAGGTAAATCAAAGTTAAGGCCGTATTCAGACGCATGGAAACATATGAGGTTTATGCTGATTTACTCTCCCCTATTCCTGTTTTTTGCTCCCGGGTTTTTTTTATTTTTGGCGGGAGCTGTATCAATGTTGTGGCTTTATTTTGGGACGCCAAAATTATTTGGAATAAATTTGTTTTACCATCCAATGTTTTTTTCATCTTTGCTTTTAATAACCGGCTACCAATTGATAACTTTTTCTGGCTTCGCGAAAATTTATTCCATAACTCATCTTGGTGAAAAAAGCAGATTGTTTGAAAAATTATTCAAATACATAACAATAGAAAAAGCCAGCGCTCTTGGTGGACTGGTTGTGCTATTTGGAATAGCTATTTTTTTTATTATTATTGCAAAATGGCTAAACTCCGGATTAAGAGAACTTAATGAAATAAAAAATTCAATAGTAGCTCTTACTTTGATAATAGCTGGCATACAAACGATTTTTTCCTCGTTTATGTTAAGCATCTTAGGAATAAAAAAATGATTCCATTGCGAAATTACTAAATTATTACTAAAATACTAAAGTGGATAATTTCAACAAAAAAATAAAAAGAGACGACCTTTTGTACCCCGATTTATCATATAAAATAGTTGGTGCTCTTTTTGAGGTTTTTAAACAAATCGGCTCAGGTTTTAAAGAAAAACACTATCAGAATATGGTTGCAATTGAATTAGAAAAAAACGATTTACACTTTAAAAAGGAGCTTTTTGTGCCTCTAATGTATAAAGATAAAAAGATTGGCAGTTATTTCTTTGATTTTTTGATAGAAGACAAAATAGTTCTTGAACTAAAAAGAAAAAACGACTTTTCAAGAAAAGACATTGAACAAATTTATTCTTACATGATAAAAAACAATCTTAAATTGGGCATTCTCGCCAATTTTACTAGCTCTGGGGTGAGGTTTAAAAGAATAGTAAATCTCAAATAAAGTTTTCGTATTTTCGTAAATTTTTAGTAATTTAGTAGTAAAATGAAAATTGCGATTTTTCACAACTACATGGACAACATTGGCGGCGCAGAATATGTTGATCTAATAATGGCGCGCGAGCTGGGGGCGGACATTTACACGACCAACATTGCGGTTGAAAAAATAAAAAAAATGGGGTTCTCAACCGATAATATTTTTTCAATAGGAAAAATTCCCGTGAACGCCCCTTTCCGGCAGGAAATGGCGTACCGAAAATTTAAAAATTTGGACTTGGGAAATAAATATGATTTTTATATAATTGCCGGAGATTGGGCAATGCCAGGAGCCCTGCGCAATACGCCCAATTTTTGGTATGTCTACTCGCCCACCAGAGAAATTTGGGACTTGTATAAATATACAAGAAATGAAATTGTAGCAAAGGGGTTGTTTGGATTTATTAATAAATATTTATTTGACTTTTGGGTTCTAAGAAGAAGAATTATAAATAAAAAAGACGTAAAAAAAATACAAAACTTGGTTTGTATTTCAAAAACAGTCCAAAGTCGCGTAAAAAGATATTTAAGCAAAAACTCTAAAATTATTTATCCTCCAACCGAGGTTTTAAAATATCATTTTGCCCCTTCAAAAGGATATTGGCTTTCAGTAAACCGGCTGATAAACCACAAAAGAGTTGACATGCAATTAAAAGCTTTTGCAGAATTGCCCGAGGAAAGATTGATTGTTGTGGGAAGTTATGAAAAATCAGAACATTTTTTAAAATATACGGATTATTGCCACAGAATAAAGCCTAAAAATGTTGAAATTAAAAGCTGGGTGCAAGATAAAGAGTTGGTTGACTTATACGCTGAGTGTAAGGGATTTATAACCACCTCTTTGGAAGAAGATTTTGGCATGAATGTTGTCGAAGCAATGGCTTCGGGCAAGGCGGTCATTGCTCCGAACGAAGGCGGGTATAAAGAAACAATTATAAATAATAAAACAGGAATTCTTATAGATGATATAAATCCTGATAAAATAGTCGTAGCTATTAAACAGATTAGCAACAAACTAAAAACAAACCCAAATAAATATAAACAAGCCTGCATACAACAAGCTAAGAAGTT
>JBDRST010000012.1:0-7306 GCA_043824525.1 bacterium
CGCGGACTCAAGGCTGAGTGCTTTTCAATCGGACCACATGATAATGGAAAAGACCTGCTGAATAATTTTCTTGCAACAATCACCAGAGAACAGTTTGTCGCTATAACGCAATCTCCAGACGGCGTCAAGGTCAACGTCACAATCATATACGAAATCTGAAACAAAATAAGTTTTAGCAAAGCGCTCACGCGCGCCCGTTTTCAACAACGGGCTTTTTATTTTGCTTTCAATAAAATTTCAATAAAATTTATAAAATAAAAAGCAAAATAACCCCTCACCATTTGACGCCTGCAGGCGGATTCCCCGTAGAGATCTTTCACCCGAAAAATGTTTAAAACCCGATGTTAAACACGTGATAGTAAAATTGGTGATGGGGTTTTATGGCCAAAATAAACGGCTCACTCTGGGCGCCAGAGTGAGCCGTTTATTTTTTTGTTTTTGACTGCTACTGGCAAGTGTAATTTTCGTCCCAATCAAAATCAGTAGTCCACGCGCCATTCACCCATTTTTGCCATTGGTCATACGTGCTGTTAGGATTTAACCTGTATTTTTCTCCTTGACACATCCAGTTAGGAGAGCCTGTCTCCCCGCCTATGTAATATTCATCAACCATTTCCGAAACACACTGCGCTTCACTCTGGCCAAGCAACATGCGTTTTTGATCTTCTATTGCATTTTGATACGCTTGTTCAAGGGTTTCTCCCTTAGCTAACCTGACATCCATTCCATGCAGAGAAAATACTACGTCCTCATTATAACAATAATCTGTAAACGTCCTCCATTCTAGTGTGTTTGGCACCTTGCTAAAATCGCATGTCGGAGTTGAAGCACTACATGAATATTTGGCCCACGGATTACCGGGAATTGATGGGCCATACCAAATGCACCCGCCACAATCTTTCTGCGGCAAATATAAACTGTTTAATGAACTCACAAGAGAGTTAAGCGCATTATGATTCATTTCAATATGGCTACCAGTATTATATGGCGCTAACCCGTAAACACACTTAAAGTTTTCTGATCCGGGAAAGCTAACGCTTTGGCAATTGTAAACACTGCCAATACTGCAATACTGAGATTCAAGCGGCTTATCTGAAATAGTTCCGCAACTATTCACGTCTGTGCAAGCTCTGGTTTGGTTGTTGTTTGAGCAGGCGCTCCAGCTTCCGCATTGCCAGTTTGGCGTACAAGTTGTTTGAGAAGAGCAACTTTGAGTTGAGCTCGGCTTACTTGTTGCAACCCCGCAATTATTCAAATCAGTACAAGCTCTAGTTTGATTGTTGTTTGAGCACGCGCTCCATGAGCCGCACTGCCAATTCGGCGCGCAGGTTGTTTGAGAAGAACAGCTTCGCATTCCGATGGGTTTATTGACTGTGGTGCCACAGTTGTTTGAATCAGTGCAAACCTTATTCTGGATATTATTAGAACATGCACTCCATTCGCACTGCCACTCTGGAGTACAGGTTGAAGCACAATATTGTGTTGTAATTGGTTTGTTGTTTGTAATTCCGCAACTATTCACGTCTGCGCAGGTTCTAGTTTGGTTGTTGTTTGAGCAGGCGCTCCAGCTTCCGCATTGCCAGTTTGGAGTACAGGTAGAAGAGCAGCTTTGAGTTAAGCTCGGCTTGTTTGTGGCAACCCCGCAATTGTTCAAATCAGTACAGGCTCTAGTTTGCTGGCTGTTGGCGCAGGTGCTCCAACTTCCGCAATACCAAGATGGAGTACAAGCTGGAGGAATTGTCGGGCATGATGAAAATTCACAATTAGGACCTGTTCTGCTAACATAACTTCCGTTAGGACATTGCTTTGCCTCCTGTGTGCAAGCGACCGGGGCTTGCGAGCAGCCATAAATCGCATTTAATTTTGCCCTTGTGGTTTTTCCAACATATCCTGTACCGCGCGTCAGTCCATAGGGAGATAAAATATCAAAAGCATATTTTTCCTGGAAAGCTTTTACTGCATTTGCGGTTCCTTCGCTGTATACATTTAAACCGTCTGTCCCGTAAGAAATGTTTTGTTTTTGCAAAGCTGTATGCAAAGCTGTCGCTTCTTCGCTTCCTGAATTTGCAAATCCCAAATTAGTATTAAAAGTATGGCACCATACAGAACCGGGGGTTGTTGGAGTAGAAGAGCCCTGCTGGGAAAGCATTGTTTGCAGCTGAGCCTGCAACTCAATAATTTGTTGCTGTAATTGCTGTATTAACGCCTGAATTTCCGGCTGCGTTAAGGCGCTTACAGGCAGAGCAATTAAAAATAAAAAAGCCAGCATAATAATTAAAAATGTTTTTTTCATATTTTATTTAACAATTATCTAATTTTTTATTTATTTTATCATAATGCGGCTTTAAAACAAATACACCACAAAAAACCCGAGAAGGTGTGAATAACTTTTTGACAGAGTTTTAACCTTTTCTCCTAAACCTCCGCAACGCAAAATATACGATCGTCCGTTTTGCGTTGCAAGAAAATAAGCGGGAAATTGGTCGAGGTCTGACCTTGACTATTTTGGTCGAGGTCGGGTCTATGATGTATTCAAAACGCGTATTTTAAACGGCTCAGTCTGGGCGCCCCAGACTGAGCCGTTTATAAAATGAGGTAAAATCTACATAATCCGTTCAACTGTTTTCCAGTCGCCCTCTACCCACAGCAAAATTATCTTTGTGTCAAACCCAAATGCTATTACAACTTGTTCAGCTTTTTTAAGATGCTCTACTTGCTCTTGTTTTTCTGCAGGATTTCCAGCGCACCCAAAGTGCCCAACAATTGCTATAACTTTTGAGCCGTGGTGATTAACTGAAATATCAACGCATTTTTTAATATCACTAACAACGCTTGCATCCGTGTTTTCTGCAAGAATTTTATTGGGACCGGGCTCTGTTATCATATCCACAAAATCAACATTGTAATTTTTCTGAATATAATTTTTTACGGCATCCTGAACCCTGCCGTCCATACAATTTATCGCGCAAGAGAAATTCTCTTTGTTTTTCATTTTAACCAAAATGTTTTTTTATAAACGCGCGACCAGAACCAGATTTAAGATATTTTTCAAATTCAAATGCTTTATACTGGTCAACTATCGCTACATAAAAATCTAAAACGGGTAATTTATCTTTTGTCGCATTTACCTGCCCTGATTTATGTCTTTTTATTCTGTCTTTCAAATCATTTGTACAACCGACATAAAAACCATCTTTGCATTTTAGGGAATAAACATAATGCATGGCGGATTTATCACGCCGAAGCTCCAGAGTAGCGAGGCGAAGCTCGCCTTCGCTGAAGCTACGGCGGAGCGGAGGCGGAGGAGGTGGGACTCGAACCCACAAGACGGCGAACCGTCAGAGATTAGCAATCTCGTGCATTGCCATTGATGCTACTCCTCCTAAATTATAATTAATAATGCCCTATTTATAGTATCTTTTCAAGTGCTTAGGATTGTGCGAACCAATTATATTAAAATATTTTTTTATTTCTTCTATCCCATCAAAACGAACGTCTTTGCCGACCAGTCGTGGATTTAGCCCAACCTTTTTCATTATGGTAAAATACGATTTTTTTAAGGGTTCTGAATAGCTTGTAAAAGCTAATTTTCTATAAACATATGTTTTGCCATTCACTTTATAGCGATGATAAAAAACACTCCCATCTGTATCAAACAATCCTCGCACACAAGCAATCGAATAAGATTCTTTGTTTTTAACCCAATCCGGAATATCTACTTGCTGTTTGATTTTATTACCAATCTTTAATCCAAGTTTTTTTACGCAAAAATCGATCAGTCTGCTTCTTGAGATTATAAACCTATTAACAGAATATTTTTTATCAAGACACCTTCCAACATGAACATCGAATAAATTTTTGACCATTGACGATACGAATTCACCATACTCCTTATCATCTAAATAATGCAATGTTATTTCAATTTGCTTTTTACCGACACTCCCATCTCCCAAAACAATTCCCACGAATTCTGCCAATGTCTCCGAGTATTTTGGCTTTTTAAATGGTTTAACAAAAGAGATAATTTTAGGATTATATTGCCCCTTACTATACCACCATTCGTACCATTTTTCTTTTCGTTTTGGGCCTCCGATGCAACCATATTTTTTAATACAAGCCAGCGCTCCTAATTTTCCACCCAACTTGTTCCCCTTGGAGGCATACCAAAAATCATCTTTTATCTCAAAATTTTTAGGTTTAGGAATATTGGTTCTACTGCATAATTTTAACATTGCGTCCTTTTGCATTAAAAATTTTTCTCTTCTCCAATCTCTTATCGTTCTTTCAGAAAGACCGCAAAATTTTGCTACCTCCACAACTGAAATTTCGGCAAGAATTTTTTCAATAAATTTTCTTTGTTCCCCTTTTGGTAATAAAATTCTCATAACTGTTTGGCTATACCTCCATTATAGCATAAAAACAAGGTATAAAAAGTTGATTTGTGTTAATTTTTGTTATAAAGTGAAGACAGGGAGGAGTCGCATAGTGGCTATTGCACCGGTTTTGAAAACCGGAACCCTTCACGGGGTTCGTGGGTTCGAGTCCCACCTCCTCCGCCAGAGCCCTCGTCGTTCAACGGATAGGACGGGAACTTGCGGAGTTTCAAATGTGAGTTCGATTCTCGCCGAGGGCACACCGTTGTAGCTCTTTTACAAAACGGGCCCTGTCAGGAAGAAAGGTTTTTTTACCATCTGCTTTAGAAAGGAGCAGAACCATGAAGAAAGAGGCGAAAATTGTTCCAGCCAACCGGTGTTTTGACGGCAACTGCCCCAAAAAACCAGCAAAGCAGAGAGAAGAAAGAGCTAAGGAGCTTCTCTTAATTGCCAGCCAAAAAAAGAGGGCCCGCAAAACCCTAACAACCCTTGCTTCAGAACGCCGCTGCGGTTACGCAGGGCTTCTGAAGCTTGTGGAAAATTGGGTGGCAGGCAAACGGATTTCGTCCTACGTGTTTGAGGAACTAATCCAGATCGTGGAAAGGCAAAGGGAACGGAATGTGCTTTCACATGAAGAGATTGTGGATCTGGAAGGGGCAAAGGCCTCTCCTGTCAGGCAGTCACAATGACGCGTTCGCGTCAAAAGGCGTCCCCGACTTTGTTCGCGGACGCCTGTCTTTTTTTTATTCGGCGGATTTTGCCGCGACAAAATCCGCCGCAACAATTGCTTTTGCCTTTTTTCGCTGATAAAATAGTCTTATGATAGATTTATCAACCAAAGTTGAAGAGGTCCCAAAAATCGGATTAGCATATTCAAAAAAGTTAAAAAAATTTGGCATAAAAACAGTGCAGGATCTGCTTTTTTATTTTCCGGCAAGATATGATGACTTTTCAGAAATAATTCCTATTTCAGCGGCACGGCAAAAACTAAAGGAAACGGTTTGCGTGCAGGGAGTAATTACGGAAATAGAAAATACCAGAACTTTTAAAAAATGGATGACAATCACAGAAGCAACCATTGAAGACCAAAAAAGCAGTATAAAAATTATATGGTTTAACCAGCCGTATTTAACCAAAACCTTAAAAGAGGATGATTTTGTATGTTTGGCAGGGAAGGTAAGTTTGGGAAAAGAAGGCCTTTATTTAAACAATCCAGCTTACGAAAAAATAAATGAATTTGGAAAAAACGAATATCTAACCCACACAGGAAGAATTGTACCCGTTTATTCTGAAACGCGAGGCCTTACTTCAAAATGGCTAAGATATGTTATAAAACCTTTGCTTTACAGATTTGCAGAACAAGTTCCAGAATCAATGCCTGCTGAAATAATGAAAAAATTTAAATTTTTGCCGGTAAACGAAGCGCTGTGGCAACTTCATTTTCCCGATTCTTTTGAGCATGCGGATGCCGCAAAATCCCGCTTTTCTTTTGAAGAGCTTTTTTTGATACAGTTAAATGTTTTAAAAGAAAAATCAAAGCTCATGCTAAAAAAAGCCCCTGCCTGTCCAATGAATGCTGACTTAATGAAAAAATTTACCGACTCCCTGCCTTTTAAACTTACAGACTCGCAAAAAAAATGCGCTTTTCAAATTTTAAAAGACCAAGAAAAAACCGTTCCAATGTCAAGATTATTAGAGGGAGATGTGGGCTCTGGTAAAACAGTTGTTGCTGCAATGGCAGCCTTAAGCGCAATCAAAAACGGATATCAGGTGGCATTTATGGCGCCAACAGAAATTCTTGCAAAACAGCACTTCAGGTCAATTTCAGAATTATTGAAAAATTTTGATGTAAGAGTTGGTTTGCTAACAAGCAAAGACGCAAGAATATTTGGGGTCAGACCCCACGAAAAGGGGTCTGACCCCGTGACAGAAGTATCTAAAAAAAGTTTGCTGGGCGACACAGAAAACCACATGTTAGATATAATTATAGGCACGCACTCTTTAATCCAAAAAGGCGTAGATTTTAAAAATTTAGCTTTGGTTGTTTTAGATGAACAGCACAGATTTGGCGTTGAGCAGAGAGCTAAACTCATGCAAGAAAAAAAGCTAGTTCCCCACCTGCTTTCAATGACAGCCACCCCAATTCCAAGAACTTTAGCATTAACTGTTTATGGTGACTTGGATTTGTCTTTAATAGATGAAATGCCAAAAGACAGGAAAAAAATAAAAACAATAATTGTAAATCCAAACCAAAGAAAAGATGCTTATGACTTTATAGAAAAAGAAGTTAAAGATGGAAAAGGAGTTTTTGTCATATGCCCAAAAATAGAATCCAAAAACTCGCAAGGTTTGCGGTCTCCGACACCGCAATCTATTGCGGTGTCGGAGACCGCAATAACTGCTGGATCGTTTATCCCGCAAAACTATGATTTACGGACGCTTGCTATGCAAGAAGTAAAAGCAGTAAAAGACGAATATGAAAGATTGGCAACAAAAATTTTTCCTGACTTAAGAATTACAATGCTCCACGGAAAAATGAAAGCAAAAGAAAAAGAAAAAATAATGATTGATTTTAAAAACGGCGAAATTGATATTTTAGTTTCAACTTCTGTTGTTGAAGTTGGCATTGATGTCCAAAGGGCAACAATAATGATGATTGAGGGCGCAGAACGTTTTGGGCTTTCACAGCTTCACCAATTTAGAGGAAGAGTTGGCAGGTCAGATATGCAGTCGTATTGTTTTTTATTTACTACTTCTCCAGACCAATTAAACCGCAGAAGATTAAAAGCTTTAGTTGGGTCAAATAATGGTTTTGAATTAGCCCAAAAAGATTTAGAAATCCGGGGACCCGGCTCGCTCTATGGAACCCAGCAATGGGGAATTCCAGATATGGCAATGCAAGGTTTGTCTAATATATTTTTAGTTGAAAAAAC
>JBDRST010000013.1:0-2172 GCA_043824525.1 bacterium
GTTAGAGCTTATTTAAATTTGTTTTGTCAGAATAGGCAGTCAACGCGTTTATTAAAATGTCTTTATACAGAAAATATCCACGCGTTGCCTTAAGGGGAGTTTTTTTCTCTTGACATCTGGGGCCTTATAGGTGTTAGATGGTATATTTGCTTTTTAATAAATATCAGTTATCCTGTAGTAATGATATTATTTTTCTATAGTTATTTGCTTTTTCAATACTATTAGGAGTATTACCCCCATGCTTTATCACTTTTTCTAATTGTTCTTCTGCAAGAGCAAGAGACGTTTTGCCGTCTCTATTTCTTATGTTTTTATTAGCACTGTGTTGCAGAAGAAGCTCGACACTCTCTATATTTCCCCATTTTGCGGCTTCACATAATGGTGAACCTGACATACTGTTTACGGAATTTATGTTAGCACCATTTAAAATTAAAAATCTAAGCATATCTATAAGATAATCTTTGCTCGCAGCTAAATGGAGTGCCGTTGTGCCACTGTCATCTAGTTTTGCATTGATGTTTGTTCTGTTTAGCAACAATATCTCCGCAACATCAATATTATTTCTGTCCACAGCAGCAGCGAGAGGAGACAACCCCCCAGTGTTTACATTGGCTCCGTTTTTTAGTAAGAAGTTTACCATTTTTTTGCAGTATTCTCCACGCGAACGCTCTATAACAATACTCAATATAGATTTTTCCCCTTCATTTATATCAATCTCCTTTGAAAGGAAGAACCCCACCGCAGTTATATGTCCCCCGACAGCTGCATAATGAAAGGGTGTTAAGCCTTCAATGCTCGTGTGTCGCAACATTTCTGGTGTTTCGCGCAAAATTTTCTTAATTTCTTCCACATCGCCTTTCAGTGAAACATCGTGAATTGGATCCAGTTTTGGAGGCGGAGGCCTTCTAGCCCAGGAGATACTACTTACCATAAAAGAAACTAAAATAAACAATATTATTATTTTATTTCGCATAATATTTCCCTACCCTATCAGATGCCAATATTACCATATTTGTTCCCATAAGGTAGCTATTATAATGTGATTTTTTCATCTAACACAAAAATCACCTGCTTTTTCCCAAAGCGAAGCGGCGGGAAAAAGTCAGGTGGATTGACTGGTTAGGAGTTTATTTTTTCTTATAAAGTTTCGGGGGCGATATCAACCCCATTGGGCCAAGCTATTGTGCCTCCGTCGATAATCGCTTTTTTGAAAAATTGCAGATTTTCAAATGTTTTAAATATATCGCCTTTGTTAAGATAGTCTGAAAAGTCTATATCACCTTCTTTACCATCATCGAAGGCGATATGATAAGTGTATCCGCTGACATATTCAATTTTTTTTACTTCATTCATGTCCCACATATTTCACCTCAATTTAACGGAATTATTGGTTTAATTTCTTTGCCGGATTTAGCTAACTCCCAATCTTCCTGAAGATCTGAAACGTGAATATCAATCCATTCTCTAGTAAGCTTCGTTGCTGTTTTGGAATCTATCTTTCCACGAAGTATGTTCCCAGAGAAATCAAAAACAGCCTTTTTATTTTGGTATTCTACATGTATATGTGGCGGATTATGCTCATCATAGAACATTCGCACCACAATCCCGAAAAACTTAGAAATTATTGGCATCTATAATCCTCCTACTTTAAAGTATACCATATCAGGAATAATTCTTCATCTTTTTTATTAAAAATATTGTGCCTGTTATCTGTAAAGCTGCTATCGGGCTTTTCCAAAGAAGCCCTAAAAGAACGCAGCAGCCAAAAAGTTTTAGAAATTTTTTATCATCTTTCGTCTTCGGTTTTAAATCAAATGCCTCACAAAACACATATTTCCAAATGTCTAAAATTATTTCTTTTATTTTTTTTATTATTTTTTTCATCTTCATAATTTTTATTTTTTAATTTGCTCCTAACACAAAAATCAGCTGCCCGACGGAGCCGTGAAACGGCGGAGGAGGGTCCGCTGCCTGCCTGCCGGTAGGCAGGGATTGACTTGAGAATATAAAGGCCCCCGAGGTTTGAACAGGATTGATTTTACTGCTAAAATCATCCTAAGCATATTAACCCGTGCTGCGGAATACACCGCGCACAAAACCAAAGGAGGCCTTTTCCCCCAGAGGAGGATTCGCCTTTGGCGAAATGAAATTCTACATTCCACATACACAATT
>JBDRST010000014.1:0-9949 GCA_043824525.1 bacterium
TCAGCTAAGGTTTTAGCTTTAGACCCAGTCCAGGATTTAGCAGTGGTGCAAATACAAGGCGATGGCAAAACATTTAAGCCAATAACCTTGGGCGATTCCTCTAATATACAAGTTGGCCAAACAGCTATTGCCATAGGAAACGCCTTGGGGCAGTTTACCAACACGGTTTCTGTTGGCGTGGTTTCTGGCCTTCAGAGGACAATTTTCGCTTCTGACCAAACAGGAGGATTTTCAGAAACGCTTCAAGGGATTATACAAACAGACGCAGCAATAAATTCGGGTAATTCTGGCGGTCCTTTATTGAACTTAAAAGGTGAAGTCATAGGAATTAACACGGCAATGGCAGAGGAGGCTCAAAGCATTGGTTTTGCAATACCAATTAACATGGCAAAAAGGGCTATTAATCAAGTCGCTAAAACCAGTAAAATTGTTTATCCGTTCTTAGGAATTCGTTATGTGACGGTTGACAGCCAAACAAAGAAAAAATATAATTTATCGGTTGATTACGGGGCGCTGGTGATAAGGGGCTCTAACGGAGAAGCAGCAGTTACCGCTGACTCCGCTGCAAAAAAGGCAGGAATTCAGGAAGGAGATATTATTTTAGAACTTAACGGAGAAAAAATTACAGCAAGCAATCTGCTTTCAGTTATAATTTTAAAATACAGTCCCGGAGGCAAAATAATTTTGAAAATTTTGAGAGACGAGAGCGAACTGAACGTTGAAGCAACGCTGGGGGAGAGAAGCAGCTAAACGAGAATTTAGAATCTGGAAGTTAGAATTTTGAATAAAATACGGAATAAAAAATGATGGTAATATGAAAAACCTGAATTCTATATTCTTAATTCCATTCCAAATTCAAAATACAAGATTCAAAATTCACAAAAAATATTGACACGAATTTTTATTCTGCTAATATAAGAGCATGAGCCAAGCTAACCAAACTAACACTTTTTTCTTTTTTAGCTTCTTGCAGGGCTCAGGATTCAAACTAAAGTCATTTTAGCGGAAGCGAATTAAGGCAAGATTCAAGGCGCGAGGAAGCGAATTGATGCTTTAGCATCGTTCGCGACGAGTAACGAAGAAGATTGCCTTAATTCGCCCGCCCGAAGGGAAGCCAAAAAATAAATGATTTCTGCGTTGCAGCTTCGTCGGCGTATCGCAGAGGATACAACCTCCTCGCTGCGCCTTGAACTCATTCATTTTTTGGCTTCTAAAGATGATTTTAGTTTGGAATCCTGAACCCCTCGAAAGAGGTTGGTTTGAGCATTCTAAAGTAATAAAACGCAAACTAGAAAATTCAAACGAGCCTCTTTCTAACAAAAGAGGTTTTTTGTTTTTTTGCACCTTCCAAACTACATAAGGAGAGTGCGGATGATTATCACGATGAGAAGAGACGCTGACTTTTTCACGATTAAGAGCGTAGTCGACGCTCTTGTGAGAATGGGTTGGGATGTCCAAATCAGAAATGGGAAAAATGAAGAACAGGCAGTGTTAGCGGCTTTAGGTAACGCAACAAATACTAGTATCCACTTGAGGGTCGAACAGCTTCCTGGGGTAGATGGCTATGAAAAAGGCAATGACCTGTTTATTGACACTAACGGCAAAGATTTTTTAGAGGCATGGGAGTGGGAACGCTCAAAAAGGGTGGAAGCGTATAGTTGATTTCAGCTATGCAATAGCGGTTTGGCTGAGTCCACACCGCTTTTTTATTTTGCTTTCAATAAAATTAAAGATAAAAAGCAAAATAACCCCTCACCATTTGACGCCCGCAGGCGGATTCCCCGTAGAGATCTTTTACCAAATAACTTTATCTTAGCTAAAGACAGACGGAGCAAGGAGGAGTCGCTTCGCCGAATTAGGTCGCTATTTTTATCAAACACGGCTGAAAGTGGTGACGGGGTTGTTTGCTTCAAAACACCTCAGACACGTCTGAGGTGTTTAAACTTCAACGGCTCAGCCTCTAGGGCGGGGCTGAGCCGTTGAAGTTATCAATCATAACATCCTGGTTCGTCATTGATTTTTAACGAATTTTGAACTATAATAGAGGTAGATAACGTATATATCACATAACACATAACATGGAACACATAACAAAAAACACCGTCGTTTGTTCCATGTCCCGATTTAATCGAGGATCCTCGACGGCTCTGCCGTCGGGATTCCATGTTACGTGTTCCATGATAGATGAACGGAAATAATTTTACAAACAAAGCCCAGGACGCGCTGATGCAGGCGCAACAACTGGCTCAGGAAAAAGGGCAACAGCAGATTGATGCTTTGCACCTGCTTTTGGCTTTGCTTTCGCAAGAGGGTAGCATTATCCGTACTGTCCTGCAAAAATTAGGCGTTGACCCCGAATCCCTAAAAAAGAAGGTTGAATCTCAAATCACAAAAATTCCTACAATTTTAACTCCGCAGTCATTTGGCCAGTTTTATCTTACCCAAGACATGGCAAAAGTTTTAGACAGGGCAAGGCAGGAATCTGTAAAGATGAATGACGAGTTTATTTCTGTTGAACATTTATTTTTAGCTTTGCTTGATACAAAATCGGGAGCTAAAGATGTTTTAGAAAAAATTAGTTTTATATCGTCTGGAGAGTCAAACACCTTAAAATCCTCAAAACTTGATTATGAAGCAGCGGCAAAAGTTTTGTCTAAAATAAGGGGGGGGCAAAGAATTACGGACCCGGAACCCGAATCAAAATATCAGGTGATTGAAAAATACACAAGGAATTTGACCAACTTAGCGGTTGCCGGAAAAATTGACCCGATTGTAGGCAGGGACAATGAAATAAGGCGGCTGATGCAGATAATTTCAAGGCGAACAAAAAATAATCCGGTTTTAATTGGAGAAGCCGGCGTTGGGAAAACAGCAATTGTTGAGGGCTTTGCCCAAAAAATTGCCAGGGGCAATGTGCCCGAATTTTTAAAAAATAAAGAAATTATTTCCCTGGACTTAGGGGCTATAATTGCGGGGACAAAATATCGGGGCGAGTTTGAAACAAGAGTGAAGGCGTTGCTAAAAGAGCTTTCAAGGGCCGCCGGAAAATATATTTTGTTTATTGATGAATTGCATACATTGGTTGGGGCGGGGGCTGCTGAAGGCGCGATTGACGCTTCAAATTTGTTAAAACCTGCATTATCAAAGGGCGAGTTAAGGGCCATGGGAGCAACAACTTTAAAGGAGTACCAAAAATACATTGAAAGAGATCCTGCTTTAGAAAGGAGATTCCAGCCGATTTATGTTCAAGAGCCGTCAGTTGACGATACTGTTGCTATTTTAAGGGGAATAAAAGAAAAATACGAAGTGCATCACGGAGTAAAAATAAAAGACTCTGCTATTAAAGCTGCTGTTGAATTGGCAAATCGGTATATTTCTGATAGATTTTTACCGGATAAAGCAGTTGATTTAATGGATGAGGCGGCTTCTGCTTTAAGGTTGGATATTGAGTCAGACCCCCAGGAATTAGAAAGCTATAATGAAGAAATTACAAAACTGGAAATAGAAAAACAGGCGCTAAAAAAAGAAAAAGGATCTGACAGAAGATTAAGAGTCATTGCCAGAGCATTGGCTGATTTAAACGAAAACACAAAGTCGTTAAGGCTAAAATTAGGAGTTGAAAAAGAATTAATTAACAAAATAAAAAACATCAGAGAGAAGCTTGATAGCCTTTCTTATCAGACAGAAATTGCCCAAAGAGAAGCTGATTTAGAAAAGGTAGCTGAAATAAAATACGGAAAAATTCCGGAGTTTTTAAAAGAGCTATCAGCCACCGAGCAAAAATTGGTAAAAATACAAAAAGAGCACAGGTTTTTGAAGGAAGAGGTTACAGAAGAAGAGGTTGCTAATGTTGTTTCCAGGTGGACGGGCATTCCTGTAATGCGCCTGATTACAGAAGAAGCAAAAAAACTGGAAACAATGGAAGACATTTTGAACAGAAGAGTTATCGGCCAAGAGGAGGCAATTTCAGCGATTTCAAGGGCAATAAGAAGGGCAAGAGCCGGTATTTCAGAGGAAAATAAGCCCTTAGGATCCTTCCTGTTTTTAGGACCCACTGGCGTTGGGAAAACAGAAACAGCAAGAGCTCTTGGGGAATTTTTATTTAACGATGAAAGGGCGTTGATTCGGCTTGATATGTCAGAATATATGGAGCGCCACACGGTTTCAAAAATTATTGGTTCGCCTCCAGGATATGTAGGATATGAAGAGGCCGGCCAGCTAACCGAAAAAGTCCGGAGAAGGCCATATTCTGTTATTTTGCTAGATGAGGTTGAAAAAGCGCATCCTGAAGTGTTTAATATTTTATTGCAGATTTTTGAAGACGGCAGGCTGACCGATTCAAAAGGAAGGATGGTTTCCTTTAAAAATACAATTATTATAATGACTTCCAACGCGGGCTCTGACTACATAAACAAAATGTCTGCAATTGGATTTACCAGCAAAGAGGAATTAGAGCAGAGGGAATCAATGCGGGAAAAGATATTTGATTCCTTAAGGGATTCGTTTAGGCCGGAATTTTTGAACCGAATTGACGAAATTGTGATATTCAACTATTTGAAAAAAGAGCAGATTAAAAAAATTGTTGACTTGGAGTTGTCAAAAGTTGAAAAGCGTTTAGCAGCTAAAGAAATAAAAATTGAAATTTCAGAGAAAGCAAGGCTCTTTCTAGTAAAGGAGGGCTTTGATTTAAGTTTAGGAGCAAGGCCTTTAAAAAGAGTGATTCAGCGATTAATTTTAGATCCGCTTTCAATCAAAATAGTTACCAACGAGATTGCCGAAGGTAGCAGAGTTTTAATTGACGAGCAATCCGGAAAAATAATTTTTGAGACTCCAAAAATTTTCCCAAAAATTAAAAATACCAGAAAGTTGGTAAACGTCCCGACGGTGAAGCCGTCGAGGATTCACGACCCCGATTATATCGAGGGTTCTCTACGGCGTCGGAATAAAGTCGGGACAAAAAAGTAAATGTAATCAATAGACCTGTTGCTTAATAAGACTTCCACTGATTTTAGTATAAAAAGTATATAGACACAAAAACATAGGCGCAAAAATGGAAAATTCCTCCCCAATTTTTATAGATAAAAAGTCAGAGATTGGAATTTTAATGCTTCACGGTTTTAGCGGCTCGCCAAAACAGTTTTCAGAACTTGCTGGCTATCTTTCTGCAAGAGGTTTTACGGTTTACGCGCCCCTGATTGCCGGGCATGGCACAACCCCCGAAGACTTTATCAGAAGCGGTCCTGACGACTGGAAAGACTCTGTAAAAAAGGGTTATTTACGGCTGAAGGAAAAAACAAAAAAAATTATAATAATCGGAAATTCGTTTGGGTCAAATTTAGGATTTTGGCTGGCAAGCGAGCTTAACAATGAACCGGCCGCCATAATTTCTTTGGGCGCGCCGGTTTTTTTAAGGTGGCACAGATTTATAAGGTTTAGGTTAAACACCTACGGGCGGCTGAAAAGATATTATAAAAAACCGTCAAGAGTTTATAGGATAGATTATACCGACATGAGAGATGAGGTTTCTTATTCTGTGATTCCCGTAAAAAGCCTTAACGAATTCCTTGATTTTATTGAAAAAGAAACCATACCCAATCTACGCAAGGTAAGCAGCCCCATTTTAATAGCCAACGCCAACCACGACACGGTAATACACCCTAAAAGCGCGGCATATATATTTTCACATATCGGTTCTCAAATAAAAGAAGTTTTTTGGTTTAACAGCAGCCAGCACGGCGTAGCGGAAGCTGGATGCGAGGGATTATTCTCAAAAATTCACAGCTTTATAAGGGAAATAATGCAGCCAGAGATCGGCAAAAGCTAAAAGTTTTTAAAAATGTATAAAGCGATACCCGAAGTTTTTTTTGAAATAGCTAAAAAATACCCTAACAAACCAGCGCTCCTTTATAAAAAGGAGGGAGTTTATTTCCCGGTTACTTTTAAAGAGTTATCAAAAAAGATTGAAGTTTTTAGTCAGGCCCTGCAAAAAATTGGAATCGGGAAGGGCGACAAGGTGGCAATTTTATCGGAAAACAGGCCAGAGTGGGTGATTGCTGACGTGGCAACAATGCTTGTTGGCGGAATTGTTGTGCCCCTTCACACCACCTTCAACCCAAAGGCAATATGCAACGTTTTAAACCATTCTAAAGCAAAAGTTTTGGTTGTTTCAAACAGTGATCTTTTAAATAAAGTTTTATTGGGACAGAAACGTTCAAAGCACCTCAAAAAAATTATTTTTTTAGAAAAGCTTACCGCCTCCCAAAAAGAGACTTTAACTGAAAAGGTAATTAGTTGGAGCGCCATATTTAAGCATAACCAGACCGAGGGATATGAAAAAATATTTTTAGACCCGGAGGAACCCTGTAGCATAATCTATACATCAGGAACAACCGGAAAACCCAAGGGGGTTGTTTTAACCCACAGAAATTTTTTAAGCAACGTAGAGTCGGTAAACGAAATGGTCCCGGTAAAACAAAGCGATGTATTTTTGTCGTTTTTGCCTCTTTCCCATGTTTTAGAAAGGATGGCAGGATACTATATGCCCTTGTGTTTTGGAGCCACCATAGCTTACGCAGAAAACACAAAACAACTCCCCCATAATTTAAAAGAAGTAAAACCTACAATTTTAGTCTCTGTTCCCAGAATTTTTGAAAAGTTTCATGACGCGGTTTGGGATAAGGTCAATAGCTCCTCAAGACTCCAAAAAAAGTTTTTTCTTTGGGCTTTAAAACAAAAGAAAGGGTCTTTTAGCTATAAAATCGGTGATTTCCTTGCTTTTCAAAAAATAAGGCAGCTAATGGGTGGCAGAATTCGTTTGGCAATTTCAGGTGGCGCTTCGTTAAACGAAAAAGTAGGTCGTTTTTTTTCAAAAGTAGGGGTTACAATTTTAGAGGGTTATGGCTTAACAGAAACCTCGCCCGTTATTTCAGCAAACCAGGAAAACGATTTTAAATTTGCCACTGTGGGAAGAATAGTCCCAGGAGTAAAGGTTAAAATTTCTGATAAAAAAGAAATTTTGGTAAAAGGCCCCAATGTTTTTTCTGAATATTTTAACAATAAAAAGCAAACAAAAGAAAATTTTGATAGGGAAGGGTGGTTTTGCACAGGAGACCTTGGATTTTTAGACAAACAAGGCTATTTAACAATAATTGGCAGAGCCAAAGAAATGATTGTAACATCTGGAGGGAAAAACGTGTGGCCAGAAAAAGTAGAGAACCTGCTCAATGATGATAAATTTATTTCCCAGTCAATAATTATAGGAAGCCAGAGGAAATTTATTTCAGCTTTAATTGTTCCAGACTGGCAGGAAATTGAAATATATTTGAAAAAACAAAAACTGCCCTTAAAGGAGCATGACAGGTTGGTAAAAGACCCAGAAATTCTTAAAATTTTTCAGCAGAGAATAGATGAAAAAATAAACCCCAACCTTGATAATTTTGAAAGAGTTATAAAATTTAAGTTAATCCCGCAGGAATTTTCTCAAGACCAAGACGAACTCACCCCAACCCTAAAACTCCGCCGACATATAATCGAGAAGCATTACAGTAAGGGAATTGAGGGAATGTACTATTAAAAATTCAAAATGCAAAAACCAAAATGAAAAATGACAATTCAAAATTAAAAATAAAAAAAGAAAGACATAAAAATATACCTGCGTCATATTTGGTTTTAATAAAAGACAATAAAATTTTACTGCAAAGGCGTTTTAATACTGGCTACGAAGACGGTAAATATAGTTTGGTTGCAGGACATGTTGATAGGGGAGAAACCTTTACACAAGCAATAATAAGGGAGGTTAAAGAGGAGGTGGGCGTTGAGTTAAAGCCAGAAAACCTGAAAGTAGTTCACGTAATGCATAGAAACGCTCCGGAAGGGGTAACCAGCGCTAATGAAAGTAACGAAAGAATAGACACGTTTCTTACTGCTGAAAAATGGGGTGGTGAAATTGAAAACAAGGAACCTCATAAATGTGACGACTTAGATTGGTTTGATTTAGATAATTTACCAGAAAACATTATACCCTATATAAAACTGGCATTAGACTGTATAAAAAATAAAACATTTTACAGTGAGCACGGCTGGTAAAATCATGACGATTATAAAAAAGAAAATTTGGCCGGAGTTTTTTGAGAAGGTAGCGTCTGGGGAGAAGCGGTTTGAGTTAAGACTGGCTGATTTTGGCGTGGCAAAAGGGGATACCTTAATTTTGGAAGAGTGGGATCCAAAGACCAAAGAATATACTGGCAGAAAAATTGAGAAAAAAGTAGATTTTGTTTTGAATTTTAAGCTTGATGATTTTGGCCAGAAAAAAGAAATTGAAGAAAAAGGTTTAGTTATAATTCAATTTGCGAAATAATTTTTAAAATTATGTATACTTTGCCAAACAACGCGGTAATAGACGCGGACGGCGTTAGAAAGGGGATAAACGAAACAGATTCTTCTAAGGAATCTTATTTGGACATTGTTACGGGGCAGGTTGCCACCGTTGAGACGGGAAAGCAGAAATTTGATAAAAAGCGTTATTTTAAAATACCGAAGGTTTCTAATAGCAAGAGAATGGAGTGGGCAAGGAACTATGTAAAGGATTTAATGAACCCCGAGGATAAATTGTCAGTTTCCTTGCTGAAAGCCTTAGATAGTAAGACCGGCGGGTTTGATAAGTTTTTTAAAATTTTTGAAAAAACAAATGAAATTTACGGTTGGGGTCAATGGGAACACGATTATCTTTGCGACGAGATGCTCGATTGGTTTGATACCTTGCCGGTAGAAATTAAAGACGAATGGGATTTGGACGACGATTGTCCGTTATGCCAATTAATGAAAAGCGGAGAGCATTCTGTTGAAGATTTTAAAAAAGTGGCAAAAAAAATGCCAAAATTTAACTTGCCGGAACAAAAAATCAAAAATAAAAACGATCTTTATTATGACGCGATGGAAATTTTGGACGGAACAAAAACAGGGGCGAGGAAGGCTCTGAAACTTTTAAATGAAGCCCTAAAATTGGATGCTGACTGCGCGCAAACCCAAATAGGGTTTATATCCGCATACGGTGAATTAGGAGATGAGGAAAAGCGAATTGAGCACACAAAAAAGGCATTTAAATTGGCAAGAAAAAAATTTCCGAAATGGCCCAAGGAAATGCGCTGGGGTTTTCTTGAAAATCGACAATATCTAAGAGCTATTCAATTCATGGCAGAAGACCTTGCTGATTTTGGCGATAAAAATGGGGCGATAAAACTTTATAAAGTTTTATTAAAAATAAATCCGGGAGACAATCAGGGGATAAGATATCTTCTGTCTGGTTTGTATGCTGGAATTTCGGGTCAGGAAATTAATGATATGTTTGATGATGGAAATCAGAAACAAGATTGGAGTAAGCTTGAGAAATTAGTTGAAATTCAAAATAAAAAATATAAATTTTGGAAACCGCTGGAATTGGATTAATAAAATATAAAAATTAATTGACCCCGGATAAACGGGCGAGAATTATGAACGTTGAAGTAGAAATAAAAGTAAAAATTAAAAATTTTGAGGAAATAAAGCAAAAAGTGGCAAGCAGGGGAAAGTTAATAAAATCAATAAAACAAATTGATGAGTATTATGTTCCTTGCCATAGGAATTTTTTTGCTCAAAAACCGCACCCAACGGAATGGCTAAGAATCAGAACAAATCCAGACAAAGTAATTTTTGAATATGATAAGTCTATAAACAAGAAGGCAGATGGCGATCAAGATTATGCTGAAGAATACGAAACTGAGATTTCTGAAGTAGAGGAATTTAGAAAAATTTTAAATTTTTTAGATTTTAAAAAAATGACAACTGTTGATAAGCAGAGGGAATATTGGGATTGCGGGAATTTTGAAATAGCGTTAGATAGTGTTAAAAATTTGGGCTATTTTATAGAGGTCGAAGCAACCGGGAATTTTGAAAGTCCAGCACAAGCAAAACA
>JBDRST010000015.1:0-11549 GCA_043824525.1 bacterium
TGAAGTTTTATTGCCATGTTTAAAACCCGTTATTAAACAAGCAGCTAAACCGCTCACACGCGTGTGAGCGGTTTGCGGAATAGAGAAAATAGAGGAGTTTAGGCGATGGCTGAACGCCCCAGACGCTGCCTGGGGCGTTCACGGGTAAGGGGTGTGGATAAACAGTGTAAAAATCAATGAATTTACGACTAAAATGGGCTTTTGGGCTAAAGTGTTGACTAGGTAGTATAAAGTGGGCTATAAATAAAGAGAAGTGGATAGGTGTGGATAAATGTGGGAGAACTCAAGAAACCTGTGCATAAACAGGTTTCGAAGACCCCGCCCTCTATGCTAATTATTCGGGCGAAAGAAAACATAAAAATTAAATAATAAAATTTGTTCATCCTGCTCCTTGAGACAGCTTAGAGGGCGGGGTGCTCACTTCATTCGCATGTTAATCGGTCAGTACGAGCACACAATTGATAACAAGAAGCGCCTGGCTTTGCCTGCAAAATTTAGAGGAGAGCTAGGCGATAAAATTATAATCACAAGGGGAATTGAGGGGTGCTTGGCCGTGTATACAGAAAAAGAATGGAAAGTGATGTCAGACAAATTAGGGAGTTTAACAATCAGCCAAGCAGAAGCAAGGTCTTTTACAAGAATGATACTGGCAGGCGCCATGGAGGTTTCATTGGATAAATTAGGCAGGATACTTGTTCCAGATTATTTAAAACAGTACGCCGGATTAAAGAAAAATGTGGTTATTTGCGGATTGTCTACCAGATTGGAAATATGGGATTCAGCTAAGTGGGACACATACAAGAAAAAAGCCGAAAAAGGTGTTGACGAGATTGTTTCTAAGCTTGGCGGACTGGGAATATAATCGCAAAAATTTCTAATTTCTAATTTTCAATTTCTATTAAATTTCTAATAAGTTAATGTTTAAAAATTAAACATTTAATAGAAATTAGAAATTGAAAATTGAAAATTCAATTATCAGATGATCCACAAGCCAGTTTTGCTGAAAGAGGTCATAGAATATCTCAATCCCGGACAAAATGAGAATTTTGTTGACTGCACAATAGGAGAGGGGGGGCATGCTGAAGAAATATTAAACAGGAATGGACCTGACGGAAAAGTTTTGGGAATTGATTTAGACCCCCTGCAGATTTCTTCAGCTCAATGGCTACAGGCCCAATTTCAAAACAGAATAATTTTAGCAAATGATTCTTATGCAAATTTACGGGAAATTGTAGAAAGAAAAAACTTTCAGCCGATTAACGGAATTCTGTTGGACTTGGGAATGTCGTCAGCACAGCTTGAGGGGACGGGAAAGGGTTTTTCCTTTAAGGTGGATCAGGGTTTGGACATGAGATACAACGACCAAATGGGATACCTTACATCAGAAAAGATTTTAAACGAATGGCCGGAAGACAAAATAGAAAAAATCCTAAAAGATTACGGCGAAGAAAAGTTTTCAAAAAAAATTGCCCGGAATATCGTTGAAAAAAGAAAATCAGGGAGAATTACGTCAACGTTCCAGTTAATAGAGATCTTAAAAGAATCTACGCCCCCTTCTTATTGGCATGGAAAAATCCATTATGCTACAAGGACATTTCAGGCGCTAAGGATAGCTGTAAACGATGAATTGGAAAATCTAAGAAGAGTTTTGCCAGAGGCCCTTTCAGTCTTATCTCCCGGGGGAAGGTTAGTTGCAATATCCTTTCATTCACTAGAGGACAGGATTGTTAAAAAATTTTTAGCAGAAGAGTTTAAAAAAGGCGCGCTAAAATTATTAAATAAAAAGCCAATAACTGCATCAAGAGCCGAGGTAAGAAAAAACCCACGGGCAAGATCAGCAAAATTACGCGCAATAATAAAATTGTGATGAGAATATAGAATTTAGAATCCGGAATTTAGAATAGAACATAGAATAGGGAATAAAGGGAATCCCCCCCCCTAAAAAAATTCTAAACTCAAAATTCCATTCCAAATTCTAAATACTAAATTCCAAATTCACGCTTATGACTACAATAGCGTTAAACTATTTTAGGGTTCAAAAGAGGATAAAGAGCGGGGTTGGCTCTATAACTTTCCCAAGAATAAATTGGAGGGTAGTTTGTTTTGTGACATTTTTTATGTCCCTATCCTTGCTGGTTTATTATGTGTGGCAAGTCAGGTATTTAACCGGCGGGTCCTATCTTATCGGCAGCTACGAAAGGCAAATTACAGAGATGTTGGGTGAAAAAAAAGACTTGGAGGTGAGTTTTGCGGAGAATAGTTTCTTAGGCCAAGCGCAGGAGAAAATACGAAATTTAAATTTTCAAAAAATAACTTCTGTAAAATATATACAGCTACCCGACAGTTCTTTAGCAAGAGCAAAATAGCGAGAATATAGAATGGAGAATTTTGAATTTGGAATAAAAAACACAAACTTAAAAATTCTGTATTCGGTATTCCATTCTAAATTCAAAATTCTGAATTCTATATTCAAACCTAAAACCGAGAAATGAAAAAGTTCGGAAACTGGAGATTAAACCTTATTCTAGGTTTTATTATTTTATTTGGGGCGGCTATTATCAGCCGTCTGTTTTTTCTTCAGGTTTTAGAGCATAAACATTATCAAGCCCAGGCGCTAGGACAGCAGATGGGATTTTCCAAAGTAACCGGCTCAAGGGGGCAGATTTTTAGCGCGATATCTCAACAGACTCAAGGTCGCGAAGGGTCGGGAGAAGTAAAAAGCTTGGCCATTAACAGGGACAGCTGGACGGTTTACGTAAATCCAGAAGAAGTCGTGGATAAATCTGATTTAGCCGAGAGATTAAATGAGGTTATTGACATGACAATGGAGGAAGTTCTTTCTAAAATAAATAGCGAAGATTCTTATATTGTAATAAAAAAAGACCTAACCTCAGATAAATTAAATAAAATAAAAACACTGGATGTCGCCGGATTGTCTTGGCAAAATGAGCCAGACAGGTTTTATCCTCAAGGGGAATTTTTGTCTCAAACATTAGGATTTTTGGGCGGAGAAGGAGCAGGACAGTATGGCATAGAAGGGTATTATGATAATATTTTACAAGGTAAGTCGGGAATAAAAGAGGAAAGAAAAGGGTTGGGTTCAATTTTTGGGAATGATGAAATATCTTTAGACGGATCAGACATTTATCTTACGATTGATTACAATATACAATTTCAGGCAGAATCACTGCTAAAAAAAGCTAAAGAAAATTTAGACATAGAGGCAGGCCAGATAATCGTTGTAAAGCCAGATTCAGGTAAAATTTTAGCTCTTGCGGATTTTCCTTTTTTTAACCCAAACCAGTATTCAAAAGAAAGGGACTTGGATGTTTTTCAAAATGGGGCGGTGCAAAAACTTTTTGAGCCAGGATCCATATTCAAACCTTTTACAATGGCAGCTGCCTTGAATGAAGGGAAAATAACCCCAGACACAACTTATGTTGACACAGGTGCTGTAAAATTTGGGACATACACAATCCATAATTTTAATAATGAGGTTTTTGGGCAGCAAACAATGACGCAGGTTCTAGAAGAGTCCATAAACACGGGAGCTGTTTTTGCTGAAGAACAACTCTTGCATAAAATATTTTTAGGATATATCGAAAAATTCGGCTTTACAGAAAAAACAGGGATTGATTTGCAAGGAGAGGTGTACTCTAGGAACGACAACTTAAGAAACGGGCCTGATATAAACTTTGCCACATCTTCGTTTGGCCAAGGAATTGAAGCGACCCCGATGCAGATTATCCGTGGGTATTCGGCGATTGCAAACGGAGGCAAGCTGGTAAAACCTTTTATTGTTGAGAAGATTGTAAATGGAAGCGATGAGTCATACTCAAAAACAGAACTATCCCAACAGGTTATATCGCAGGAAACGGTTTCTCAGTTGTCCTCAATGTTAATTAGCGTTGTTGATAATGGATTTAACAGCGTGGCAAAAATTCCGGGGTATTATATAGCCGGGAAAACCGGCACTGCTCAGATCCCACTGAAAACCGGCAGGGGATATGAACCAGACAAAACCATCCAAAGTTTTGTGGGCTATGGACCGGTATTTAACCCCCAATTTTTGATATTGGTAAAATTAGACAACCCAAAGGTTTCAAAATCATCGCTTTCTGCAGTCCCTATTTTTAAGGAATTAACGCACTATATAATCAACTACTGGAAAATTCCGCCGGATTATGATCCAAATGCCACAATGGACAAAAAATAATTATTATGTCAATATTCAAAAACGCTCCCATCGTCTAGCCTGGTCCAGGACACGCCCCTCTCACGGGCGTAACACCAGTTCAAATCTGGTTGGGAGCACAATTAAAAAATGGGCATGTTATTAACATAGCCCATTTTTTAATTTAGTGGTTTACCCCCACACTAAAAATTTGTAGCGCAGGTTATCCCCATAGACAAAATTGTAAATTTTCTGTTGTGGGGGTAAAATATAAGAATATGGATTCTAAGAGTTTACTTAAAAACTATATTTATCCTGTAGCCACAATTTCAGGCACTATTATTGGCGTTGGCTTTTTTTCTCTGCCTTATATTGCTTTGAGAGTCGGGATGGGGCTAATGCTTTTTTATTTTGTTGTTCTGACCTTTTTGGTTATTATTATACATTTAATTTTTGGGGAGATAAGTTTAAAGACGCCCGATTTTAAACGATTGCCGGGATTTGTTAAATATCATTTAGGAAAATGGCCGAGCAGAATCTCTTTAATCACAAGCTCTGCGGGCTTATTTGGGCTTCTGTTGGTTTACCTTGTTGTAGGCAGTAGTTTTTTAACTAGCCTTTTGTCTCCTTGGTTCGGTGGTAGCCAGTTGCATTACGCCTTAATCTATTTTGTGGCAGCTGTTTTTCTTATTTACTTTGGAATCAAAATAATATCTAAAGTTGAATTGGCTGTCATATGTATTTTACTTATTGGTTTAGTTTTTATGTTTATTAAAGGTTTTTCTGAAATAAACCTCCAAAATATTTCCTTTAAGGGATCTGCCACCGGATTTAAAAATTTATTTTTGCCTTACGGGCCTATTATTTTTTCTTTATGGGGAACAGGAATAATTCCGGAAACCGAAGAACTTTTAGGTAAAAATAAGAAAACAATAAAAAAAGTTATAGTTATTGCCACCTTGATTCCGGCAATTATCTATCTTTTATTTATGTTCGGCGTTTTGTCTATTTCGGGCCCTGAAACATCAGAATCCGCTTTTTTGGGTCTTGAGAAATTTTTAGGACCCAATGTTGTCGCAATTGGGTTTTTAGTCGGGATTTTAACAACTTTTGTAGGGTTTATAATTTCCGGACTAACTTTAAGAAAGCTTTTAGTGTACGACCTGAAAGTTAAAAATTTTTATGCGCTTGTTATCACGTGTTCCGTACCCTTAATTCTATTTTTAGCAGGGCTTAATTCTTTTATTTATTTAATATCTTTTATCGGTGGAGTAATTTTAGGGATAGACGGAATTTTTATTTTGTTAATGTATAGAAAAATTAACGGTAAAAAACTAGTAATTTTTCCCTTATTCTTCGTTTTTTTGGCTGGGATAATTTACCAGGTAATATATTTTGTGAAATAGCAGCGTGTATCTTGTATTTAGTATCTTGTAGCTTGAATAGAATTTTGAATTTAGGATTTTGCATTCTTTATTCCGTATTCTATTCTAGATTCTATATTCCAGATACCAGATACTCGTTTTGAGATGGTTTTTCAGATATTAGCTTTTATAGTTTCTTGTGTCGTCCTCTCCTTGCTTAGTAAGAGTTTGGTTAAGACATTGGTTCAGATTGCAAAGTATTTAGGATGGCGGGAGTTTGTGGTTGGATTTTTTGTAATGGCTTTTGCAACCTCCCTGTCTAATCTTTTTGTTGACGTCAGCGCTGCTCTGCAAGGATTTCCTCAATTGGCTTTTGGAGATGTAGTAGGGGGAAATCTTGCTGATTTAACCTTGGTGATGGCTATAGCTGTGATTTTCAGCAAAAAAGGAATACCTACAAAAAGCAAGATGGTTCAGACAAGCGCTTTTTTTACCGCTATTATCGCTGTTTTGCCTCTATTTTTAATTTTAGACGGTGATTTAGACAGAGCAGACGGAGTAATTTTAATTGCATCGTTTTTTGTGTACGTAATCTGGCTTTTTTCTAAGGGAGAAAATTTTGAAAAGGTTTACAAAACAAATACAAAAGATAAAAATGCAATGGATGCGTTTTGGTTTCTTAAAAATTTTGCCAAACTCATATTGCTTGTTATTCTTTTATTAGGCGCTTCTTATGTTGTTGTGGATACGGCGCAATTTTTTGCCAGCTCATTAGGGGTGTCGCTGGCTTTAGTGGGAATCTTAATTGTTGGCTTGGGAAATTGCTTTCCTGAAGCTTATTTTTCAATAATTTCAGCAAGAAAAGGCAAGGGTTGGATGATTTTAGGGGATTTAATGGGCTCTGTAATAGTTAGCGCAACTTTAGTTTTGGGAATTGTCGCCTTAATAACGCCTTTTAGAATAGATGATTTTTCTCCATTTTTAATTGCCAGGGCGTTTACCTTAATTGCCGTTGTTTTATATTTATTTATTATAAGAACCGGGAAAACTATTACAAAAAAAGAAGGTTTAATTTTACTTCTTATTTATATTCTGTTTTTACTCGCAGAAATATTTATGAAGTAAGTTAAAAATTAAAAAATCAAAATGGAAAATGACAATATTAAATTTAAAATGAAATAATTATAAAAATTATCGCGCCGAAGCGCGATACCTTAATTTTTCATTTTGATATTTGCATTTTACATTAAATAGTTTTGGCGTTTAGCAAATACACAAATAAAACCGTAGAGGAAGTTTTTGGCATTTTAAAAACATCTCCCTCTGGGCTCTCAAAAAAAGAGGTTCTTTTGCGTCAGAAAAAGTATGGCCTTAACGATATAAAACCTAAAAACGTTAGTGTCTCGCAGATATTTTTGCGACAGTTGAAATCTCCCTTTACTTATTTACTGTTTTTTGCTGCCTTGATATCTTTTTTTATCGGAGAAAGGATTGATTTTATTGTTATCCTTGTCGTAGTTTTAGCAAACATTGCTATAGGATTTTTTCAGGAATATAGGGCAGAAAGAGCGATTCATCTTTTACGAAAATATGTTTCCCAAAACGTAAAGGTTTTAAGAAATTCTAAGGAAGAGATGGAAAATGTAAAAAACCTTGTGCCAGGCGACATTGTTTTACTGGAACCGGGCGACAGAATTCCAGCGGACCTAAGAATAATAAAAGCAGAGAATTTTTTAACTGAGGAATCTACTCTTACTGGAGAATCTGCGCCCCTGCTCAAAACTGTTGATGCTTTGGAGGCAGAAACCCACGAGGTTTTCAAAGCTAAAAACATGCTTTTTGCAGGCACATCTGTGGTTTCTGGGAAAGCTGAAGGAATAGTTGTAAGCACTGGAAAAAATACCGCATTTGGCGAGATAGCAGGGACGCTTTCTGAAGGACCAAAGGAATCATCATACGAAAAAAGTATATTTTATTTTTGCAAGCTTATTTTGCGGGTTGTGTTAGTTACAATTGCCCTTTTGTTTGCGGCAAATTTTTTGCTTAAAGGCACCTTCAATTTTATGGAATTTCTGCTTTTCTGCGTTGCCTTAATTATAAGCATTTTGCCTGAAGCTCTGCCTGCGGTTGTAACTTTTGCTTTAGCAAAAGGGAGCTTAAAAATGGCAGGCCGCCATGTTGTGGTGAGGCGTCTTTCAGCAATAGAGGACATGGGAAATATAGAGGTTTTATGCACCGATAAAACAGGAACATTAACGGAAAATAAGCTTTCTCTGCAGAAAATTGTTTCCTCAGATAAAAGAAAATGCTTGCTTTACGGGCTTTTAAGCTCCGGCGTAAATGACAGGAAGCAAAGTATTTTAAATCCCTTTGATTTGGCTTTATTTGACAGGTCGCCCCCTGATTTTTGGAAAGAATATAAAAAGTACGATATAGTTTTTGAGCTTCCATTTGATTCCTCCAGAATGAGATCTGGGTTTATTATAAAAAACAAAAAAAACGAAAAGTATTTGATAGTGAAAGGAGCCCCTGAGGTAATTTTAAAATTATGCAGCAGGGCGGGCGGGAAGTCAGCTAAAAAAGAAATTAAGGAAGATACCCAAAAGGAAGGCGAATCGGGCAAAAGAGTATTGGCAATGGCGTATAAAAAGATATCAAAGGATGTGATTACCCAAGAAGACGAAAAAGGGTTGTCATTTTTGGGGTATTTTGTTTTTGAGGATCCGTTAAAAAATACTACTCTTGAGGCCCTAAGGCTGGCTAAAAAATTGGGAGTGAAAATTAAGGTTATTACCGGAGACAGCAAAGAAGTTGCCTGTCACGTTGCCCAAAAAATAAAACTGATTAACAATGCAAGGGAAGCTGTGTCGGGCGAGGAGTTAGAAAAAATGATGCCCGACGAATTTGACCAAGCCTGCCTGGATTCAAAAGTTTTTGCAAGGATATCTCCTGAGTTAAAATACAAAATAGTAAAGTCGCTTAAAAAAAGACTTGACGTCGGGTTTTTAGGAGAGGGGATCAATGATGTGCCGGCGTTAAAAGCAGCCAACGTGGCGATTGTGGTGCAGGGAGCTTGTGATGTTGCAAGGGAGGTTTCTGACATCGTGCTTTTAAAAAAAGATTTAAGGGTCATTGTGGAGGGAATACAAGCTGGCAGGAATATTTATTCAAACATAAATAAGTATATAAAATGCACCTTAGCAAGCAATTTTGGAAATTTTTATTCTGTAGCTGTAATATCCTTATTTATAAATTATCTGCCAATGCTTCCTGTGCAAATTTTAATGGCAAATCTTTTAACTGATTTTCCCTTGATTTCAGTTGCCCAGGACTCTGTTGACCCAGAAGAATTAAAAAAACCCAAATCCTATCAGCTTAGGTCTGTTTTGCCGCTAATTATGGCTTTAGCTCTCATAAGCACTGTTTTTGATTTTGTTTTTTTTGCGATTTTTCATAATCAACAGCCAGCTGTAATACAAACCCTTTGGTTCATAGAAAGCATTTTAACAGAACTTGTTTTAATTTTTATCATAAGAACCAGGTACCTTGCATGGAAAGCTAAAAAGCCCGGGTTTTATTTAGTTTTCTTTTCTGGTGCAAGTGCTGTATTTGCCTTGCTTTTGCCGTTTTTCATTTTTGGTCAGAGGCTATTTCATCTTGTTCCTCCGCCAATGATGCCCCTTTTGATTGTATTTTTACTCATTGCCGCATATGCTGTTTTAAGCGAAATAACAAAACTAATATACTTCCGCTATTTTAAGCCCTCTACAAAAATTTTTACTAAACATACGCCAGAACTTAGTTAATTTATTGGATATTACCTTATGTTTTAAACGGCTGTGTCCTGTGTTTAATTTACGGGATTGAACCCCAGGGTAAAACTTTCTAGGGTAAAGGTAAAACTTTCTAATTCTCTAAAAACCCACCCGTGTACAAAAATTGACGATCGTCAATTTTTGTACGCGGGTGATTGTTGTGATATAATAAAAATATGAAAAAATTAAGAGAAAAAGTTTTATTGTCTCTTTTATTCGGAGCTGCTTTCGGCCTTGCTATTACTCCGAGGCGACAGTGGTATGTTTTAAAATCAGCAGGGAAGTTATGGGACGAGTCAGATAACCCTATGTTAGATCAGGAAATGAGAGAAATGAACAGGTTAAAGTTAATTAAAAAAATAAATAAAAAAAACGGAGTTATAATTAGGGGGCTGACTAAAAAAGGAAAATTGAAAGCCCTTGATTACTATTTTGATAATTTAAAAATATTAAATAAAAAATGGGACGGTAAATTTAGAATTTTGGTTTTTGATGTGCCGGAAAGGTTGAGAAAGGGAAGGGGAGCGCTTAGGTGGAAAATCAAGCGCTTGGGTTTTCGCGAGCTTCAGAAAAGCGTTTTTGTGTTTCCCTATGAATGTAAAGAGGAAATAGATTTTGTTGTAGACTATTTTGATCTTAGTAAATATGTCCACTACGGTGTCTTGGAAAGTATCGACGGAGAACTTTATTCAAGGTTGAAAAAGGAATTCACCTTAAAATAATTTTTTTGTTTTTAATATGTTTATACAAAAATTGACGATCGTCAATTTTTGTATAAAGGCTGTGGGCGGAAATAGAAATCTTTATAATAGAAATCTTTATATATAGCGACAGGAGGTGAGAGGAGATAGGAGTTTTTACAAAAGCCTTTTTTTTTCACGATTTTTAGGGTATTATTAGGCAAGAATAAAAATCCATGGATTTAACAACCATATTATTAATAGTAATTGCAGCGGGATTGGCGGTTGCGATTTTTTTGTTGTTAAGAAAAAAAACAGAGCCGGAAAAAAAAGATGACGGTTCATTGCTTATGTTACAACAGCAGATAGTCCAGATTGCCCAGGCAGTGGACAGCAAATTATCTGAGTCAAATAAAAATGTTCAGGAACAATTTAAGCATTCATCTAATCTTGTACAAAATGTTACAGAGCAGCTCGTTAAACTGGGTGAAACAAACAAGCAAGTTTTGAATTTTTCTGGTCAGCTTCAAAAACTGCAGGAGACTCTCCAAAACCCAAAACACAGAGGAGTCCTTGGAGAGTATTTTTTAGATTCACTTTTAAAAGATGTTTTTCAGCCGAATCAGTACCAGATGCAGTATAAGTTTAAAAATGGGGAAATTGTAGATGCCGTAATATTTTTAGGAGAAAAAATTATTCCTATTGATTCAAAGTTTTCTTTAGAAAATTATAACAGAATGGCAGAGGAGCAAGATCCATCCCGAAGAGAGAGTTTGGAAAATGAATTTAAAAACGATTTAAAGAAGAGGATAGACGAAACGGCTAAATATATTCGCCCAAAGGAGAACACAATGGATTTCGCTTTTATGTTTATTCCCGCAGAGGGCATTTATTATGATCTTTTGGTAAACAAAGTAGGGGCCGTGAAAGTTAACACTAGAAGTCTTTTAGAATATGCCGCCCGAGAAAAAAAGGTTCATATAGTTTCACCAACAACTTTTTATGTTACGCTTCAAGCTGTTTGGCAGGGAATGCGCGCTTTTACAATACAAGAGGGAACCAAAGAAATTTTAAAGAATGTTGGCATGTTGCAGAAGCATATCCGCGCGTATGAAGATTATATGAGGCGCATCGGTAATAATCTGAGTACAACCGTTAATTCATACAATACAGCATATAAGGAGCTAGGTAAAATTGATAAAGATGTGGTGAAATTAACAGGCGGAGATTTAAAGATAGAAATTGAACAAATTGATAGGCCAGAGCTTGACGGAGAATAATTTTTCTGCTAAACTATATCTATATATAAACAGCGAAAGGTATCGCCGTCATTGAAGCAAAATGTATAATATTTTTATCAAGCTTCAATTCTGGCATGAATTTACTCGCCTCGCTCGCAAATTCACATGCTCGCAATTATAAAAACCGGGGGGAAGCAATACATTGTTAAGCCCGGAGATAAATTCAAAGTGGAAAAATTGGATGAAAAAGAAGGAGCTGAAATAAGCTTTTCTGA
>JBDRST010000016.1:0-8772 GCA_043824525.1 bacterium
TTGTGCACCTGTCGCAATGCACCTGCTGAACATAACCCACAAAATCGCTCTCAAATCCCATCGCTATTCTCCTTTTTTGTTGTCTAGCCAAAGACGGACTGCGGAAAAAAGACCGAAAACACACACGGCAATAACCTCAAACCCATTCATCTTTGTTGTTCTCCTTTCTTCCTGGTTTTATTTTTGGGACTTTCCCCTGAAAAAAACCTTGAGATAACGAACGCAACAACAAAAACAAGAATGCAGCCGCCGAATGTTTGCCTTTCTGCTAGCCTCCCGTCGCAGGCAAGCAAAACAATAAAAAATAGCGCAGACAGCATTGCCAGCAGTATGGACACTAGGGTGTTCATTTTTCTCTTCCCTTATTCAAAAGTCAAAGGACTGAAAACACATACGAACGGTAGTGGGCCTACCTTTTTGTCTGTACCGCACCCTTGCGTTGTGTCAGGTTCAGACACAAACCGTTCGTATGCGTTTGTCTGTAATACTAAAACATTATATTAGATTCATTTTTCTGTCAAACCAAAAGAGGGCTTTTAGCCCTCTTTTTCTACAAACTACTCACTACCAACTACTCACTCGCTAGTACCCTCCTCCCATCATTGGGTTTTGCATGCCATGATCGTGTCCATCATCTTTCTTTGGCAATTCTGAAACAATTGCCTCTGTGGTCAAAAGCATTGAGGCTGCCGAAACCGCATTTTCCAATGCAGTTCTTGTTACTTTTGTGGGGTCAACAACTCCTGCCTGTATTAAATCCTCATAAGCCATTGTCTGGGCATTAAAACCAAAATTGCCTTGGCTCTCTTTTACTTTTTGGACAACAACAGCTCCGTCAATTCCGGCGTTTTCAGCAATCTGCCTGATTGGCTCTTCAATGGCTCTCCTTAAAATATTTATTCCCGTTTTTTCGTCCCCCTCTAACTTTGAAGTTTTTGAAACTGACCCGGCCCCTTCTAACTCCGATCCAAAGTTAGTGGGGGATGAATCTCCCTCTTCTATTAATTTTTCTAACGCGGGCAATGTTCTTAATAAAGCAACTCCGCCTCCAGGAACAATTCCCTCTTCAACAGCAGCCCTTGTTGCGTGCAAAGCGTCTTCTAATTTATGTTGTTTAGCTTTTTGCTCAACTTCTGTTGCTGCGCCAACTTTTATTACGCCGACTCCACCAGACAGTTTTGCCAATCTTTCCTGTAATTTTTCCTTATCAAAGTCAGAAGTTGATTCGTCTATTTGTTTTCTAATCTGGTTAATCCTGTTTTGAATTTCTTCTGGCTTTCCTTTTCCCTCAACGATTGTTGTGTTTTCTTTTGTTGAAATTACGCGTCTTGCCTGTCCAAGCATCTCCAGTTCAACGTTCTCTAATTTCATTCCTTTTTCCTCTGAAATAACCTCTCCTCCCGTAACAACAGCAATGTCGTCTAACATCTCTTTTTTTCTGTCGCCAAATCCCGGAGCTTTTACTGCCAAGGCCGTAAATATTCCCCTTAGTTTGTTTACAATTAGGGTTGCCAAAGCGTCTCCGTCAACATCATCTGCAATTATTACCATTTCCTTTTTACCTGTTTTTACTATTTTTTCTAAAACAGGTAAAACTTCCTGCAAGGATGAGATTTTTTTATCTGTTATTAAAATATAAGGGTCTTCTAAGCTAGCTTCCATTTTTTCTGTGTTTGAAACCATGTATCCTGAAACATATCCCCTGTCAAACTGTAAACCTTTTACAATTTCTTTTGAAAGGCCGAATGTTTTTGACTCTTCAACTGTAACAACTCCATCCTTGCCAACTTCTTCCATAATTTCAGCTATTAAATCCCCCACCTCCTTATCCTGAGCTGAAATTGTTGCTACCTGCGACATCTCTTCTTTTGTGCTGATGTTTTTTGACATCTGTTTTAAAGCTAAGATAACCGCATCTTTTCCTTTTATAATCCCTTTTCTTAAGGCTAAAGGGTTGGCTCCAGCTGCCACATTTTTTAACCCTTCTGTTGCTATTGCCTGGCACAACAGAACAGCTGAAGTGGTGCCGTCGCCAGCCGTATCATTTGTTTTTGAAGCAACTTCTTTTATAATTTCGGCTCCGATGTTTTCAATTGAATCTTCAAGCTCAATTTCTTTTGCGATAGTAACGCCATCATTTGTAATAGTTGGAGAACCAAAACCAGAGCCCAAAACAACATTTCTGCCTTTGGGGCCTAAGGTTACTTTAACGGCGTTAGCCACTTTATCCAATCCTTTTTTTATAATTTTGCGAGCATCCTCGCTGTACTTTATCTGCTTTGGCATAATTTTAAATTTTAAATTTTAAATTTTAAATCAATTTTTAATGATTTAATTTTTAAAAATTTAAAATTAAGATTTCAATTAAAATTTAGAATTTAGAATTCCATAATCGAGTTTACTCGATTATGGCGAGTATATCCTCTTCTTTTGCAATTAGATATTCCTTATCTTCAACCTTTATTTCATTAGGCCCGTATTTTGCGAACAAAACCCTATCCCCCGGCTTTACAGAAACTGGGATTATCTCTCCTTTCTCGTTTCTTTTGCCAGGACCTACAGCAATAACCTTGCCCTCTTCTGACCTTTCTTTTGTTGCTGTTTCGGGCAAAAAAATCCCGAACTTTGTTTTTTCCTCTTCCCTAATCGGTTCTATCAAAATATGATCTGAAAGTGGCTTAATCGTCATGGAACATGGAACATGACATGGAACAAAAACGAAACGGCCGTACCGTAATGTTATGTGTCCTACGTTATGTATTACTTTTTAGCACACATGCTAAACGAGTGCTATTTACTAATAGGGATAGTTTAAAAAATTAAAGCTCTTTTGTCAAGTTTTCACCTGGGTTGTCACCTGGGTTTTGCTGAAAATCTTTTTTTTAGAAATTTACCAGTGTAAGATTTTGGATTTTTTATTATGTCAGCTGGCGCTCCTTCTGCCACAATATGACCGCCGCCTTCTCCCCCTTCAGGACCCAAATCAATGCACCAATCAGCATTTTTAATCACATCGCCATTGTGTTCAATCACAATAACTGTATTTCCCTTTTCAATCAAATTTTTTAATACAGAAATTAATTTTTTAATGTCGTCAAAATGAAGGCCGGTTGTGGGCTCATCTAACACGTACAAAGTTTTGCCTGTGGCTTTGCGCGATAATTCTGTTGCTAGTTTTATTCTTTGAGCTTCCCCGCCAGACAAAGAAGTGGCCGCTTGCCCCAACTCAACATAGGAAAGTCCCACCTCTTTTAAGGTTTTTAATTTGTCGTAAAGCCCGGGAATGTTCTTGAAAAAATCCATTGCTTCCTCAACTGTCATTTCCAAAATATCGGCGATATTTTTGTCCTTATATGCAACTTCCAAAACTTCTTTGCTATATCTTTTGCCGTGGCACTCTTCACACTCAACATAAATATCGGGCAAAAAATACATCTCCACTTTTTTGTGGCCTTGGCCTTCGCAGGCTTCACATCGGCCTCCTTTCACATTAAAACTGAAACGACCGGCGGAATAGCCCCTAATTCTTGCTTCTTTTGTTTTTGTAAAAATATCCCTAATATATGAAAAAGCTCCCGTATAAGTGGCGGGGTTTGACCTTGGAGTCCTACCAATGGGCGACTGGTCAACCAAAACAACTTTATTCAAATTTTCTGCTCCCAAAATTTCTTTGTGCCTACCGGGCTCCTCTTTTGCTCTATAAAATTTTTTAAGCAGGGATTTAGCTAAAATGTCATTTATCAAAGACGATTTTCCAGACCCCGAAACTCCAGTAACGCAAACAAATTTTCCCAAAGGGATTTTAACATCAATATTCTTTAGGTTATGCTCCTCTGCGCCCCTTATAACTAAAAACTCTTGGTCTTTCGCTTCCGCTTCTGAATTTTGGTTTTTAAATTCCACCTTCATCCTACCGGACAGATATTTACCGGTTAAAGTGTCAGATTTTAAAAGCTGTTTTGGTGTTCCCTCAAAAACAACTCTCCCGCCGTGCTTTCCAGCTCCCGGACCTATATCAATTATTTTGTCAGCTGAAAGAATTATCTCGTATTCATGCTCAACAACCACAACGGTGTTTCCCAAATCTTTTAATTTTTTTAAAGTGGTAATCAGCCGATACTGGTCCCTGGCGTGAAGCCCAATTGACGGCTCATCTAAAATGTATAAAACCCCGGATAGTTTTGAGCCGATTTGAGTTGCCAATCTTATCCTCTGCTCTTCGCCACCAGCCAAAGTTCCGGCCTTTCTTGATAAGGTTAAATAAGAAAGCCCCACGTCATTTAAAAACTGAGTCCGGTCTATTATTTCTTTTAATATAGGCAAAGACACCTTTAATTCTTCTGGTTTCAGTTTTGGGTATAATTTCTCAAAAAATTCTTTTACCTTGTTTACGGGTAATCCTGAAACTTTATCAATCGGCAAATCACCAGCTGCAATACTTTCCTCGTATGAAGCGCGGGCAGACCCCACTGTTACCGCCAATACTTCAGGATTTAATCTCTTGCCACGGCATTTTGGACATACTTTTATTACCATATACTGCTCTATTTCTTGCCTAGTCCAATCAGAATCCGTTTCGTGATATCTTCTTTCCAAATTAGGAATCACTCCCTCAAACCCGGGTTCGCCGTACAAAATAGTATCTATAAATTTTTTAGGCAGGTCTTTAACTTCTTCGTCTAAAGAAAAATTATATTTATTAGCTAATTCATAAAGTTTCTGATAAAAATATCCCTGCCTTCCAACTTTATGAGACGCTCTGCTCCATGGCCAAATAGCTCCTTCTGATAAAGTTAGCTTTTTGTTTGGTATCACTAATTCGGGGTCAACCTCCAGCTTTTCGCCAAGACCCGTACACTCCGGGCACGCTCCATAGGGATTGTTAAAAGAAAATAGCCTTGGTTCCAATTCCGGTAAAGAAATCCCGCACTCCTCGCACGCAAAATGCTCGCTGAATGTTAAGTCATTAAGTGGCTGAGTGGCTGAGTGATTAAGTTTATTTCCATTTGCTTGATTACCCGATGACTTAATGACTTGATCACTTGATGACTTATTCACTATTACTATTCCTTTTCCCAATTTCAGCGCTGTTTCCAGCGAATCAACTAGTCTTGATCTTTCTAAATCTTTATTTAGGACTAGCCGGTCAACAACAACCTCAACATTATGCTTTTTTTGTTTATCCAGCACCACTTTCGCGCCTGAGCCGTTTTGCGCCACATAGGTATTTTTTTTAAAAACATTCTTTTGCGCACTAAAAAATGGCGCGGCGAAAGTGGTGCTGGATTTGTCCAATAAATTTTTTCCCGACTCTGTCGAGGTCCGATGACTCGCGACTCCTGTCGGAGATCCTCGATCGCTCCGATTTCTTCGTGAGTCCACGACTCCGTCGGGACTTTGCGATCGGGACAACGCTTCCTCAATGGGAAAAATCACACCGTCAATTCTAACTCTGACAAATCCTCCCCTTTGTATTTCTTCTAAAACAGCTCTGTGCTCGCCTTTTTTGCTTCTGATAACCGGTCCTAAAATTACAATTTCTGAATTTTTCTTCAACTTTAAAACCTGGTCCACAATCTGGTCAATTGTCTGGCGAGAAATTAATTTTCCACAATTTGGGCAATGGGGTTTGCCAATTCTTGCATACAAAAGCCGGAGGTAATCGTATATTTCTGTAATGGTTCCCACTGTGGAACGGGGATTATGCATTGCCTTTCTTTGGTCAATGGAAATTGCAGGCGAAATTCCTTCTATTTTATCTACATCTGGTTTATCCATCACACCTAAAAACTGCCTTGCGTAGGCAGACAAACTCTCAACATACCTTCTCTGGCCTTCAGCATAAAGTGTATCAAAAGCCAAAGATGATTTTCCAGAACCCGACAAACCGGTTATCACAACCAGTTTGTTTTTTGGAATATCCAAATTGATATTCTTTAAATTGTGGACCCTCGCGCCTCTGATTTTTATAGAATCTTCTATCATGCCAGGCAGTAGAAATTCGACTTTTCAGTCGAAATCTACAAAGATAACATTTTTATTTTGAATTAAATTTTTTATATTACCAAAGCGGAATTTTACTTTTCCTCGCCTACGGGCGAGGCTGTCGAATTTCTACTGCCTGGCATACAAAATACAAGTGGTTCATTATACATAAAAAATCAGCCCTGTTCAAGAGCTGATAAGAGGCCTCCGCTGTCTCGGAGCTAAAAGCTATAAATTTTTAGCGGGTTCATTAAAATAATTTATGACATCGCCGACCGTGGCAAGTTTTATCCATGGATTTCCCAAAGGAATATCTACGTCAAATTCTTCTTCAAGCTCCATCGCTATCTCTATCATGTCCAGTGAATCAAGGCCTAACTCAACAAAAGGCGTATCGCGAGCAACAACGACCTCGTCGGGGTAGAAATAATCAGTGACAACGCCAATAACGCGTTCTTCAGAAACCGGATTTTCCATGTTTCCTCCCTCCTTGTGCAGCGGATTGTTAATTAGACCTGTTAAAAGAGCAACAATTCTATACTAATAGTTTTTTATATTTTGTCAACCCACTGCCAGTGGGGTCTGACACAGGCCTGACCCCAGGCTTGCTAACGTTATTCAAAGGTCAAGTCTCTTGTTTTTAAAAAATATCCTGAGACGAGGATTTTTTCGGCAAATTTTTTATACTCTTTTCTTGCTTTTTTAATATTATCAGAAAGAATAGATAAAATAAAATCAGGCTGCGCAATTCCATCTTGTCTTAATCCTAAAAATACAGGATAGCTGCTCCACGGATCGCTCTCTGCTTTTCTAAGCAGTCCTTCTAGTTTGCTTTTAGAAACAACAGAAGAATCAACGCCCTGCAACTCTTCTAAAACTTTATTGAGATTAATATAAACGGAAATTGCCAAAAGATGCTCGTCTCCCTCAATGTTTTTAACCTTACATCTATCTTGAAACAAATGTCCGACTCTTGAATGTTTTCTATTAATAAAGCTACCTAAACTCGTATGAACGCTTGCAATAAATTTGCTTGGAGAAATATTATCTGTAGTTTGCTCCATTAAATAATGTATATGATTAGGAAGAAGATTAAAAGCATGTATGCCAACCGGATATTTTATAAGCGATTCTTTTAACTTATAAAGTTGGAAATTATAATCATCTTTACAACGAAAAATATCCGTTTTGGCAACGCCACGGTTTAAAATATGCCAAAGGCCTCCTTTATAAAATTGTCTAAGTGGTCTCCCCATTGTTTTGTTTTGGGGTCAGGCCTGTGTCAGACCCCAGGTGCCAGACTTAATCAGAAACCTTGTCAAATAATAAATTCAACATACGGGCTACAGACACTTGCACATCCTTATCGCTTTGGCTTTTTACAAACCCCTGCCACTGGTCAAATATTTCTTTATCACCTATATCCCTTACTGCATTTTCCAGTTTAAGCCGGTCTTCAAAACTAACCTCTCCTTCTCCAAGCAAAACCTTGTCAATAAAAAGGCTCGCAAAAAATAGCGATTTTTCATTTACTTCCTGTTCCCTAAGGTGCTCGCGCGCCTCGGATAATTCCTTTTTTTCTAAAACCAGCATTATGCCTAAATAAACATTTCCTGCTACCAGCAAGCTTATAACAATTATTATAAATAATCTTGAGCTATTCATTTTTGCAATTTATTTTTTAATTTTAATTATTTTCATTTTTCGCATCATTATAATAATAGCTATCAAAACCGCTAATAAAAGCGCTGCAATTGTTCCCAACATTATTCTTTCAACGCTAAAAATCCTCAGCCAGAAATTTTTAACCGTGAGCTCTATATTCGCGTGCACACCGCTCCCTTCTGCAACTTCAAACACGTCACTAGTATATGTAAAATAATCTTGCGTCTCAACAATAATATAATAATTACCCTCAGGCACTAAATATGCATAACTGCCGGTGTTATCTGTGGTCTGTGGGTTTTCCTGCTGGTATTTTTTGGCAGGCCATAATTCGTATTTTGGGACTTGCCCTGAGCCTGCCGAAGGGTTAAGCCAGTAAAGGGAGACTTTTGCGTCTTGTATGCGGGTTTCTTTTCCGCCTGCTATTTTTTCATATACATATCCTTCAGGGTCAACCACAAGAAGCATAGATAACTTTTCCGGGTCTTGCTCTGCGTATTTTATAACTGTCCTTATTTCATATTTACCCTCTACGGCTGGTGATTTTATTTCAATATTATAAATTCCGTCTCCATCATCATCCTCATAATCAAATTGATTTACTAAAAGCTCCTTTTTAGCCAGCACTTCCCCGCTTTCGTTTCCGCGTGGTTCCGCGTAAGATTCCGCGCTGTTCCGCGCAGGTATCGTAAAAGCGTCCATCAAAGAAGCAGTTGATACAGGTAAAAGATCAGACGCATAATCACGTAGGGGTTCTTCTAAGGATACAGACTTAAATATTATGTAGCCGGTAATTTTTTCCGCAGGTTTTTCAGGTTTCACAGTTAAGTAAAGGGGCTTGTTTCGAATAGTCCTTATGCTTTCTATGGAATTATCTGAATCAACAATCTGAACTTTTATATTAAGGTCTATATTATTATTGCCTATCCTGCCAAAAACAATATTTGTCGGAATTCGCGCTTTTTCAAGATTAGTAAATTCCGATAGAGATATTGTCTTACTCAACCCAACAGCTCCGGAAATTCCTGGAAAACTAAGTTTTGCTACTTTTAATTTGTTTACGTCTTCAGGAGTTGTAATCCCTACTCTTTCTAACGTTTCAGCAAAATTTGGAAATTTTAA
>JBDRST010000017.1:0-10843 GCA_043824525.1 bacterium
CTGATTTTTTCAAACCGCGTTGCTAATTCATTTTTGAAAATTACGAGGCGAGAGGAGGAAGCTGTATTAAATCTTAATACGCTGACGAGGAGCAACAAAGTAATTTTCAAAAATGAAAGCAACCTTTCAGGATACGGTAAATTTTGCCAATAACTGCGTCGCTTCGCCCGAAACGTATCGCAGAGGATACAATTTCTGGCCTTGCTCCTTATTCTTGGCAAAATTTACCAGTATCGCGGCTGAAAAAATCAGCAAGACAGGCTCTGAGGTCATTTCGTAATTCAAGGTAATTAATAGCCTTCGGCAAGCTCAGGGCACTTCGACTTGCGCAAATAATACTTGCACCGAGCGAAGCCCGAGTCAAACGAGGGCGAGTCGAAGCGTGAGCGGCATAAAAAATATTTCATTAAACAAAAAAAACGCTGTGTTTTGGAAATTTTTTGTTGGAGCTATTGTGCTTTTATTTTTTGTAGCTGTGCTCAATTTTTTTGACGCTGGAATAAAAAATATTTTTTATGCTTTTACTTCACCGGTCCAAAAAACCTTTTGGTTAGCCGGCGAATCAGCGTCAGAATTTGTTTCATCTTTTACAGCCCCCAAGTTTTTATTGGAGGAAAACGAAACCTTAAAAAATGAAAACCACAAACTTTTATCCGAGATTACTTTTTTGCAAACAATCGTAAGCGCCAATAAGGCTCAAGGCGAGGTTTCTTTGGCTTATCAAAATAGCGATTTCCAGCTTTTAATGGCAGGAGTGATTGGGTCTGACGGCCAAGACGAGCTTTCAATAAATAAAGGATCAGACGACGGAATTTTAGAGGATATGCCTGTTATAAACCAGCAACAGGTATTATTTGGAAAAGTTTTTGAAGTGTATAAAAATTTTTCTAGGATAACACTTATTTCAAATAAAAATAGTGTTGTAAATGTTAAAATCCAACAGGCAGATACTATAACGCCAAAAATTGACGGGGTCGTGAAGGGCAAAGGAGGTTTTGAGGTTTTTTTAGACTTGGTTCCGATTGATGAAACTATAAACAAGGGTGACGTTTTGGTAACATCCTCGCTGGAGGGAACCTTTCCAAAGGATCTTTTGGTGGGTAGGATAGATGAGGTGGAAAAAAACGACCAAAATCCGCATCAACAGGCCAAAGTTAAGCCATTTTTAGACGTTTCAACGGATAATCTTTTTGTAATAACAAACTATAAACGATGAATCCATGTGGCTCAAAAATTTAATAGCGCTTATTCTTTTTTACTTTTTTGCGGTTTTACAGAATAGTTTTTTTGTTCATTTTACCTTGCTGAGAGTTACTCCAAATCTTGTTTTCATACTTTTCTTTTTACTCGTTTTTTTTGAGGGAAAAAAATTAAGCCCTACAATTATTTTTTATTCAGTAAGTGCTGGGTTCTTTTTGGATATTTTTTCGTATACACGATTGGGAATATCTTTGTTTCTGTTGGTAGCTCTCGGCCTTTTTATAAAAATTGCTCAATCTTTTTTAAAGCAGGGCAAAGACGAATACCACTATATTTATTTTTTGCCACTTTTTTTAGCAGGACTTGTAGCTTACGAGTTATTGGTTATGTTTTACCTTAAGATTTTTGACCCGGCCCACATAGCAATGATAATTAATTGGAGGTTTTTAATAGACATAGCCTATAACGCGGTTTTAGCCTCTGTTATTTTTTGGGTTTATAAAAAAATCACGGGTGCGTATTTTGATAATCGTCAGCTTCAGCTATTCAAAAAATGAAGAATTATGGAATAAAAAAAACGCTTAAAGACATCGAGCCGCACGAAGTTTTTTTGGATAAGTTGGCTAAGGCAAAGGAGGAAGAGCTCGGGATAACAGAAAAAAAATTTGAGGTTCCGCTGAAGGAAGGAATATCCTATGCTTTGTTTGGAATTTTTTTAGTGCTAACAATAGTTTTGTTTTCAAAAACCTTTTTTTTGCAGGCCATTGAGGGAAAGAAGTTATCTACAGCCGCAGAAAACAATAAAGGCTCAGCATCCTTGATTTTACCTGAACGCGGTATAATCTACGATAAAAATTTTAAAAAATTAGTTTCTAATTCCCCAGCGTTTGACCTGATTTGCGAGAGGGCTATTTTTTCTTTCCCACCTTACAGAATTTCCGGGGAGATAGAAAGCATCGCTGGCGCTATAGGCGCAGATGCATTTGAGCTAAGCGCCAAGATTAAAGGAGTTGACTCCTCTGATGTTTTGGTTGCCGAGGATTTAAGCCACGAAGCCCTTTTAGTTTTAGAGGCAAGGATTAGTGATCTTAAGGGTTGTAGGATAAGACAAAACACAGCAAGAAATTATCTCTATGGTCAGGTTTTTTCACAGATTTTAGGATATACTGGCAGAATAAATCCAGATGAATATTCAAGCTCGATAGGTTATGCAATAAACGACTATATAGGTAAAACTGGCCTTGAAAAATACTACGAGGAATATCTAAGAGGCGTCCCGGGAAAAACAAAGCAGATTAGAAACGCGTCAGGTGGTCAAGAGAGCCAGCAGATAATGTCGGACCCTGTGCCCGGGAATAATTTAGTTTTGAATATAGACGCTGATCTGCAGGAAGAGGTTTATAAAGCATTAGAAAAAAGTATAAAAAATGTTGGGGCTAAAAAAGGAGCAGCTGTTGCAATGAATCCTAAAACCGGCGCCGTGCTTGCGTTGGTTTCGTATCCCTCATATGATAACAATCTTTTTTCACGCGGTATATCCTTAGAGGATTTTAATAAAATACAAAGCGACCCTAACCAGCCCCTGTTTAACAGGGTAATTCAGGCGCAATATCCAACTGGTTCTACAATAAAGCCTTTTGAGGCTTCAGGAGCTTTGCAAGAAAACATTATCTCTCCCACAAAACTAATAAATGACCCAGGATACATAGAGGTGCGCAACCAATACGACCCAAGTATAGTTTACAGGTACAGGGGCGTGACTCCGCACGGATGGGTGGATATGAGAGAGGCTATTGCTGTTTCTTCAAATATTTATTTTTATACTATTGGGGGAGGATACGGCGACCAGCAAGGACTGGGCCCCGCAAGAATCAAAAAATATCTTGAGTTATTTGGATGGGGGAATATTACGGGCATTGATTTGCCCGGTGAATTTGCAGGATTTATCCCCACCCCTGATTGGAAAAAACAAAACATCAAAGAGTCTTGGTGGGATGGCGATACTTATAATCTTTCAATAGGCCAGAGCTACCTGAAGGTTACCCCCTTGCAGGTGGCCTCAGCCTACGCTGCCATTGCTAATGGGGGCACTTTATACAGACCACAAATAGTCAATCAAATTATTAATCCATCAGCCAGCCCCGACGGTCCATTAATAATTCTTGAGCCGGAAATCATAAGAAAAGATTTTATAGATTCAGAAAATTTACAAATAGTCAGGGAGGGGATGAGAGATTGCGTTAATAAAGCATACGGTTCTTGTTTAATGCTTAATAATCTGCCAGTTGATGTTGCAGGAAAAACAGGAACCGCAGAAACCGGAAGAGATGGCATTTATAACGCTTGGGCATCGGCTTACGCGCCATATGACAATCCAGAAATTGTTTTTGTAGCGACTATAGAGGGCGTAAATGGCTTGCAATCTGCAACCTTGCCTGTAGCCCGCGATGTTCTAGAGTGGTATTTTTCTGAAAAATAATATAAAATAAAATAATATGCCTACTATTGAAGAACTTCGTAAAACAAGAATAGCAAAATTAAAAAAGCTGGAATCAGCCGGGCTTTTGGCTTATCCAGCAACAACAAAAAGAACCCACACGGTTGCCCAAGCCCTTAAAGATTTTTCAAAATTATCAAGGCAACCCGCCTCCGCCAAGGCTTCGGCGAGGCAAGGAAAGCGGATTATTCTAACTGGCAGAATAATGGCGCAAAGAGGGCATGGCGGGGCTACCTTTTTAGACATATATGATGGTTCAGAATTTTGTTTAAGGTCGGGTCTTAAACAAAACAAAATACAGGTTTTGTTAAAAGAAGACAAGCTTGGGCCAAAAGGATACCAATTTTTTCTTGATGTTTTTGACATCGGAGATTTTGTTGAAGTAAAGGGGATTTTATTCACAACAAAAAGAGGCGAAAAAACAATTGAAGTGGAAGATTATAAAATGCTTTCAAAAGCATTACTGCCCTTACCTGAAAAATGGCACGGACTTCAGGATGTTGAAGAGAAGCTAAGGAAAAGGTATTTAGATATTTTGTTTAATCCGGAGGTTAAGGAAATAATAGAGAAGCGGGCGATTTTTTGGAATTCAATGAGGGAATTTTTGAGCAAAAAAGAATTTTTGGAAGTTGAAACCCCTGTTTTAGAAACAATCCCTGGCGGAGCAGATGCAAGGGCTTTTAAAACGCATCATAATGCTTTAGATATTGATGTTTATTTGAGAATTTCAATGGGTGAGTTATGGCAAAAAAAATTAATGGTTGCTGGGTTTGAAAAAACTTTTGAAATTGGCAGGCAATTTAGAAATGAAGGCATGGATTCGGAGCATTTACAGGATTATACGCAAATGGAATTTTATTGGGCTTACGCAGATTATGAACAAGGAATGAAGTTGGTGGAGGAAATGTATAAATTTGTTGCCAAAAAAACTTTTGGGAAATTGAAATTTAAAATTAGAGGATTTGATGTTGATTTAGGAAAAAAATGGGAAAAGTATGACTATACTTCAACAATTGCAAAATATACTGGCGTGAATATTGAAACAGCCAGCCTGCCTGAAATTGAAAAAGTTTTAAATAAGTTAAAAATTGATTACGACAAAAAAGGATTTAATATCACGAGAGCAATAGATAATCTTTGGAAATATTGCAGAAAAAACATTTCTGGTCCTGGGTTTTTGATTAATGTGCCAATTGTTATGGAGCCATTAGCAAAAAGAATGGAAAAAAACGAGAAGCTCGTGCAGAGATTTCAGGTAATTTTAGCCGGATCTGAAAACGGAAAAGGATATTCAGAATTAAATGACCCGATTGACCAGGCAAAAAGATTTGCTGAACAGCAAAAACTGCGCGATGCAGGAGACCAAGAAGCCCAAAGATATGATAAAGATTTTATTGAAGCCTTAGAGCACGGAATGCCACCAACCTGTGGTTTTGGAGTTTCAGAAAGATTGTTTTCATTTTTAATGGACAAACCCAACCGCGAATGCCAAATTTTCCCATTAATGCGACCCAAATAATTCGTGATTTTATTTTTTTATTTGTCCTTCCTTCGCTAACATTCGTGCATAATATATTATTGATATATAGGCTAATTCGTGAGAATTAGCCTATGAAAAAAAATGAACAAAAAAGAGCTGGTGAAAATTTTTAAGGCACTGGGTAGCGAGAGAAGATTTTTGATTTTAAAACATCTTATTAGCAAAGAAGAACTAACGGTTGGACAGATTAGCGAATTTATAAATTTATCCTTTAAAAGCACTTCAAGACATTTATCAGTTTTGATAAATGCAGATCTGGTAAAAGCGAGGCAAGTAAATCTAAATAGATTTTATTCTATAAATGATTCTGGATTTCCTCCTCAAATTCTTCAATTGTTTAAATGATATTGAGACGAAGCAGTAATAGGCTAATTCGTGAGAATTAGCCTATCTAATACTAAAGACAATTCAACGTATCAACGTAAAAAAAAGAGAGCGGCTGCAAAGTGTAGCCGCTCTTTGGTATGCGTCCATCCTTAAGATGAAAGATTGTTCTATTGGTCGGGAAACTCTTGCCATTTGCGGTCTTGGCGTTTTTTATGCTCTCTGATTTCTCTACGAATACGGAGAACACGTTCAAAGTCGTAAGATTCCTCCGCTTCCTGGAGTTGGCAATGGAGTTGCATCATCGCATGATAGCCCGTGAGGATGCCAGCCATAGCTTTGGCGTATTCTCGCGCATGCTTGTGCCAAAATTTTATTCGGCAAGGCACAGTGCAAAAAATTTGCGTTTTCGCCAATTTATCGTGTGGCGGATTCTGCCAATGAAAACGTTCAGTCCACTCGCGTCGTAGAACCTCCTCACGTTGAAGTCCGGGTCCGCTTAGGTGGGATTCGATCTTTCTGAAAAGTCCAAAACTAAGCGTTGTAAACCACCAAGGGACCGTAAAAGTTGATACTTCTATCGGCCCAAATGTGGTTTCTAGCAGAGACGTAAGCTTAATTGTTTTCATAACCATTTCCTTACTCGATATCGGTTGTCGTGTTAAGGGCTACATTCTTTATAGCATAAAAAAGATAGAATTGTCAAGGGTTTACTGGACTTGCCGATTTTGGTATTATTAACTAATGAAAAAAGTAATGGTGTTTGGCACCTTTGATGAGCTTCACGAGGGGCATTTAGATCTTTTTAGGCAGGCCAAGAAATATGGAGATTATTTAATTGCGGTGGCCGGTCGGGATGTAAATATCAAAAAAATTAAGGGCTGTTTTCCTAAAAAAAAGGACCGCGAAAGATTTACCGATTTGCAGAGATGCAAACTGGTTGATAAGCCTGTTTTGGGGTATGAAGATGATCCCTACAAGATAATAGAGACCTTAAAACCAGATGCTATATGCTTAGGCTATGACCAAGGATCGTTTTCTAAAAATCTAAAAAAAGAGCTTAAAAGAAGGGGGTTAGATGCTAAAATTTTCCGGATGAAGCCCTACAAGCCAGAAGAATTACACTCATCAATTTTAAAAAATAAAGGTTAGATATAAGCATCTTCGCAATTTAGGCCATATTGTATAAATTGTATTTAGCCTAGAATTGCGAAGTGATTTTATTCACCTCGTTCATAAAATCACATGTTAGATATAAATAAAATTAGAGAGAATAAAGAAGAAATAAAAAAATCTTTGCTCAAGAAGATTGACGAGAAGGATTTTGATTTAGATGAGGTTATTGCGTTGGACGATAAAAGAAAAAAAATTTTAACTGAAGGCGAAAAATTAAAAGCAGATAGAAATAAAAATTCAAAAACTAAGCCAAGCCCGGAAGTCATAGCTCAAATGAAGGATATTGGAGATAAAATTAAGCAATTTGATGACGAATTAAGGAAAACAGAAAGCTTGCTAAAAGAGAAATTATCGGAGCTTCCAAATATTGTTGCTGACGATGTGGTTGAGGGAGGAAAAGAAAATAATAAAGTTTTAAGGCAGTTTGGCAAAAAACCAAAGTTTAATTTTGAGCCAAAAGATCATGTTCAGCTAGCCACTGATTTAGATGTTATTGATTACGAAAGAGCAGCTAAAATGTCGGGAACCGGATTTTGGGTTTATAAAGGTAACGGAGCTGTTTTAGAATGGGCTCTACTTAATTATTTTATTGATTTTCACCGAAAAAATAAGTACATATTTTTAATTCCTCCATTTCTTTTAACCGAGGAATCTGCTTTTACCTCCGGGCACCTTCCAAAATTTAGAGATGATTTATTTTGGACGCAGGACAAGTTGTGTTTAAATGCAACCTCAGAAATGATGCTTGGAAACTATCACAGAGATGAAGTTATTTCAGCTGAAAAATTACCTTTAAAATATTTTGCATATTCAGCGTGTTTTAGAAGGGAAGCTGGCAGTTATAGGAAGGAAGAGAGAGGAATGATAAGGGGTCATCAATTTAACAAAATAGAAATGTTCCAGCTTACTTTACCCGAGAAGTCTTGGGACGCCTTTGATGAATTAACAAAAAATGCTGAAAAATTGACCGATGGATTGGGTTTGCATTTTCAATCTGTCCAATTAGCTGCTCAAGATATGAGCGCTGCTATGGCAAAAACTATAGATATCGAGGCATGGATTCCAAGCATGGAAATTTATAAAGAAGTCAGTAGCGCCTCAAACGCTCTAGATTATCAGGCTCGGCGTGGAAATGTAAAATACAAAAAAAATAATAAAAATGATTTTCTGCACACCTTAAACGCATCGGGCTTGGCAACAAGCCGTTTAATACCCGCTATATTAGAGCAATTTCAGCAGAAAGACGGAAGCGTGAAAGTGCCAAAGGTTTTACAAAAATATTGCGGATTTAAAGTTATTAAGTAATGGAAATAACAGTTAGCGGCGTTAAAACAAATTATTTGTCATTTGGAAAGGGTATGCCCTTTTTAATTTTGCATGGCTGGGGGTCTGGCTCTGACAGATGGATAAAAGAAGCTGAAATTATCTCGCAATCCCTGATCGGAGCCGAAGGGTTCAGGGTCATAATCCCTGATTTACCCGGCTTTGGAGAAAGTGAAAAATTAACAAGGCCGTGGAGAGTTAACGATTACGTAAAATGGATTGAGGATTTTACCCAAGAGCTAAATATCAATGATTTTTATTTACTTGGATATTCCTTTGGCGGGGCGTTAGCTGCAAAAATCGCGGTTAAATATCCCCAAAGAGTGCAAAAATTATTTTTGGTAGCATCAGCCGTAATAAGAAAAAAAACAGCGCAAAAAAGCTTTTCAGCTAATGCTTCTAAGTTTGTAAAACTTTTTTACTTTTTGCCTTTTTACGCTATTTTTAGAAAAGCGGTTTATAAATATATTATTAGAAAAAGCGATTATGTTTATACTGAAGGGATAATGAAGCAAACGTATTTAAATGTAATTTCTGATGATGTTTCTTACAAATTATCTTTTATAAAGGTCCCGACTGTTATTATTTGGGGGGACAAGGACCAGTCCGTGCCCGTAGGTGACTCCTATACAATAAAAGAAAAAATAAAAAATTCAAAACTTATTATCATTCCGGGAGCCGACCACTTAATGCACAAAAAAATACCAGAAATTTTAGCAGAGAATATTTTGAATAATCTCTAACCTTATCTCTAACCTTCATGCTTTTAATTTTAATATCACTTTGGTTTATTTGGGAGCTAAAATATATTTTATTTTGGCTTTATTTGTGGCAGCTGAAGGAATATCACTTCGGTAGATTTATAGACCATTTCAGAACGCATAAAGGCAAAAGAGTTTTATTTAATTTTACCCAGGGCTTTAAGCTGATTTTATTTTTTCTGTTATTAAGCCCAAGTTTATTTTTTTACACCTATTACATCTTAATTTTTGTGTATTTTTTGCAGGCTACGGTTTTTTTAAGATCGCTTTTTGCAAAATCAATTAAAAGGCCTGTTTGGACAAAAAAAATTATATTTTTATCATTAGTTTCTTTTGTTGCTGGCGCTCTCTTGTTATTAGGAATTTTGCCAGCGCAGAATTTCTTTCAGGTTTCATGGCTTTTAACTTTTGATATTTTAACCCCGATTATTATTTCTTTGATTGTTTTATTATTCCAGCCAGCTTTTGTTGCGTTGCGAAACAAGACCCTGCGACAAGCAACAGAAAAAATGGATAAAATAAGATCTGTAAGCGGGCTAACGGTTATTGCTATTACAGGAAGTTATGGAAAAACGTCAACAAAGGAATTTTTATCAACAATACTTTCAAAAAAATACAAGGTTTTATCAACAAAAGATCATCAGAACTCAGAGATCGGAATAGCAAAATGCATTTTAGACGAGCTAAAGCCAAGCCACCAGATTTTTATAGCGGAGGTGGGCGCATACAATAAAGGAAAGGTAAAAGAAGTTTGCCGCGCATTAAAGCCAAAAATTGGTATTGTAACTGGAGTAAACGAACAGCACATGGCGCTTTTTGGTTCAATGCAAAATTTGCTTTTGGCTGAAGGTGGCGGGGAATTGGCTGAATGTTTGTCCCGATATAATCGAGGATCCTCGACAGAGTCGGGACAAAAAGACGGCATGCTGATTGTTAACGGTGACAGTAAATATTGTTTAGAATTACTAAAAAAGAGCAATAACTTACCCGAGAGCCAGGAAAAAATTTATACAACAAACAACAAGGCGGTAAACGCGGCCATTTGGTCTGATGGTGTTGAGGTTTATAGGGATTATATCTCTTTTTTAGCAACAAGTAGAAAGGGCAACTTAGCGCATTTTGATGTTAAGGTTTTAGGAAAGCAAAATGTCCAAAATATTCTTGGCGCGATATTGGTTGCGAATGAACTAGGAATGAGTTTTGAGGAAATATCAGAGGCCTCGAAGGATATAAAACAAGAACAGGCCGGAATGACTTTACGTAGAGGAAAGCATGGCATTGATGTTATTGATTCGTCCTACTCCGCCAATCCAGATGGCGTTGTTGCTGATTTAGATTATTTATCGGCGTTTCCTGGTAAAAAAATTATCGTAATGCCATGCTTGATTGAGCTTGGTAAAAAATCTCCTGAAATTCACGTTAAATTGGGCAGAAAAATTGGAGAGGTTTGCGATTTAGCAATAATAACCAGTAAAGATCAATTTGAAGATATCAAAAAAGGCGCCTCTGAAATTGGGTCTGGCAACAAAATTATTTTTATTGAAAACCCGAATGAAATTTTTTCAAAAATAACAACCTTCTGCAAATCCGGCGATGCTGTACTGTTGGAGGGTCGCGTGCCAAGTAGTTTAGTAAAATTTTTAATAGGATGAGCTATTTTAAACCAATTTCGATTTCTTTGTCGCCGAATGTTGAAAAGGACGACGTAAAACTCGCTTTAAATTTGATTATACGGCCGTGGCTGTGGCGTAAAGGCAAAAAACCATTCTTGCATTCTGCAGAATGCAAGAATGGTAATGCGATAGAAAAACTAGAAAGTGAATTTAAGGAATTTTTAGGGGTTAAATATGCGGTTTCGTTTAATAGTGGCAGGAGTGCGTTTTACGCTATTCTGGAAGCCCTGAGCGGAGCCGAAGGGTTAAGGGCGGGTCAAAAGGTACTTCTGCAGGCGTTTACATGCAATGCTGCCATAAACCCTGTTTTGTGGGCTAATTTAAAGCCTATTTACGTGGATGCAGACAA
>JBDRST010000018.1:0-2026 GCA_043824525.1 bacterium
TCACGCCAGGGATCACGGGTGGGTATTTTGCTAAATGGCAATGTTGTGCAATGTTGTGCAATGTTGGCAATGATGTGCAATGTTGGCAATGTTGGCAATGTTGTGCAATTTTCTCTGGTGCGGATGAAGGGACTCGAACCCCCACGCCCGAAGGCACAAGATCCTAAATCTTGCGCGGCTACCAATTACGCCACATCCGCGGATCCTGTAAAAGACTGCAAAGATACATATTAATGATGAAATAAATCCCGGGTGCGCAGCGTTAATATATCTAGAAAGTTGATTATGTAAAGTCGCGAGTTGGTGGAGTGATGGGGTGATGAAGATAGGTGCAACCTTAGAAGAAAAAATCGGTTTATAATATTAACTAACATTTCTCACTTCAAATTGACAAATTCCAGCTGAGGAATTTGAGTTGGATTAAAAATATTCCTCAGTAATTCGATGGCTTCATTATTTTTATTTTGCGAAATCATATCGCAAATACAGTCTACATAATACTTGAGTTGGTTGAGAAAGAAATTCAACAACCTTGCTCCATAAGTCAGGATTTTTATGTCCAACCGTTTTTTTTCAAGTGTTTCAAAAAAGCCGGTATTATTGAGAGCAGAAAGGTATGTCAAAACCAAATAGCGCATGAATACTAATGCATCTGAAGCTATAATTGAATCAAGATTGCTCATTTGTTCTTTACCAAAATTCAGGTATTGTTTACAGTTTTTGTAAAATACTTCGATGCTCCATCTTTTTGAATAATATTCCAATATTTTTTTTGCTGAAAAACTAATATCAGTTGAAGAAAATGCATGCCAGCCTAATTCTCCGTCATTATGAATAAAGACAATTTTCATTTGCAATTCGGTCTTCGAAATCCCAACACAAATTGAGGTTTGTTTATATCCATATTTTTTCACGGTACGCATTTTGTTTTTTACCAGGGCATACAACCCATTTAAAGAATATTGATTCCCTTTGTAAATGTATCCATTCGCTTTTGGCATATTTTTTAACTGGCAGATTACATCAATTTCAATTGATTTGATTTGGGCAATAAAGCAATTAAACGCGAACCAGGAATCAAATAAGACACAGCTGACATCTTTGAATTTTCTTTTAGCCTCCTTTAGCATGGAAAACGTTTTTTCCAGCTTGTTTTTATCAAGGTCTGCCCGCTCAATTGCCCCGGGACTATCCGGACGTATTCTTTCTTCTTTTGACTTTTTTATATACTTGGTTGCCTTTGATTTTTTATTCGGCCTTTTAGAACTAATGCATATTTTTGAAATTACCGGAATAAATCTGTCCGCGCTGAATAATCCCAAAACAAGTTTCTGAAAACCAAGAACACATTTCCCTTTCGTATGATCGTACACATAAGATGCTTTTTCTACCAGTTTCCCCGAAATCTCAGTGATCGTATCATCGATCACGAAAAATTTTTCAGACTTCTCTTCCTTCTCGGTTGTTTTCATTTGCGTTGTCAATTTCCCCTCAACTATTCCGGAAAGGCCAATGATAAATTTATGCCAGTTATAATTGGCATTATCCAGAAAGCGATAGTACACGTCTTTGCTTGCGGCTTTTTCAAACTGGTTCCTTACAAATAAGCATACCGTATTGATCATTAAAAAAGGTACAGTAAACAGATCATATACAACATTTGTGGTGTTTATTCCGCAACGTTTTGTTATATTTGCCTTGTTCAACAATTGCTTTATTTTAAGGTCATGAAATACAGAGGAAATTGTTGAATCAAACATTGAATGTTCTTTTTCAATATAAATATGAACATCACTTTTTACTGGTGAAAAAATCTTAGCTTCCATTTTTGCCGGTGTTTTTGATTGATAAATTAAAATTACACCAAATTATGCAATTATGGAAGCTATTTTATTAACATTCAGTTGTTTATATCTTGTTTTTGAAGTGAGAAATGTTAGATATTTATTAATAGGAGCTATCCTGTACGGAAAGACTGATCTTCTCCCCTGCCGGGATCTCTATCCATAAATTCTCCCAGAAAGAT
>JBDRST010000019.1:0-5602 GCA_043824525.1 bacterium
ACTATGATTATGCTGAAGAATATGAAACAGAAATTTCCAATCCTGACGAGCTAAGGAAGATTTTAGATTTTTTAGATTTTAAGAAAATGACAACTGTTGATAAACAGAGGGAATATTGGGATTGCGGGAATTTTGAAATAGCATTAGATATTGTCAAAAATTTGGGCTATTTTATAGAGGTTGAAGCAACCGGGAATTTTGAAAGTCCAGCACAAGCAAAGCAAGCTTGTTTAGATTTTTTAGAAAGTATTGGAATAAAAAACGCTGAATCCGTTCAAATCAAAAAAGGTTACCCCGTAATGCTTTTAGAGAAAAAGTAAAAAAATTATGGAACAAGAAATTTTTAAAAAATTTGAGGAGCAGGATAAAAAATTAGACCAAATTTACCGCTCTGTTGAAAAGACAAGGAAGTATTTTTTGTGGACGCTGATTATAACTGTGGTGATGGTTGTTTTGCCGTTGATCGTGCTGGGGTTTGTTATCCCGATATTTTTAAACGTTTACGTTGGAAGCTTGGGAATATAATTGAAATTTTTCAATTATGAGTCAAATTTTAATTTTTATTTTAGGAATAATTGTGGGCGGGGGATTGATTTGGTATTTTATAAAAAATAAATCAGATGAAGTCGCACAAACAGAAAATTTTAACGAAAAACAATTGAGGGAAAAAGAGAGAAGAAAGCAAAAAATTATGAAGGGGATGGAAGCCCAGAAATCTATAACTAATGATGCTGTGCAGGATCTTTTGGGTGTTTCTGACGCCACAGCTACAAGGTATTTAGACGAGCTTGAAAAAGAGGGAAAAATAAGACAAGTTGGCAAAAGGGGAGGATATGTTTACTATGAGAAACAGAGCTAAATTTTGATGGCTCAGGCCTCTGAAGGCCTGAGCCATCAAAAAATATCAAAAATCTCCCTTCCCCAAACCTCCTCATTTTCTACCACACATCCTTACAAACTGGAGTTTGTAAGGATGTGTGGTAGAATAAAAATATGGAAAAAAATATAAATAAAAAAAGTAGAGGAAAAATAAAGTCAGCTAAGCAGATGGAGAGGCATCTAAAAGGAATGGCTAATCATCGTCGCATTGAGATACTGCTCCTTATTGCAGAACATGGAGGAATAACTCTTGATAATATTATAGAAACCTTGGAGGCAAACGAGAAAACAATAGGTGAGCACACGAGGCGCCTTTACCATGCAGGGTTAGTTAATAAGAAATATCGCGGGAAATTTGTCGAGCATACACTGTCGCCTTACGGAAAAATGTTTGTCCGTTTCTTAAAATCTTTTCAAAGCATATAGTTCAATGCGCGAATAGACATCCTTACAAACTGGAGTTTGTAAGGATGTTCTTGATAGATTATTTTTTTTGTTTAAGTTTCAGTAAGACTTTCGTAAAACGTAGAGGGTCAAAACCGAAAAGACATTAAAATAGAGGATAATTACAACTGAAAATATAGTTTTGTATATTTTTACTAGAGCACATAACAACTAAAAAGCCCCGCGCTTCGCGCGGGGCTTTTTGGTTGTGAAACAAAAGTATTAAATTTGCTTTTCTGCAACTAAGTTGTTGAGTATCTTTTTGAAATTATTTAAGCTGGCTTCGTCAACTATGGAGATTGGCGTTGCTTCTTTTTTTAATTTTTTAAACTCGTCTTTTATTTTTTTTATAATGGGTTTTGAAACAGTGTCGCTTTTGCTGATAAAAATATGTTCAGGTTTTTTCCCGAGTTCCTCGTGGATCCTCGACCCCGACTTATCGTGGGTCGGGACTAAAAGCAAACTGCTATACGTTTCTAGTTCGGCTCTGACTGTTTTGTAATCTGATATTGGATCTGTGGAATCAGCTGAAATAAAATGAAATAAAATTTTTGTTCTTTCAATGTGGCGTAAAAATTTTATGCCAAGGCCCTTGCCTTCAGACGCCCCTTCAATAAGCCCCGGTATATCTGCCAATATTAAATCAAAGTAAACGCCTAAGTTGGGTTCTAAAGTTGTAAATGGGTAATTGGCAACTTTGCTTTTTGCATTGGTAATCTCGTTTAATAAACTGGATTTTCCAACATTAGGCAGGCCTATAAATCCGACATCTGCAATCATTTTTAATTCAAGCCTTATTTCAAAAGATTCTCCGGGTTTTCCTTCCTCAAATTTTGTTGGGCTGGTATTGGTTGCAGATCTAAAAAGAAAGTTTCCCTTTCCTCCTCGTCCGCCTTTGGCAATAATTTCTCTTTGGCCTATTTTATTAATTTCAATATTCCAATTTCTCCGCACAGGAGAGTTGGTTTGCGCAAGATGGGCAACTGTTCCTACTGGCACATATAAAATTAAATCTTTTGCGTCATAGCCGTCGTTTAATTGCGACTTTCCGTTTTGTCCGTTATCTGCTTTGATTTCTTTTTTAAAACGGAACTGCCTTAACGCCCCTAAATCAGAAACACCTTCAACAAAAACATTTCCGCCATTTCCGCCGTTGCCCCCGGTTGGCCCTTTGGTCATTTTTGTTCTGCTAAAAGTCACAAGGCCCTTTCCGCCGCATCCCGCCAAAACACTTATTTTAACATCATCTACAATCATAAATATATTACCTTGAACTACGAAATGCCTTCTAAACTATTTTATTCTTGGTTTGCGGGCGAAAAGTCAGAAAAGCGACGAGGTTTATACAATGTATAAGCCGAGGAGCTTTTATGGCTTTGTAGCCCAAACCAGAATACAAAGAGTTGAAGGTCATTTCGTAGTTCAAGGTAATCACCTTCTTCTGCTATAACCAAAACGGCCAGATGGCCTGTTTCTGCGCGGGGGATAATTACTTTTGTTTGAGTTGCTAAAAGTATTATTTGATTTAACTAAATGTTTTGAGATATCCGGTAATTCTGAAGTGGGCAAATAAATCCTGGTTAGTTTTTCGATGTCTCTAACTTTAGTTCCCTGATCTGGCATTGCAAAAGAAATAGCTTTGCCTACCATGCCGGCTCTGCCGGTTCTGCCAACACGATGCACATAATCTTCCGGATTTTCAGGAAGGTCAAAATTAATAACTAATTCAATATTTTTTACATCTATGCCACGCGAAGCAATGTCGGTTGCCACAAGCACCCTGTGTCTGCCAACCTTAAACCCTTCAAGGGCCTCTTTTCTTTGGTTGAGCGATCTGTTTGAGTGTATTTCTGCGGCAGAAACTCCAACATCGCGCAAAGCATGGCAGACTTTTTTTGCTCCATGTTTAACTCTTAAAAAGATTAAAACACTTCCCTTGTATTCTTCAAGCAGTTTTTTTAATAGCGCGATTTTTTGCTCTTTTTTAACAACAAATAACTCATGCTCAACCTTTTCAGCAGTAGTTCCCGATCTGGCGATTTCTATTCTAACAGGAAGCTTCATGTAGCTGGTGGCAATCCTTATAATGCCGTCTGGCATTGTTGCTGAAAACAACATAGTCTGCCTGTTTTTTGGCAATATTCTTATTATTTTGTTTATCTGTGGCGCAAATCCCATATCAAGCATTCTATCGGCTTCATCTAAAATCAAAATTGTAACACCGTGCAAGTTTAATGCTCTTTGCTGAATTAGATCGTTAATTCTTCCCGGAGTGCCGATTACAATGTGCGGGTTATAAGAAAGTTCTCTTTTTTGGAGGTGTATAGAAGACCCACCTATTAATACAGCTGTTTTTATTCCAAAATTTCTGCCTATTTTTTGTATAGATTCATTTATTTGTAATGCCAATTCTCTGGTTGGCAGTATAATTAATCCTTTTCCTCCTCGTCCTGAGCCGGTTGAATGGGTGTCAGCTTTCAAAATTTGTTGAATCAGGGGGACTCCAAAGGCTAAAGTTTTACCCGTGCCTGTTTGGGCTATGCCAATAATGTCCTTGCCCTCAACGGCCACGGGAATTGCTTTGTGTTGTATTGAAGTTGGGGTGGTGAACCCTAACCTTAAAAGTGTATCAAGAAGTTTTGGAGCTATGCCAAGCCCGCCAAAAGTTACTTCTGTTTTTTCTAATATAGCGTTGTTGATTTGTTTTTGCATCATACTTTGTATTACGAAATAGCCTTTAGCTCTTGACCTAAGGTATTGTTAAAAATATACGGCAAGACTTAGCCATATATCTACTATACATTAAAATATTAAAAAAGTCAAACAAAAACTGTGAATAGCGGTGTAGCTTTATTGTTGGGCCTTTCTGTTTATTTTAATTTTAGGGTATGATAAAAAAATGGATGGGACGAATAGGGCAAATATTAAAATAGGGGCGGAGGTGGACATTGTGCTTAAAAAAGACCAGCTAACTGGGAAGCTCACGCACGGAAAGGTGAAGGATATTTTGACTAGCTCTGGCACCCATCACCGCGGAATAAAGGTGCGGCTGGAAGAGGGGCAAGTAGGCAGGGTGCAGAAAATTTACCCAAAGTTCCCCACAATAAACGGTAGGGAATACCAGGAAGGCTTAACATAACAAAACAAAAGCCCCGCGCGAAGCGCGGGGCTTTTAGTATGCTTTCGATTATTCTGCGCGCATTACGTTTTTTGCAGCTGGGCCTTTTTGGCCTTCTTCAACTTCAAAAGTAACTGCATCACCAACCTTAAGGTCGGTAAATGCTACGCCATTCAAATCGTTGGAGTGAAAGAAAAGATCCTTTGTTTCGCCTTCGCGAGCAATGAATCCAAATCCTTTTTCCATAAGCGTTTTGATAGTTCCTGTCATGATTAACCTAAATTGTTTTTAATTTTACGCGACCTTGTATTATAGACATCACATCCCAAAATCGTGCAATAACTCGTTAAAATCGCGCCTGGCTTGTTTTTCGAGCGGTAGAATTCTCGCCGTATCGCTGGATACGGCTCGAGTTTTTCCGCTCTCCAAAACTTCGTCATACACGATTTTTTCTGCGTTCTAAATCCGATTCTGAGATGTGATGTCTATTTGAACCTGTTGCTTCACGGCTTTTTGCTGGTAGCAATAGGCCCAAAACACAAGTACTATTATGCTAACATTTAATTATCCCCGTGTCAAACTATTGACAGAGCGTTGTAATATGCTAACATAAAGTATCATTGAAAATTATAAAATCTTTGACTCGGGTCCCTGGTGAAAACTGGGGGTTGGGCCCGATGAGATGGCTCCTGCGTAAGTGAGAGCCCGGTTTCCTCCGTAATCATAGGATAATCGCTGAAGCCCGAAAGGGTAGAGTCGATGAAAGTGCCTGTCATTTATTTATGGCAGGAACAAAGGTGGTACCGCGAGATAAACTTCTCGTCCTTTGCGCATAATTTTATTTATGCCTTGAGGATGGGAAGTTTTTTGTTTATGAGAGCGTTCTCATAAAAACTTACCAGAGTTTTGTTCTTTTACATCAGGAGAGATGCCATGGCTTTTTCCGTTGATCGTCTGTATGGCGGGGATATCTGCTTTTCACTGCAACCGCCTAAGCTTATTTTAATTTGCGGTCCTTGTAGGGTAGGGACAACGGCGCTCTCGGTTGTTTTTGCGGGAGCCGGCATAGAAGCCCACATGCAACCAATAAAATCTGCCAGAAGAGCCAGGCAAACAGGAGAAGATGTTGTTTCGTGGAATATTGGTGTAAAAAAAGAAAAG
>JBDRST010000020.1:0-8951 GCA_043824525.1 bacterium
ATTTTTGGGAGTTGAAGCTTTAGGAGGATTGTTAATCGGGAGCATAGTCACAGGATTGTTTGTTGGAATTTCAATGACAACCGGCGGAGCCGCATGGGACAATGCCAAAAAATACATTGAAGGCGGAGCGCACGGAGGCAAGGGTTCATTTGCCCACGCAGCAGCAGTAACCGGCGACACTGTGGGAGACCCTAGCAAGGATACTGCTGGGCCCGCTATAAATCCCATGATAAAGGTTTTAAACATCGTCGCACTGTTAATTGTCGCCTTTTTAGTATAAGTCTATCTAAATTCCAAAGGGGCCAACGCGTTGACCCCTTCAAAAAAGCCACGAATTTTAAGTTTTTTGTTTTTTACAATGGCTAAAAAAATAAACAAATTTATTGTCGTAAAAAAGGAAATAACAACTCCTCAAGGTATCGTAGTTGAGAAGGATGATGTTGGCGTAATGAAACTAGAGAATAAAAACAACGTATCGGTATTTTTCGTTAGAGTTTGGAAGCAAGTTGAATTGGAAAAAAATGATTTTGAAATTATAGATGTTAGAAAAACAGGAGATGGGTCTTCCAAAAAAATTTGTAATGTTTGTCATAAGTTAAAAAAGACAAATGATTTTGCGAAAAACCAAAATGCAAAAAATAATAGGTCGGTGAAACGGCCATCGTGCAAATCTTGTCGTCTAAAAATTGAAGGAATTGGGGTGTCTCGAAACGACAGAACAAAATGGCTTAAAAAGAAACCTAGCTATGAACCATTTGAATGTCCGATTTGTAAAAAAAGAACTATTGCTGGCATAACCAGTAAAGTTGTTCTTGAACACAATCATCGCACAGGAAAACCAGGCGGTTGGATATGTGATAGTTGCAACACTGGCTTAGGTCGCTTCAGGGATGATATAAAATTACTAGAAAGTGCGATAAAATTTATAAAGAAAAACTATTAAAGATTAAAACATTTTAGTCTTTTTTTTGTGAGCTCAACATACTCTTTTGAAATGTCGCACCCAATATAATAACGCTTATTTATTGCGGCCATTTTACAGGTTGTTCCAGAGCCACACATAGGATCAAAAACAACGTCTCCTGTTTTTGTCCATGTTTTGATGTGGTCTTCTGCCAATTTTTCAGGAAAAATGGCCGTGTGTTGAAAAGCAATTCTATCGCTAGTTGAGCCATGAAGCCCTACGGCATATTCCCAAACGTTGATTAGCGTTTTTTCTGGCTTTAATTCCCCTCTTATTTTTTTGTTTATCCCATCAGCTTTTTTGTTGAACGGTAGCATTTCGTGGCCCTGCCGTACGGTCTTAGTTTTCAAAGGGTTAAATGTCTTAGGAGAATCCTTACTAAAGACAAACATAAATTCATAGCAATTTGTATAAGCATTGGATCTCATAAAAGGAGTATTCCTTTTTTTATAAATCATTACATCGTGCACATTAAAGCCCAAGTTTTGGAAAGATAAGGCTTGCTTGAAACTCGTAAGGCTTTTGTTCCCCTTGTTTATTTTATCTCCAACCACCCATATCAAAACACCCCCTTTTTTAATGACCCTAAATAAACCCTTTGCCATACCCAAAAAATTGAAGACATATCCATTGTAATTTCTAAGTTCATCATACGGAGGAGAGGTAACTACTAAATCTACTGAATTTGGAGGCATCGCTTGCATAACCTCTACAGCGTCTCCACATATTATTTGGTTGATTGGCAGCGAATCGTATTTTTTTATTTCCTCACGCTGTGACTTTCTATTTTTTGTTTCCTTTTCTGAATTTTTAATTACATCGACAATAATTCCCTGGATCAAAAAATCTCTATTTTTATCAATTATTATAGGATTTAGGCTTTTATTAGCGGGTTGTAATCTAATCTGATTTTTTTCTTTATAAAAAGTTTTAAGGGTTGTTTCGCTATTGTCTATTAAGGCGACAACATGGTCTCCATTATTAGCAATGTTTTGTTGTTTTACTAAAACTATATCCCCATTGTCAATATTTTTTTCTATCATACTTTCGCCAGTAACTTTTAAAGTAAAGTAGTCTTGGTTTGGTTTTATCTTTATTTTTGGTATCGCTATGCTTTCACCGCTTTGTTGGAACATTTCTATCTGCTCTCCCGCTGTTATGGTTCCAATAAGTGGCACGCTTACAAATTTTTCTTTTTGAAAAACATTTATTGACCTTCTTTGGTTTTCAGTTTTGTTTAAATAACCTTTTTGTTTAAGTGCATTTACATGTTGATGAACGGTTGCTACAGAGGCCAATTTAAAATGTTTAGCTATCTCTTGCAGAATTGGAGAATAGCCCTTTCTTTTGGTATAGTTTTTAATAAAATCCAATATATTTTTTTGTTTTTTTGTTAGCATATTTTTTGTATTTTATTCTCAATTTAATTATAACATTTCAATACCGAAAGAAAACCGAAAGTTATCCACAGGTCAGGGCTTGACCTGCTTTTTTGATGAAGTAAAATTAGGGGCGAAAGGTCGAATTTATTAGACTCTAAACACAATTATTATGGGAACAATTAACGTAGATGGATATAATTTTGTTGGACCCTAACAATTAAGCACGACCAGCTTTAATGATGTGCCAGGGATTTACCTTATAACGGATGCAGGGGGTAGATATATAGACGTTGGGGAAACAGATGCGCTTAAAACCCGTTTAGCTTCGTACGATCGTAAAGATTGTTGGAGAAGTAACGCCTACCAGACAATAAATGTTTGGTTTCATTCAGACCAGAGTGAAGCAAGTAGGTTGTTGAAGGAAAAAAGAATAAGAGGCTTGCGCGCGTTTACGTGTGGTTTGATATAGGGTTTCAAATAAGATTTGGTCACTTGGAAAAAGCGACCTATTAGTTAGAGCTTGATCGCCTGAGAAGTTCGGTTTTTAAAATTTCGGTATGGCTTGGCTGAGATGGCGAACGAATGGCGCTACCTTCCTCAAAAAATCGCCTTTATGGCGATTTTTTGGTAGAATAAATAAAAATTAAGTAAGAAATTTTAAGATGGATCAAAGGTCCCGATTTTATCGAGGATCCTCGACCCGCTGGTCGGGATTTTATTTGGGGTTTATTGGGTTCTTGGGATTTCTTGGGTTTGAGGACCCGTGGTATTTTTTGTTTTTCTTGTTTTTTCTTTTCTTTGTTCCCACGCCGAAGCCCGAAGGCGAAGGTGGGTCTGCCACAAAAAGTAACGGCTCCCCTGTTTCAACCCCTTCGAATTTAATTGAAAAACAGGCGCAGGAAAAAGCAGAACATTTGCAGAAAATTTTGGAATTGCTTGAGAGCAGGGATAAAATCGTAAATGATGATGCAGAAAAACTATTGGGAGTTTCAGACAGAACGGTTCAAAGATATTTTAACGAATTGGAAAGCGAGGGCAAAATAAAACAGGTTGGAAATACCGGTAAAGGCGTATTTTACACAAAAATCTAACAACCCGCCTTCGCACAAGGCTACGGCGAGGCAAGACCCCAAGGGGGTCAACGCCGTTGACCCCTTTGGAAAAAAATCAACGAGGGGGCTAAAATAGGTATAAAATGAACGGCTCAGCCCTAAAAGGGCTGAGCCGTTAAAAATAGATTTAGAGTGATAGTGAGCAGAATTTGACAAGAAACTTAAAATTGATATGATAAAAATATATGTTTGTTACAAAATGTGATTTATGTAAAAAAGAAATAAAGGAAAGGCCTGTGAATGTAAGATTTTGTAATTATGAGAGTGCGGAATTCTGTGAGGAATGTGGAGCCCCTATTTTAAAATTTTTGAAGAAACATAAATTTGTGGCAGATAAAAATAATAAAATTAAGTCTAATTAAAAATATGGAAGAAAATAATAATATAAAAAATATAACAACCGATGAACTTGCGGTAATGATCAAAAATGGATTTGATGCCATGGATAAAAGGTTTGACAGGATAGAAAATATTTTGATAAAACAACAAAACGATAAAATAGAGAGATTAGAAAAAAGGATGGAGAGAATTGAGGAAGCATTAGTCATAAAATAAAATTACCTTTATTGGAAAGGCGCTAAAATTTGCGTCTTTTTATTACTAAAATTATTAAAATAAATATCATGGATGTAAAATCTAAAAAATTGCCGAAATCTCAAATTGAATTAGAGTTTGAGCTAACAGCTGAAGAGTTTCAGCATCATTTTGACCATGCTTTGTCTCACATGAAAAGCCATGTGAAGGTTGATGGGTTTAGGCCGGGGCAGGCGCCGAATAAATTGGTTGAAGAAAAAATAAAACCAGAATCGCTTTTAATGGAAGCTGGCGACCACGCCGTACAGCATGTTTATTCTGATTATGTAAGGGACCTGACTGCGCAGGCAGGAAATAACTTAGAGCCTATTGGCCAGCCAGAAGTTTCTGTAATTAAAATTGCCAAAGGCAATCCGTTTATATTTAAGGCAATAATTACAGTTTTACCCGATGTTGAGATGCCAGATTACAAAGAAATTGCAAAAACCGTAAAAGGAAAGGAGTTTTCTGTCACAGACGAGGAAGCGCAAGACTCTTTAAATTATTTGCAAAAAACAAGAGCGAAGTTTACAGCAAAAAATAATGGGGCTGAGAAAAAAGATTTTGTTGAAATTACGTACCAGAACAAAGACATAAACGAAGGAAAAGAAGTTGAAGATAAGTTTGTTTTGGGAGAAGGAGGATTTATGAAAGATTTTGAGGACAACATTGTTGGAATGAAAGCTGGCGAAGAAAAAGAATTTAAAGCTACCTTTCCGGATAATTCTCCTCAAAAGAATTTAGCGGGAAAAGAGGGAGATTTTAAAGTTAAAGTAAAATCAGTGCAAAAAATGGAACTGCCTGAAATTAATGATGAATTTGCAAAACAATTGGGAGCTTTTGATACTTTAGTTGCATTAAAGGGGAGCATTAAACAAGGCATTACAATGGAAAAAACAGAAGCAGAAAAACAAAGGAAAAGAGGAGAAATTTTAGAAAAAATTGCAGAAAAAACGAAATTTGAAATGCCAGAAAAAATGGTTGAATATGAAAAGCAACGGCTGATGGAAGACTTAAAACAAAAAGTTACCCAAAATATGAAACTTACTTTTGAGCAGTATTTGGCTGCTGTAAAACAAACAGAAGAAGGGTTAAAAGAAACATTTCAAAAGGAAGCGGAAAAACGGCTGAAAGGATTTTTGGTTTTAAGGGAGATTGGAAAAAAGGAAGGCATTGAGGTTTCTGATGCAGACGCGGAAGAAGAGGTTGCAAAATCAATAAAAAATTATTCAAAAGAGGATTTGGCAAAAGTTGACAGTGAGCAGTTAAAAGAGTATACTAAAGGAGTGTTATTTAATGAGAAAATTTTCCAGATACTGGAGAAATTATCTCAATAAAATTATGATTTCATTAAACATTACAATAAAACAAAATAAAAATCGTTCGAAAAAAACGGTAGAGTTTAGCGCAGATGAATTTGAAAAGTTAGCCGCTCTTTTCGGCATGTTTAATCCGGACTTTTTGAAAAGCTTAGCGCGGTCTGAAAAAGATTACAAAGAAGGAAGATTTAGAAAAATAAAATCTTTGAAAGATTTTTCAAGCATTTGAAAAATTTTCATATTAAAATCATTCACCCAGTCAAATATTTTTGCGAAGCAAAAATAAAATCTTTCAGATTTTATTTGACCGGGTAAAAAAATATGCAAAAACAAAAAGGAATTTCAACTTTAGCTGGCATTGTAATTATTATTGTTGTAGCAGTCATTGCTTTTGGCGGAGTTTTTGCTTATCAATATTTTGCGACAAAAACAAACAACCAACTACAAGTCCAAGGTGAAGAGCAAAATCAGCAAACAAATAACGTTCACCCCGCGGACCAAACCGCTGGCTGGAAGACATATACAAATGAAAGCGTAGGATACAAAATAGAATACCCTGCTATTTACAGCGTAAAAACGTCTAATTGTTTTGCTGATAAAAAAGATGGACAGAAGTTAAATGATGTTAATTCAGTAAATATCGGAGATAGCAATTTATTAACTTTTCATATTTGCCATTTTAATGGAAGCGTAGATGATTTATCAAAAGAGGATGGTTTTATTCCCACAACTGTTGGTGGTCTTAGCGCCATAAAAAAAGAATTTGAAATAAGAGGAGGAGGAAGGGCATGGTATTACGTCCAAGAAGATAGTTCAAATGTTGTATTTATTGATGCAAATTGGGCATACTCAGGGACATATCCCAATACGGTTGCCGACGAAGATTTTAATAAAAGGGGGCAAACAATACATCAGATGCTTTCCACTTTTAAATTTACGAAATAAATTAAAAATTGAAAATTAATTAAAGATAATAGAAAAGTTACACTTCGTCCCGCGCGACGGGACTCAGTGTGAATTTTTAAGAATAAAAATTCACGTGCCAATAGTTCCAACTATTGTAGAAAAATCACAGCGCGGTGAGCGCGCATACGATATATTTTCAAGGCTTTTAGAAGAGCGCATAATTTTTCTTGTGGGCCCTGTTACTGATTTGAACGCAAACTTGGTTATAGCCCAGATGCTTTATTTGGTATCAAAGGACTCAAAAAGAGATATAAAGCTTTATATAAATAGCCCAGGGGGTTCGGTTACAGCCGGATTAGCTATTTATGATACTATGCAGTATCTAAAATGTCCTGTTTCTACCATTTGCATAGGACTTACAGCTTCAATGGCAGCGGTTATTTTAGCATCAGGCACCAAGGGGAAGCGCTTTGCTTTGCCCAACGCTGAAATACTTTTGCACCAGGTTGCCGGAGGCATGCAGGGTCAGGCAGCAGATATTGAAATTACCGCAAAACAGATTGTTAAGATGAAGGAAAAACTGAACAGTATTTTAGCAACCCACACCGGCCAGAAGTTAGCGAAGGTGGAAAAAGACACTGACAGGGATTTTTATTTGTCGTCTGTGGAGGCAAAAAAATACGGGCTGATTGACGAGGTAATCGGAGCCGGCAAATAGAATCTAAAAAGTAGAAGATATAAATATATCGCATGCGCGCTCACTGAGAAGTGAGCTTATTTTGTTAAAAATTCAAAAATCAAAAATCAAAATGCAAAATGGAACCGCTCGCTTGCGCTCGCTGTAATTGCGCGCAATTAAGCAAGGTATCGAAAATTTCCAATAGAAATTTTTGATAAATTTTATACTTTTAAATTGCTCCGACTTTGTGCCGATTTTATCGCGCATGCTCGACGAAGTCGGCATCGAGAGTCCTCGATAGAATCGGGATCATTTTTCATTTTGAGATTTGCATTTTACATTTATTATCATGAATCAAATTATTTTTTATGTTGCATTTTCGGCAATTGCCGTAATATTTGGCGCAATCATCGGTTATTACACAAGGCAAAACATAGCCAAAAGAAGAGCCGGCTCCCTGGAAGCAAGGCTGCAAAAAAGAGTTATTGACGTAAAAGAGGAAACAACCAAGATGATTAAAGCGGCAGAAAGGAACGCGGCTGAAATTGTGGATAAATCCCAACGGGACATTGACGAAAGGAGAAGAGAGTTTTTAAAAGCCCAGCAGGTTTTATTAAGCAGAGAAAATTTACTGGATTCAAGAATCTCTTCTTTTGAAGAAAAGGAAAAAGAAATTCAGCAGAAGGGAGAAAAGTTAAAAGAGATAAAAGAGGATTTAGAAAAGTTAAGAGCTGAAGCAGAAGTAAAGTTAGAAAAAGTTGCCGACCTTTCACGCGACGATGCAAAAAAAGAATTATTGGCGTTGGTTGAAATTGAAAGCGAAAAGGAAATTTTAGAGAGGATAAAAAAGTTGGAGGAAAGAGGACAGGAAAAACTTCAAGAAAGGGCAAAGGAAATTGTTTCTTTAGCTATTCAAAAGTGCGCTGTTCCACAATCTCAGGAGTTGACAACAACAACCGTTGTTCTTGCCAACGAGGATTTGAAGGGTAGGATTATTGGTAAAGAAGGAAGAAACATCAGGACTTTTGAGAAACTGACTGGTGTTGAATTGATTGTTGACGAAACACCAGAATCAGTTGTAATTTCCGGGTTTAATCCGATTAGAAGGCAAATTGCAAAAGTTACCTTAGATAAATTAATTCAGGACGGCAGGATACAGCCAGCAAAAATTGAAGAAAAGTTTGAGGAGGCAAAAACAGAAATTACCCAAAAAATAAAGGAAGCCGGGGAAAAAGCAGCTTATGAAGTTGGAGTTATAGGTTTAAATGATAAGCTGGTACAAATTTTGGGTAGGTTATATTACAGGACAAGTTATGGGCAAAACGTTTTGCTTCATTCAATGGAAGTGGCTTTGATTGCGGAAACTCTGGCTTACGAACTAAAAGCCAACACCCAAGTTGCAAAAAGGGCAGCTTTGTTGCACGATATTGGGAAAGCAATTGACCAGCAGGTTCAGGGTTCTCATATTGAAATTGGAATTAAAGTTTTGGAAAAATTTGGCGAATCAGAGGAGGTTATAAAAGCAATGAGAGCTCACCACGAAGATTATCCAGCTGAAACTTTAGAGGCAGTAATTGTAAAGACAGCAGACTCAATTTCAGGTTCAAGGCCAGGAGCCAGAAAAGATACTTTGGAAAATTATTTGCAAAGATTAAAGGATTTGGAGGATATTGCCAATAAGTTTGAGGGTGTGGAAAAAGCCTACGCCATTCAGGCCGGAAGAGAAATTCGCGTGTTTGTGCAGGCAGATAAAGTTGACGATCTGGGCGCCCATAAGGTAGCTAAAGAAATTGCAGGCAAAATTGAAGAAGAACTAAAATACCCAGGAGAGATTAAAGTGACAGTTATGAGAGAAACAAGAGTGGTGGAATATGCGCGATAAACGGATTCACACAGATAAATTACGGATTTACACAAATCACAGATCTGTGAGTGGTGGGTAATTTTAATGCAGTTAAAATTACGACCACTCGCAGTATAACAGTTGCTTAATAAGTATTTATGAGTGGGCGACTT
>JBDRST010000021.1:0-7418 GCA_043824525.1 bacterium
CGCTGGCTGATTCGCCGCGACATGCCTGAAGTCCTGGCTATTGAGGCAGAATCCTTTGAATTTCCATGGCTGGAAGAGGATTTTATCCGTTGCCTGAGACAACGCAACGCTATCGGCATGGTAGCAGAATATGACGAGCAGATCGTGGGGTTCGTGATCTATGACCTTGCCAAGAGCCGGATCCATGTTCTTAATTTTGCCGTGGCCAAAAAGTGGCAGCGGCGAGGCATAGGTTCGCAAATGGCAACAAAGCTGATTGGCAAGCTGACGGCCCAACGCCGCACCTGCATCACAGCAGAAATTCTGGATACAAATCCTGCCATTGGCTTCTTTCTTCAGCATGGATTTAAAAAAACGCAAACCTTGGTTTTGAAACACTCTGACGTAGCCAAAGGTTTTGAAGAGTCAAGGTTTTGTGTTAGACTTGCTGCTTCCTCATTGGTGCGAAAGAGCAGCTTAATGGCTTTTTTGCCTGACGCAACAAGCGTCCAGGCGACTGACCGATTCCTTGAAACCCTGGAGGGATTAAGGGAATTTTTTGAAAAAAAAGGGCTACAGCAAGAGCTCGACACATTCAAAGGAATGATAAAAGAATCTGCTTTAGAGCGTTTAGAGCAAATTCCAGAAGAGAAAATTGCCGGGACCGTTCCTGTGACGGGCCTAACTGATGAAAGCGGTACAAAATTCATCAAAGCTGGAAAAATCGCCATATCCGGCCTTTGGAAGGAAGAGGCGACCGAGGTGAAAAGAGCCCTAATTGCATGGCTTTGTCAAGAGTCCTTTGTATCAAAAAAGCCACTTTTTGTGGAGTGTGACAAAGGCGACCTTCCGCTGTATCACGAGTTTGGCTTTGTTCGTAATGGGCAGGTATATGAATACAATCTGTAGGCACTGTACCAGCCAATACGCCGTTGAGCATTTAGCTCCACGGCTTTTTATTTTGCTTTCAACAAAATTTATAAAATAAAAAGCAAAATAACCCCTCACCAATTTTATTAATTTTTTTGTATTGCCACAAAGACAGCCGCAGGCGCTTCGCTGAACAAGCTCACTATTTTTTACGAACATAGCTGAAAGATCCCTACGGGGAATCCGCCTGCGGGCGTCAAATGGTGACGGGTTTTCTATAGCCTTATGCGCTTTTGTACAGCTTCATTGATAAAGCGTTTAAAACAACGCTCACAGACGAAAATGCCATTGCAGCTGCTGCAATTGTTGGGCTCAAGAGCACATGGGTAAAAGGATAAATTACGCCAGCTGCAATCGGAATGCCTACTATATTGTAAAAGAACGCCCAAAATAAACCTTGTTTTATTTTTCTTAAAGTGTACCTGCTCAAATCAATTGCCGACACAACATCTCTTAAGTCGTCTTTAATTAAAACAATTTCTCCTGTTTCCATTGCCACATCAGTACCAGACCCTAATGCAATTCCTAAATCAGCTTTTGCTAAAGCCGGAGCATCATTGATACCATCTCCGACCATGGCAACTATTTTGCCCTCTTCCTGCAGTTTTGAAATTTCGTCCGACTTACCCTGTGGCAAAACCTCCGCCAACACCCTGTCTATGCCAACTTGTTTTGCAATAGCTTCTGCCACTCTCTTGTTGTCTCCTGTAATCATCGCAACCTCCTTTCCCATTTTATGCAAAATATCCACCGCTTCCTTTGAATTTTCTTTTAAAATATCTGCTACGGCAATAATTCCAATAATTTCCTTATCAACAGCCAAAATTATTGCTGTTTTTCCTTGGTTTTCAAGCAAAGCCATTTTTTCTTCAATAGCATTGGTCTTTATTCTATTGTCTGCCAATAATCTCCTTGTTCCAAAAAATATCTGCTTGTTCTCCAGTTCGGCCTTTACACCGCCTCCGGGAATTGCCTGAAAATTTTTGACCTCGCTTAAGGTAAGGTTTTCTTCTTTGGCCTTGTTTACAATCGCCTGAGCTAAAGGATGTTCGGAGTTTTTTTCTACTGAACCTGCAATTCTTAATATGTTTTTTTCATCTGTCCTTTTATCAACAGAAAAAATTTCCGTGACAACCGGCTCTCCCTTTGTTAAAGTTCCTGTTTTATCAAACACAACCATATTAATACGCTTTGCGGTTTCAAGAGCTTTGCTGGATTTAATCAAAATTCCTTTTCCAGCTGCCAATCCAGTGCCCATCATAACAGCAGTCGGAGTTGCCAAGCCCAAAGCGCACGGGCAGGCAATAATCAAAACAGCCACAAAAATTGTTAAAGCAAAAGTAAAAGGATATCCCAAAATTAGCCACGCAGTAGCGGCAATAACAGCAATCCCCAAAACCGCAGGAACAAAATAAAATGAAACTTTATCAGCTAAAAGCTGGATTGGAGCTTTAGAGCCCATTGCATCTTCAACAATTTTAATAATCTGAGCGAGCATCGTATTTTTTCCAACTTTTGTCGCCTTAAATTTTAAAACTCCGGTTTTGTTTATTGTGGCTCCAATAACTTCATCTCCCTTCTTTTTTTCAACCGGAATACTCTCTCCGGTAATTGCTTTTTCATCAACGCCAGAATATCCGTCAACAACAGTCCCATCAACTGGAATTTTTTCTCCGGGCTTCACTAAAACAATGTCCCCCTCTTTAACTTCAGCAATAGGTATTTCCAGATCCATTCCGTCTTTTATAATTACAGCAGTTTTTGGCTGCAAACCCATTAATTTTTTTATGGCATCTGATGTCTTTCCCTTAGTAATCGCCTCCAAATATTTACCCAAAGATATAAACACCAGGATAAATATGGCGCTTTCAAAATAAAAATTTTCCATTGGAACGCTTTGTCCAGAAAACAACATAAAAGCTTCAGCTAAACTGTAAAAGTAAGCGGTTGCTGTTCCAACTAAAATTAGCGTATCCATATTCGGCCCGGCCTTCAATAATTTTTTAGCCCCGGATTGCCAGATATTAAAACAAGTCAAAATCACGGCTGTTGCTAAAACAGCTTGTATGGCTATGCCGTATTTTTCAAAAATTCCGGGCATTGGCAACCCAACCATTTCCCCCATTACCATATAAATCACAGGCAAGCCAAAAAATAAAGATAAAATAAAACGATTTTTTAGTTTTTTAATTTCGTTTTGTTTTTTAGTTTTATGATGGTCATGCTCGCCTGCCATATCCATTTCTTCATTATTATCTTCTGCTTCGTATCCTAAATCTTTTACGGTTTTTTTTACCTTCTCAACGCTTGTTTCAGCAGGATTATATTCAACGTATGCTTTTTCTGTTGCAAAATTAACATTAGCTGAACTAACTCCTTTTTCCTTTTTTAGTCCGTGCTCAATCACAGCCGCGCAAGAAGCGCAATCCATGCCTATTATTTTAATGGTTGCTTTTTTCATTGTTTAATTCTTTTAATATTTTTTCTAAATTAAGTCCGTACATTTTGCAAACCTCGCCAATTTGTAATTTATCAATTTCCAATGGAGCCATTGGACAGGACAAGCAGGGCACTCTGTTTTTCATTAAAATTTCCCCTGCGCCTTTTTTCTCCAGTATTTTTTTTAATGTTTCTTTTGACGTTATTTTTTCCATAACCAAGTTTAAGCATTCTTGCATTCTGCAGAATGCAAGAATGCAAGAATGCTATAGGAATTAATTTACAACTTCTATTATCCCTGAAACCATTCCCATCCAGCATGAAAATTTATATTTTCCGGATTTTGTTGGAGTAAATTCCTTAACAGAAACTTTGCCCGGAGTTAAATCAATTGAGCCGTCAAACAAACTTCTTGAAATAATAGCATTTGTACATCCGCTCGTGCCCGCATCTGTTATCTCCCACCTCACAGGAACCCCGGCTCTAACCTTAATATAATCTGGGCTGTATCCTGAAGCAGAGGCTGACATTTTTACAACCTGCTTTCCGTCAATAACAGCGGGTAAATCTTTTACATCAACCGACGCGCTTTGCGACTGGCCATTAGCCCCTGGAAAAAAACTGCTAATGTCAGTAAACCCTAAAACATTAAGCTGGCTCTGAATGTTAAAAAGCGCAAAAAACAAAACTAAAAAACCTGCTACCTTAGAAAATCTTTCAGCTAAATGCGGTTTTGAAGAAAATTTTACAGAAGAAACTCCAATGAATAAAAGCATGGGAGCCGTTCCCAAGGCAAAAGCCAGCATTATTAAAGACCCCTGCACAACGCTTCCAGACAAAAGCGCTAATCCCTGAGCCGTAATCGTAAAGCCGCATGGCAGAAAAAAAGTCATAGCGCCCATTAAAAATGGCACATACTTTCCTTGAAAATTTTTCTCATCAGCCACATATCTTGTCGCGAACTTCGGCAATGTAAATTGAAATTTACGAAAAGCTTTTACTCCTAACATCTGTAGACCCAATCCAATCATTAAAAACGAAATAGCAACTACTAAAAACGATGTAAACTGAAAAGATACCTGAAGCCTGCTTCCTATAACTCCAAGCACAGCTCCTAATAATGCGTAAGAAACAAGCCGGCCGGCATTAAATAATAAATGTGGCTGGAGCTTTCTGAATATCGTGTTTTCAGTAGCATATAACTCCTGTCCCGACTCTGTCGAGGATACGCGATTTTCATACAATCGGTACCATTGTTTTGACATAGACAACACCATTCCGCCAACCAGTGCCGCACAGCTTGAAATTCCAGCCAGCAAACCAAGCCCCAAAAAAGCAAACAAAGAAGATGTTGAGCTCACATCAAGAAGTCCGGCAACTCCCATTTTATTCAAAAACAAAAAAGCGACAATTATAAAAATTGCGATATTAAAAGCGATTAAAGTGGCGCTCACCTTTGATGCCGGGCCTCCCGCGGGAAGCCCGGCATCGGCGTCGTCTTTTTTATTCAAATCTGAAAACGTATAATTCAAATCTTTAAAAATTTTGTTTAACCTTTCGGGATTCGGCCTATCGCCTTCATATTCTACAGTCACCTCTCCTTTGTTTGTGGATGCATCCACGGACTTAATATTTCCCAATTCCAAAAGTTTTTTTTCTATTAAAATTTCACACGAAGCGCAATGCATTCCTTTAACTTGATATGCGTGCTCATTCATATTATTTGTTAAAGAGTTTGGTTACTTTTAAAATTTCTTCGGTCATTTTTTGTTTCTTTTTCTCATTTTTTGTCGCCATAGCGTTTTTAAAACAAGAATTTAAATGGTTTTCCATCAGCATTTCGTGAGCAGACCTTAAAAGACCCATAGCAGCCAAATTCTGCTGCATAATATCAACGCAGTACTCGTTCTTCTCTGTCATATCAATAATCTTAGACATTAAGCTTTGAGCTTTTTTAAAATTAATCAGCGCCTTTTCTTTATTGTTTGAAGCCATAATTTTGCATTTTGATTTTTTAATTTTAAATTTGAGCGAAGCGACTACCCCTACCTATGGTATAGGTGTATTGTAGCAGAATAAAAACCGCTGTCAAGAGCAAAGCTTTTTGAAAAAAAATCCCCCTTTCCTTTGAAAAAAAGGGGGGCTGTCTATATTATCACGCATATTGCCAAATATGGCGCCATAGCTTTGTTGGCGGGTGCTGACCGCGAAATTGCCACTGCCACGACTCTGTCATCAGCAATCTCAGCGTCAGCACAACGCGGCCGGGTGAAATAAACATACGCGGAAACAGTTTGCAAAGCATCTCAGCCAAGCGTCTTGGATCCAAAAATGACCGGCGGATCATCTGTAACCATTCTTCTGAAGTTCGTCTATAATCCTCGGTGCCGTCCACAGCTTGTGTAAGCGCAAAATGTGGCACTGCGCACCGTTCCAGTTGTCCGTCCATCGGGTAAAAACCACCTAGCGTATGCTCCAGCATCGCCGCGTGAAATTCATCTGATCCACGAGGCCAATAACTTGGTGGCTTGAGCAAATCAAACGATTGCGGATGTACCCGGTTGAGATGGATAACCGTTGTTGCCAGTTTCCTAGCCTTAGATGATGGGTCAAGCAAGACGTGACATATTGCGAAAAACTCGCGGTAAATGTCATCCTGTCGGCCGGCGGATACATCAGCAAGTTGAACAAAGTGCTCCATTGATCCGTTAGCCACAACGCAATCAAATTGGTTGTGCCAACCACCAGGAACATCGCGATAGTCCATCACGCGAGCAGTCAATCCGCGCCGCCTACACCACTGTGCCTGTTTTGGCGACAGAGTTATGCCAATTGCTGCTGCTCCGCGCTGCTCCGCTTCAGCTAAAAGAGTGCCATAGCCGCAACCAATATCAAGCAAACGAGAACCTGCGCTGCAGCCAATCTGGTCCAGTAGCCAGCAACGCTGAGCGCGTTGCGCTTCATCATAGCTGGTTTCTGGCGTATCATATATTCCCTCAGTTAAATCGCGTATGCCACACGAAGTAAATATCGCATCCATACAATCATAAGCTCTCTGAACCGTTTTTCTTGTTGCAATTCTATTAACTTGCGCAGTGTTCATACAAACCTCCCTTTTCTTACAAGAAAACTTGTTGCCAAAGAACAAAAAGAACCACAATAACTTTATCAGAAAATAAAAAAATCACAAGGACTACATACAAATGACAAACAAAAAAGAGGTTCGGATTTTTCCTCGCCTCTTAGAAAATCTATACTTTTGTAAATGAACTGACTCAAGCAAGCTCTTTTTTCGCGCTGATCAGGGTGCGGAGTCGCTCGGCCAAGAGGGCGACGTCAAACGGTTTTTTGAAAAACTCGTCGACGCTTGAGCGGTCAAAACTTCCTGAATTCCCGTAAGATGGCCATAGCGCAATCAGTATTACTCCACTAAAACGGCTATTGCGCCGCAGATTCTGACAAATCTGTAAGGCCTCAGGCCGGCCGATCGAGAAGTCAACAATGACGCAGTCCGGGTGGAAACTTTCTGCCTGGATCCCAGCGTCAAAACCGCTACCAGCCATCTGGATATTGAACGAACACTGCGGTAGCATTTCCCGTTTGAGATTTTCGACCATGACCTGATCATGGGTTACCACGAGCACCTTGGCCCTGGCCTCGTTTTCCAGGTCGCCCAAGGGCATTCCATTCTCTTTGAGAAACTTAATCAAGTACTCTCGCGGAATGTGCCGGACTAACGATCCGGGAATGCGGTAACCCTTAAGACGACCCGAATCAAACCACTTGCTCACGGTCCACGAGGCCACCTTGCAAATTTTAGCTACCTGGGTAGTTGTAAAAACCTTCATCGTCACTCTCCTTTGTGAAACGAAGTGTTCGTTAGAACAATAAATTATATTAACTCAAAAATCCTGTTGCGTCAAAACAAACCCCACATTCGTAAACTCTTTTCCAAATTTTCTCTCCACCCCACTACAAACGCTTCAGACCGGTCTGAAGCGTTTGTTTTACTCATAATTTCAACGGCTCAACGCGGTTGAGCCGTTGAAATTATGCTTATATTAAACAGC
>JBDRST010000022.1:0-3938 GCA_043824525.1 bacterium
ACCCTTCATAACCCTTGACAACGAGCTGTTCTCCTTCAAGAGTAATGGAGTCCTCCACAAATTTCTTGTTCTCTAAATCATATTCAGCTACCAGGTTGTGCCACCACACAACTTTTCCATCCATCCTTCGCCCGACCAAAAAATAACGAAGGCACGGGTCATGCCCTAAGGTGCCCGAAGCAACAATTCCGTCGTCGCCTTCAACATATTCCTTAGCAAAGCATTCAAGCACTTCAACGTCGCCAGCCCTAAAAAGCACTTTTGGCTCACGAGTCAGGTGAAACGGCCCCCATGGCATGTTGGGCTTGTGAGTAAATTCTCCCCAACCCGTCCTACCCACCTCTGGCGTTTTGATACGAATGTCCATTTCTTCAACCATTTTTCTCTCCCTATTCAAGAATTAAGAACAACCCAACTTCACATTAATACTTTAATAGATTTTGTCAATAAGCCAACAATATCTAATAAAAAACAAACGTTGTTTTTTGAGACAACTCGCTATCCTTCATTAACGGTCTTCACGTAGGCGCAATAGTCGCACTCTTGGCCTGACTCCGGGACTTGATAATTACGCATCCCTGGGTAAACATCAAAAAGAACGCGTCAAGACAATGTACCGAGAGGTCATAAAAGCGATGCTCATCTGAATTTCTTTTTCTTAGCTGGTCTCCGCACCGGCTTTTTTTTATATTTGGATAATTTCAGAAAAAGCGGCCGGTACATATCTTCCTGAATGTCAATATATAATTCGTTCCGGTTAATTTTGTCGCAAAATTTAATCGGGGCTTTCTCAATAATTGCCAAGGGCTGCTGTTCGTTCCCCTCGCCCATGACAGAAACCGCGGCCGTGGCAAGACTGTCAGCAACATCCATGCGGGAAAAACCAAATTTTCTTCCAAAAATATCAGGGGTGCCGCGATAATCCTTAATTCCGCTGAAACCAGCGTAGCCGATGGCAATGCCGATTGTTCCGGCGCGAAACGGCATCGTGTGACTATCGGTAATCAATACGCCTAAATTTTTAACACTGTATTTCTTTTGCAATTTTTTACGCAAAATGTGAGCGGTCTTAAAGCTATCATTTGGTAACAGTATAAGTTTGCCATTAGAGTTTGATTCATCAATTCCAGCAGAAGCCATAACCACTCCGTTTTTAACAGTAAGCCAGACATATTTAGTGGGCATGGCAAATTCGCTTTCGCGGATTATCAATTTTTCTTTTGTTTGGGCATTTTTTATAACAGCCGTACGTTTCTCGGCTAAAGCAACAATTTTTGAGGTTATAACTACCACTGATTTTTCCGAAAGTTTTTTAAAATATTTTACAAGAAAAGCAAACAAGCCATCGCCCTCTTGAAAGATGTGAGTTTTAATTGCCCGGATAATCATGTTTTTATATTATGACTTTCGCGGAGATTGGGAATGAGATATTTTTGTTCAACATAAAGCCCGAGATTAAGCAGATGTTTCTTTTCTAAAAAATAAATCAGATTATTCACAAAGATAAAAGACGCGCTGATTCCAATCGCGAACAGGAAACGTTCTAAAAATACAACAGGAATTAAAGAGTTCCAAGCAGAGACAGGAAGCGAAAAAGTCCAAAGCCACAAAGTGCTACCGACTGCATGCGCGGTGAATGTTGAACCAAGCGCGCGTAAAAATAAAAACCGTTCACGGAAAAAATAGGCAAAAATCGGAATTGTCCAAAAAAGCGAGAAATACCATACGCTTCTTCCGACAGGATGTAATATAAATGCCGCCATTGCAATTGATGGGATAATAAAATTTAATTTTCCTTTCCTGGAAAAATAAGCCACAGCAAAAAGCATGGGGAAAAAACGGATAATTGTTCCTGCGTCCACAACCTTGGCCCCGTGCAAAAGGAAATTTAGAAACTGCATAAAAAAAACAGCTGTAATGCCCGGAACGCTCCCAATAAACGAGCCAGCTATAGGAGCAAAGGCATCGTAGACAGTAAATTTAACTTTCGATCCTACTACTTGCGTTACTGGAATCTGGAGAGCGATAAACCCAATAATCGTAAAAATAGATATAAAAAGTAAATTCCTCTTTGTAATAAGCTGTTTAATGTATTTCATAATTAAATGGCAATTTTAAATAATAATAAAATGATGACCCACCGACCATGTTAATTATAAAAAAACCAAAATAAATAGTAAAGGCCAAGGTAAAAAATCCTGACAGGCAAAAATTAATCTTATCCTTCATTAACAGTTTTTACATAACTGCAATAATCACACTCCTTACCAGAACCCGGGACTTGGTCGGAGTTTAAGCATTTGTGTATGTCAAAAACAATTTTTTCAATCCACTGCCCGTTCCCTTGATAAGGAATCAATGTAACGTCAAACTCTAATCTAGCATTAAAAATTTTATTATAAGTTCTTCCGTTGCAATAAACAAAATAGCCTGTATCGGAAACTAAAAATCCGTTTTGCTTGAAAAGCCACTGATAAATCTCCATTTGCCTTTTGTATCCATCGTGCCAGTCTTTGTCCAGCGCCGTGATGTCTCCAAATTTTGATGTTGCTTTATAGTCCACAACAATATACTCGCCTTTTGAATTCTGCCATAAGTCGTCAATTGCGCCATAAACTAAAAAATTTGTGGGTTCGTGTAAAAATCTAATTCCCTTGAAAGTATTTCTCCAGTCATTTATGCTTTCGTGTTTTGCAGGAACAGCATCAACATTATAGTTTTTTATTATTGGGTGCGCCAGCGCTTTTTCTCTGTATAAATCAAATTCCTGTTTTAAAAGCTTATCAACTGCGGAGTTTAAGTTAAAAGGAAAACCCGGCGGGCGGATAATCCCCATCTTCCGGTCAAGATAAAAGCATTTTGGGCACTCTAAAAAAAACTCAATTTTTGAGCGGGACAATTTAAACGGCTCTTTTAAAGAGCCATCATACAAACCTTTTGTTTTCCTTGGAGTATACCACTGCGACATAAATTTTGCTTCGTAAAATAATTTTAAGTTTATAATTTTAAATTTTTACTAAGTACGTGCCACTTCGCGACATATCATAAACGTATTTAATATTTAACATTTTTTGGATTTCAAAACAAGGTACAAAATAAAAAAGCCCTGCACGTTGCGCAAGGCCTAACCTCCTAAAACTTTACTCTTCTGCCAATTTAAGTCCTATCTCCTCAAGCTTGCTTACTATTTCCTCAATAGTCCCGTCTCCAAGTCCCCGGATCATAGATAACTGCTCTTTAGTTTTTTTTACTAACTCGCCAATGCTTGTAACGCCCATGCGCTCCAGATGGTTTGACGCGCGTGTGGAAAGCCCCAATTCAGAAGGCGGTTCAAACAACAAGTCCTCTAACGGTTCATCTTTTTCATTATCAGTTTTAGGATAAGGCGCAGAATGAGAAACAACTTCCACCCAGCAATCTTCACACTTACTTCCGTATTGCGGATGAGATCGCTTGCCGCATCTGCAACGAGGAGCTTTGTTGTTAGCTATTGCCGATTCTGGGCTTCTTCTAATCATAGCTGTCTCCTTGTGAAAAGAGAAAACTGTTTTTTTCAAGGCGCCAAATACTTTAGACCTGTTGCTTAATAGGACAATTATACAAAATTAATTTTAAGTTGTCAAAAAAATTGCTCGCAACTCCTCACCCACCCGAAGTTTCCCTTTCCGCCATTACGCCCTATACCTGCTATAGCAGATATGTGGCGTAATTGGTTAATGGGTTTTTATAAACAATAAACGGCTCAATCTGGGCTCCCCAGATTGAGCCGTTTTAAAACCGCTTTTGGGAGATTCCGGGCACCAACCCGTTTGGTTACTTTCCAACTAAACTGTCCGATCGGACGCTTTAGTTGGAAAAAATAGTCGTAGTTTGTCGCATAATAAAATAGGGGTGTTTAATCTGCGGGATTGAACTGCGGGATTGAACGCTCAGATTAC
>JBDRST010000023.1:0-7943 GCA_043824525.1 bacterium
CTAAAATAATTTTTTGGCGCCGGCTTCCTGGTCTAAAGCTTCGTTCACTAAACGGTCTGCTTCCTTATTTTTTTCCCGTGGGATGCGCTTAAATTTTACGGCTTTAAAATCAAACTTTAAATTCCAAATTTCAATAAAAAATTGCTGTATTTTCGGATTCTCAAGCCGATAATCCCCGTTCAACTGTTTTACAACCAATTCTGAATCAGAGCGCATTTCAATGCCTGTGTTTTCCGCCAATTTTTTTCCAAACAACGCCTTAAATTTTTTTAAGGCAAAAATTATTGCCTGGTACTCTGCGTCATTATTTGTAAGGCCGTCTCCCAAATATTCTCCGTATTTCTTAACCTCTTGCCCTATTTCATTGCAAATCACAACGCCAATCCCGGCCTTGCCCGGATTTCCCCTACTCCCGCCGTCTGTATAAATAATAAATTTTTTCACCTAATATTTACTAAAATTCCAACTAAAGTGTCCGGACGGACACTTTAGTTGGAAGATAGAAAAATTAATTCTCTATTTATGTTTTTGGGTCAAGACGTTTTCTTATTCTGTCTATAATATCTTCAACGCGGACATCTGTTTTTACAATATAATCCATATCGCCTCCGCTCACTGACATAGCGTCTGAAATACGCTCGTCGTTCTTAACATTAGTCAGATACATTATCGGTAGCTTAATTCCAGCCTCTTTTAGCTTTGAGGCCATTTCTATCCCGTCCATTTTCGGCAACAAAATATCTAAAAGAATCAAATCCGGCCGGCCTTCCTTTGCCTTGGCCAGACCCTCCTCCCCATCAGAAGCAGTAATTATTACAAACTCAGTGTCCCTAAAACTTTCTTTAATGGCTTCCCGAAAACCTTCATCGTCTTCAACTAATAAAATTTTTTTATTTTTTTCCATATCATTTTATATTTTTAGCCAAGTTGCTATAAGGGAACCAACAGTTGCTGCTCTGCCACACCTATTTAGGAACAAATATCTCCATTATCTTTGGTGGCAAACCAGTTGAGCCGTTAGACAGCGCAGCTGAATTAAAACTATTTTTTAAGGAAGCAATTAATGGGAAAAAGCTTTTGCGAAACACTAAAATAATAATAGGCAGCGAAATAGCCGCAATAATAATAACAATAATAAAAGTTCTTCGGTCTACCGCCAGTGGTTTTTTCTTTTTAGATTTCATTTTATTTTTTAAAACCCTTTAAAATTTTAATACGCGTGAGCAATAATATTAGAAATTACGACAAAAAATAAAATTCCCACAACACTCCCGATTATTATAAAATCTATTAATCCAAACCCTTTTGAGTCTAATTTTAATACATTGTTTGTGCTCGGCATGATAGCGCTGCATCTTTCTTTTCTTATGCAAAACCTATTTTGTATATTTTTGTATTTTCTCAATAACTTCGTAAATAGAATGCTGGCTTTTAACAAAATAGTCGGCTGCTCCAAGTAAAAGAGATTTTTTTATATTTTCATCCTCGGCTAAATTAGACAGAACAATAACGGTTATTTTTTTTAGTTTCTCATCTGCCTTCAGTTCAGCTAAAACTTCTAATCCATTTTTCTTAGGCAAAATTAAATCAAGAAGGAGAATATCTGGCCTAAATGAACTAGCTAGGCTCAGCGCCTCTTCGCCGTCCTTAGCTATTTTGCAATCGTGCCCCTCTCCAGATAATTCTTCTCTTATAATATTAGATAATGCTTCTTCGTCTTCAACTATTAAAATTTTCATATTTATTTTTAATAAGATTTAATTATTTTATTATATGCCCGAAAGCATTTGTCTACAAGTTATTGACGAACTTCAACTTACTTTCTTTTCCTCCTATAAATTATTATACTTGAAAAGCAAATTAATAAAATCGTAACCACCAAAATAATAATTGAAACCACGTTGCTTAAAATCCATGTTTGTATTTTACCCACTCCGGGAATCCTAGAAAAAGCAGCAAGGATGATATTTTGTGGGGTTGCCTGAACGTTGTTTGTAAAATTCTGCATAACTTCGTTTTTTCCCGATATAACAGCAGGGGTATTTTCACTGGAGCTCACACCCTCTTTTACTTCTTCTGTTACTGCTGATATAGGGCCGCCAGAATCACTTGAAAAATTATTTTCCTGCGCTGTTTCAGGTTGGACAACTTTGCCTGCAATAGCTTCTGTTTTATTTACTTGTTCGGTCGGAACTTCTGGCCCTATCGATTTGGTTTTAATCATATACTCCCAGCTTATTGCCAAAGAGCCGTGGGAAACAGTTCTAAAATAATAATTTATACCGGGATCTAAATTATAAATAGTGACGGAATGGGCTAAAACTTTTTTATCTGTATCATAATTGGGCGTGGTATGGGTATAACCATATTTTGGCGGACTTCCTTTGTTGTCAGACATATCCAAAGAATGCTGCTCCCCCTCAATTGAATAAATTACCTGGCTGCTGCTAATAAAATTCGTTTTCCAGGTAAGGGTTATGCTGTTTTCGCTAACGTCAGGAGCTTTTATAGATTCGTTATTAATCAATAAGCTCGGGGCTGGAGGCGACCCGCCACCGCCTCCCCCGCTACCAGAAGGAGGCGGAGGTGGAGGTGGAGGCGGAGGGCTCGTGATAATGCCTGTTGCGTTATTAACAAAAGTTATTTCATAATTATTTCCTGCGTTTCCATCGCTTACTAATCCTGCGGGAATTAAAATTTTTTCTACGCCAACATCTGCTGTGCCAAAAGATTGTATAAAAGACGCTGTGTCTCCTTCAGCTAAACTGCCTGAAGTAATCACGGGAATCTTAGACGAAGATACAGCGCCATCATAAACTTTACTGTCTGTTATTGCGGCAACAGTGACCGGTCTTTTGCTAATTACAAAATCAGCTCCACTAAAAATTATATTATATCTTTCGCCGGCCGATAGCGCTCCTTGCAGTATATTATAACTGCCCACATTTTCTCCTGAGTCGCGGGACAACTGCCCATTAAAAGAATCCCCATCAATCAGAGAACCGCTGGTAACGATATAGGTTAGCTCTGGATCTGAATCGCCGTAAGTTTTACTGTTAGAATCAGCAGAAATATAAATGTCGCGACTTAAGGTAGAAACGCTGGCAACATTAGAAAGTCCTGATTCGTTAGGAACTTCATCAGAAGTTTTAATGGCAAAATAATAGGTTGTGTTTGGCAACAACCCGGAAATTGTTTTAGATTCTAGCGAACCGGCTACCGAAGGCGTTGGCTCTCCATTAACCTGTGTAGCTGAGGACCAATTTTCGTCTGTAATAGAAGAAGTAAAATATCTAAGGTCATAAGTTGTTGCTGTCCCGGAGCTTCCGTCATCCCCTGGAGCTGACCATGAAATAAAGATTTCTGAATCAGAAGGGGTAACGGCTGAAAGATCAGAAACTGCGGCAGGGGCTGTAACATCCAAAAGAGAATATGTTATTATTACGTCGGAAAGTTCTGGGGTTATGCCACTGTCATCTGAGGAAAGCGTTGCCTGATATTGGAAATATTGATTATCATCCACATTGTTAGCCAAACTAAAAGTCGGCGTACTCACAGAATTAGTCGCGCCCCATTCATAATAATCAGTAATCGTTCTACCAGGCCCGATAAAATCCCCTGTCGGCGGGTAAACAGCTCCGCTCCTTACCTGAAACTTCAACCTCAAAGCCCCTCTCCTATAATGATCAGTAACTTCCGCAGGAGATAAAGCTCGATTGTAAATTGCTACTTCGTCGATTGCGCCGTTGAAATATTTTTCAAGGGCGCCAGTTGATGCATCCGCTATAGCTCCCGAATAAGCCGCCCTTTGGGATGTGCCTGAGAGATCATAACCGCTAGGCAGGGTTTGTGTCCCGTCAGGGTTGCCATCGACATAAACACGCAACGTATTTCCATCTCTCAAACCGACTATATGGTGCCAATTGTTGTCATTATACAAGATACTACCCGTTGCTTGTCTCTTATTGACATTATCGTCGGTAGTCAAGGTTATATTACCTGCGCTAATCTCCCCTATGGCCAGAGTGTACCGGATTCCGCCAGCATTATCTCCACCCTTGGCAAAGATAGTGCCTTTGTTAGATTGTGTGGTTTTTATCCATGCCTCTACAGTCCAATTACCTGTCCCCATATCCAAACTCTCGTGATTCCCGTAATCAATATAATCATCGCGCCCGTCAAAGCCGAGCGCTGTATTTAGTTTTCCTGTCTGGCTGTATGATGCTCCATTATAAGTTCCACTATTTCCCTGCCCGCTTGTGTCAACTATTGTTCCGCTTGCCTCATTCATGTGCATCAAAAGCACATTCCCTGTCATGTTTGCGTTGCTGGAGTCATAAGCTGTCTCTGGCACTCCATTATCGGGCAGTTCCTTACCTGTTGGCCTCTTAGGTACCCAAGCAATATTATTCCAGTTTGCTAGCCCTCCAGCGTCAAATACTCCAGATGTAAATGTTCCGTTTGCTTGCCCGCTAGAAAGCTCAACGTGGTCATCGTTCCACGCAGTATTAGAATAACTCCCCGCGTCAAATTCAGATTGCGTATTATCAATAAAGGTTTCGGCATAAACCACCCCAATAAATAAGGCGGTAAGCATAAAAATCCCCAGCAAATTTAAAATAAGAAATTTTAATTTCATATAATAAATACCTATTGCTTATCTATTTTTTTTACTATATCGTACTTTCCTATTTTTCTTACGCTTTGAGTAACATACTTATTCATCTTTTCAAGATTATCAACAACGCGCTCTAAAAGAAATTTCACCTCGCTGGCTTTGCTAAAAGCTGGTTCAACTTCTGATATGCTTTTTAATGCTCTGAGTACATCGTTTTTAATAACACTATATGAAGACGCCACATCGCGCTCAGACAGCAAAATTCTGCGATAACGTTTTCCCTCAGCCCATTTGCTTACATACCAACCAGCAGTAAAAGCAAAGGTTAGAATAGCAACAATTATAGAAAGCCCTCCTATTATAATTGCAAAAGGGCCCTGCACATTAATAAAATCAGATTTTACAGGATAGCTATAATCTCCATTGTTATTTTGGGCAACCGCCTCAAAATAATATTTTCCGCTTTTTAATGGTTGGTCAAACTTGCCAGACCATTTTCCGTCTCCATTAGCTATGGCCTCAAAAGAGTAAATTAAATTTTCTTTGCTATCCTTTAAACTCACCACTACATTAAAATACGGGCTTGCTTGCCCCTGCACTAAAAGCCCGGACAAATTTAGGAAGCTTTCTTTTATGGCGGTTATTTTTGGCTGGGCGGCAGATATAAAATATGATTCTTGATTATCTTGCGCTAAAACCGTAAATGCCAAAAACAACACAGAAATCGCCAAACAGGCAAAAAATATCTTTTTAGATTTATTCATGTTTTTTTATTTATTACGCTATTATAGCATAAAAAGTAAAAAAAATAATATTCCCGCCCAAATTCACCTTTTAATAATTCTCAGATCCGTAATTAGAAACCAAAATTAGAAAGGGATTCGACGGCATACCAAAAAAGAAACAATATTACACCCAAAAGAGATGCAATAATATACCATATTATATTATTATTTCTAGCCGTGTAATTTTTAAATACAATATAAACGCAAGAAATAATTGGTATCCATAGCAAAAAAGAAAACAAAATACGATTATCTGAATAAGAAATAACGTTATCCCGACCGCGAAAAACTGGCAGATAAAATAATAAAAATAGTGGCAACAACACTGTTAATATAAAAACTACCAAAAACTTTTTATTATTGCTCATAAGCTTATTTTTGTTTAATAATATTAACTTTTTCCTGTTGTTATTTTTTGTTATTGTGTTCTCCTGCGCTTCTGACTCCTTCCAAAAATTCTTTTCTAAGGTCTTCTTATTCTAACCTTGATTTTTTTCCGTGTTTAATGATTTTTGAACATTTGCCGCTTTGCCAGCACTTTTCAAATTGCTTTTGCGTAATTCCCACTTTAATTTCCAGGGATAGGGGGGGTCAGGCCTGGGTCTGACCCAGGCCTGACCCCCCTTGTTTCGTTCAATTTTATATTTATTTATTCAAAGGTTAAATCTCTTGTTTTTAAAAAATATCCCGACGTAATAAGACCCTCTGCGAATTTTTTATACTCTTTCCTTGCTTTGTTAATATCATCTGATAATAATGATAAAATAAATTCTGTTTGCGTAACCCCATCTTCTCTTGTCCCTAAATAAGTTGCGTAACTGCTCCATGGATCGCCTTCGGCCTCTCGTAGTAATTTTTGTAATTCAGCCTTGGAAATAACGGCTTTTTCTTTTTCCTGGAGAGTTTCTAAAACTTTATTTAAATTTATGTACACAGAAATAGCTAATAAATGCTTATCTTCCTCAATGCTTTTAACCTTACACCTATCCTGAAATAAATGCCCCACTCTTACATATTTACGGTTTATATAGTTTCCTAAGCTGGTATGCACACTAGCTATAAATTTATTAGGAGATATATCATCCGTTGTCTGTTTGACTAAATAGTGCACGTGATTAGAAAGGAAATTGAAGGCAAAAATTCCGACAGGATATTTTTCAATAGCTTCTCTCACTTTATAAAGATAGAAATTATAATCTCCCTTATTTCGGAAAATATCTGTTTTAGCGACACCGCGGTTCAGGATATGCCAAATACCTCCTTTATAAAATTGTCTTAATGGACGCACCATGTTTATTTTACCAAGCATCGCACGGGGTCAGGCCTGGGCCTGACCCAGGCCTGACCCCGTGCGAGCAAGGCTTTTTCAATTTTTTATCGGTATTGTAACAAAAAACATTGTTCCCTCGCCTTCTTTTGATTCAAACCAAATTTTTCCTCCCAGGTTTTCAATTGTTGCTTTGGCAGCATAAAGGCCTAATCCATTGCCATCGGGCTGGTGTGAAAAAGCGTTGTCTGCCCTAAATAGTTTTTCAAAAATTCTTTTTTGCTGGTCTTTTGGTATGCCTATACCGCTATCTTTTATTGAAAGCAAAAAATTATCCCCATCCCTTTTTATACTGCAAACAATCCTACCTGCCTCTGGAGTGTATTTAACGGCATTAGAGATAACATTCTGAAAAACAATTCTAAGTTGGTTCGGATCGGTAACGGTTTTCATTTCTTTTTCCTCGCACTCAAAAACAAACTTTTGCTTTCTTTTTTTAATATTAACTTTTTCTTCCTCAATAATTATCTCAGCCACCTTTTTAATGTCGGAAAGCTCATTGCGAATTTTTACTTTGCCAGCATCCAATCGCGAAACATCAAGCATTATATCAATAAGTTTTATCATTCGCATATTACCATCGTAAATAACATCAAGATATTTTTTCTGCTTCAAACCTAATTTTCCGGTTTTTTTGCTCATAAGCATTTCAGCATACCATTTTATAGCGGTTAAAGGAGTCCTAAGCTGATGGGAAGCCAGCGACACAAATTCTGATTTTGACTTATCAATCCGCCTTTCAACAGTAATGTCGCGAAACACGTTAACAGCTCCAATTGTCTTGCCTTGCAAAATAACTGGGGCCACGGTAATTGCCGCCGGAAACTTCGTTTTATCGTTTTTCACAAAATAAATTGTTTTTTCTGGCGTCCCACTGGCATCCGTAACTATTTTTTTACCGGAATTCAAATCCTGATAAAGTGGGTTTTTTTCTTTTACTAAAATTTCTCCTTTTTCATTTTGCATTTCTAAAATTTGCTCATACGGCTTTTCTATTACCTGCTCTGATTTAAAATCCAGCATTTCCTCTGCAGCCCGATTCACAAACATAACCTTTCCTTCCTTATCTACCGCCACAACCCCGTCCCCAATTGACCCCAACAACGCCTCATCCTCCACCCTAATTGCATCAATTTTTTCCTTCGCACTCTTCTCCCCCTTAAACGCAACCTCCAAATCTTTAGCCATCTTCTCCATCCTCTCCCTCTGCCTC
>JBDRST010000024.1:0-3902 GCA_043824525.1 bacterium
GGAATACCTATCACTCTTGACAAACGACTGCTAATTTTCTAAGATGGCTACATATGCCAATAACAGAACGGCAAGAAAAAATATTGGATGCGTTAGTTAGAGAGTATATCTGCTGGGCAGAGCCAGTAAGCTCAAAACTCTTAAAACAAAGGGCAGATTTAAGCGTAAGCCCGGCGACCATAAGAAACGACTTTCAGGAATTAACAGAGGCGGGGTATATTGCCCAGCCACACACGTCAGCAGGTAGAGTGCCCACAGAAAAAGCGTACAGATATTTTGTGGACAAACTTTTTGAAAATGAACAAAAATTATTTTCCAACTTTATATTCGCGGAAATTGAAAATGCCAGAAAACAAATAGAAAACGAATTAAAACTGGCAGAAGAACTTACAAAATCACTAGAGCAAATGTCCTCAACCCTAAAATTCACCAGCGCTCCAGAAAAGGACACAATTTACCAAATTTTAATAAGAATCGGGCCGTCCAGGACAACATACGATAAAAATATCAGCTTAATAAACGAAGTAATTAAACAATTAGAAGGTTTTTAGTTTTATTGTGCGACATAAATAAATATGGAAGAAAAACACAAAAAACCTGCCCGCCATGATGTCGTAGCTTCAGGCGAGGACGAAAAACTGACAGAACTTGAAGAATGCCGTAAAAAAGCAGAGGAATATCTCAACGGCTGGAAAAGAGAGCGCGCTGATTTTTTGAATTACAAAAAAGAGGAAATGGAAAGAATCGGGCATTTGGTAAAATATTCAAATCAAGAAATAATTTTAAATATCTTACCAATTTTGGACAATATTTGCTTAGCCGAATCGCATATACCCCCCGAATTCGCGAATACCGGGGATTTGCGGGAAAATAACTGGATAGAAGGATTTTTGCAAATTAAAAAGCAACTATCAGATTTTCTGCAAAAGCAGGGGATTGAAGCAATTGAAGTTATGGGAAAGGAATTTGACCCCACCACAATGGAAGCCGTAGCCGAAATAGATTGTTTAAGACCCGACCTTAAACAAAAAGAGCCTAAGCCGGGGATAGTGCTAAAGGAAATCCAGCGCGGATACACACTGCACGGAAAGATAATCAGACCGGCAAAGGTTAAAATATCAAAATGACCGCAAAATATGCTATTATAACGTAAACAAACCATTCTTGCATTCTGCAGAATGCAAGAATGGTAAATGAGATGGTAAACAAAAAAACTCCTGAACAATTAGAACGAAACTTCAAAGGCGTTGCAAATCATAGAAGGATTGAGGTTTTGCTTTTAGTGTCGAAGGTAGATAATATTTCCTTAAACGAAATCGCCGGTAAGCTGAAATGCAATTTTAAAACGCTTTCAGAACACACTAAAAAATTAGTTTATGCAGGACTTTTGAATAAAAGACATACGGGCGACGGGTCAGTAAGACATTCGCTTTCCCCGTACGGAAAAAAGTTTGTGAAATTTATAGAATCGTTCCATGACGAATCCAAGTGAACCATTCTTGCATTCTGCAGAATGCAAGAATGGTAGTGAGGGGATGTTTTTTAACGCGTTAAGTAACAAAAAAATAAAACATGAAGGAGCCAATAGATAAGAATACTTTACCACTTATAATGGGGTTTCATGAGGATATTGTACCGCAGGTTTTTAACGAAAAAATAAGCACGTGGCGGCTTCGCGACCATAAACTGAAAAGGGGCGATATTGTGGCTTTTGAAAATAGCCAGACAGGAGAAATATTCGGTCACGGAGAAATCACAAAAGCTATCAAAACAACTGTCGGAAAAATAGACCTAAAAGACAAAACTCACTATAAAACATATAAAAACAGGCAGGAACTTATAAAAGCATTTAAGCGGCATAATCCCAGTTACAAAATCAATAATGACACGCCAGTTTACGCCTACACGTATAAATTCAAAAAAATTAGCAAAAAATAATTAACAAAAATGATAAAAAAAGAGCCGCCACCAGATTGATAGCGGGAGCAGAAGGGTTGCTCAGCCCGTTTGAACGCATTAGTCCTAGTTCGCATCGATCTCGACGGAAACGAATGATGACGAGGTTGTGCTGAACCACATTTTGCCCCGTCCTCGATGACCGTGGTGCGTAAGGTCGACCACGTTCTCAATCCCGAACACCGGACCTTCAACGCACGTCACAAGGCCGCGGTAAATGGAATCAATCGTTTTGCCGTTGAATTCGTGCCTCAAGATCGTTACCTCAACTGTTTTTTCCATCAAACTTTCCATAACGCACCTCGCTAGATAGAGACAAATTGTCGAAGAGCTACATTATTAAGAGTATATAACGAAGAAGTAAAAAGTCAATAAAGATTAGTAAATAAAAAAATAATTAAATAACAGTGGCATCGCCGCAATTGAAACAAGTGTATCTGATATATCATGTTTCAATTGCGGCATGAATTTACTCGCTCCGCTACATAAATTCACATGGACAAAAAAGAACTAATAAAAAAAATTGAAGAGCAAAGAAATTCTAAGGTTATTGCATATATAACCAGCGATAGACAGGGACCGGTTAATGCGCGAGTTGCTATGGATATTATTCCAATCATAAGTAAACAGCTACGCCAAATCGGCAAAGTGGAAAATATTGATTTGTTTCTTTATAGCACTGGCGGAGATACAATGGTTCCGTGGCGTTTGGTTTCTATGATTAGAGAATATTGCAATAAATTTTCAGTATTAATACCATATAAAGCTCATAGTGCCGCTTCAATGATTTCTTTGGGAGCTGACGAAATTGTAATGACAGATTTATCAGAGCTTTCACCGATTGACCCATCAACCGCTAATGTGTTTAATCCATCGGATCCTAAGGCCCCTCAGAATAAAATTCCTATTTCAGTTGAAGACGTAATGGCATATTTTGATTTAGCTAAAAATAAATTTGGAATTAAAAATGATGAAGACCTAACTAAAATATTTAATAAATTTGTGGAATCAAATCCTCAAATTCATCCATTATCTCTGGGAAATGTGAATAGAACACATAATCTTATAAGACGGTTAGCCGAAAGACTCTTAAAAAGCCACAAAAATCCGATGAAAGACGAAGAAATTACAAAAATTGTTGATTATTTTACTGAAAAACTTTATTCTCACCAATATTTTATAGGCAGAAAAGAAGCAAAAGAAGATTTGGGGGTAAAAACTGTTATTGACGCACCGGCAGATTTAGCGGTTACTATGACAAAGTTATACGAAGAATATTCAAAAGAAATGGAATTAGACAAAGTTTGGAATCCAGAGATAGAAATAGGAGCCAATTTTCAAACCAAAAAAGACCATAAAATTGCTTACATTGAAAGCGGAAAAATGGCAAACTATTTTGAACTTTCTTTAGATTACAAAAAAGGCCAAGTTAATATAACCCAACAAACGCCTCAAGGACCCATTCAAGTCCCGCAGGAGCAAGCAATGTGGAAAGTTGTCGGTCAAGGCTGGAAATAAAAATTTATGAAAAATACAAACAAAAATAAATTAAATTTACCAAAATCTTAAAATAACATTGTGGCAATATAAATTTATTTTTATGAAATCATGAACAATATAATAATAACACCCGAAGAATATCGTGGAACTGCTACATCGTTTGTAGAGCAAAATGGAGGATTTATCATAGTCGCCTCGGATATATCTCCTTATCAAACCCAAACATCAAGTGATACCGACGTATCTTCTATAACATCGGATGCGGTAGAAGGTTTTAAAATTGTAGATTGTTATAGCAAAAATGAAGAGGATATTCGTAATGGATTTTATAAATTTTATAAAATAGAATCAGTTTTTTCTAAAATTGGAGTAATGATTGAGCCGAGCGTATATATAGCGTCTTTTTCAGAATTAACGGAAACATTAAATAGAGAAAATTATTTTAA
>JBDRST010000025.1:0-4163 GCA_043824525.1 bacterium
AAGTTGAAAAAATAATTCGAGGCGCTATAAAAAAGGCAGAAGAGGCAGGGGCAAAAATTAATGAGATGAGCTTGCCAAGTTCAGAGTACGCATTAGCTTGCTATTATATACTTGGTTCGTCAGAAATATCAGCTAATTTAGCCAGATTTGATGGAATAAAATATGGGTTATCTGAACCTGCGGAAAATCTTTTAGATGTATATTTAAAAACAAGAGGAAAGGGATTTGGCGAGGAAGTAAAAAGAAGAATTATGGTTGGAACATATAGCTTATCGTCTGGATATTACGATGCATATTATAAAAAAGCCCAAGAGGTGAGACAGCTTATACGAGCAGATTTTAAAAAAGCTTTTGAAAAAGTTGATTTGCTTTTTTGTCCGGTATCACCCTTTCCGGCATTTAAAATAGGTGAAAAGGCAAATGACCCAATTTCTATGTATTTAGCTGACATTTATACTATTCCTATAAAGTTAGCAGGATTGCCCGGACTTTCCTTGCCAGCTGGTAAAATTGAAAACCTGCCGGTTGGTTTGCAGATAATAGGAAACCATTTTGAAGAGAGTAAAATATTGAGTATAGCGTCGCAATTAGAAAAAATGCTATAATTAGAATCGCATTATGTCTTGGGAATCTTTATACAATCTATTAGGAATTACAAATTTTATTTATTTTATATCCTCTCCTCAGTTGCAGGATATGCTTTTTCCAGTAAAGCTGATTTTTGTGGCTTCCTCAATGTTTTTCCTTGCTTTTGTTGTTTATTTTATGCTGAATTCCTCGTGGCTTCAGTTTAAATTTTTGGAAGACGTAACGGAATTTTTTTCATGGCAGGCATACGGCGCAAGAGAGATTACAAGGCGCTGGAACAAAATTAAAAAAAGAATGGAATCAGGAGCTGAAGCGGATTATAAGTTAGCAATAATTGACGCCGAGGACTTTTTAGGCGAGGCGCTGGAAAAAGCTGGATATGAGGGAAAAAATTTTGAAGAAATGGTTCAAAAAACCGGAAAATTGCTTTCTGGCATTTTAAGCGACCTGGTAAAAGCCCACGAGGTACGAAATTCCATTGTTTATGACCCGGACTTCAAGTTATCCGCCGACCAGGCTCAAAAAACGCTTGATGCTTTTGAATCAGCAATCAACACGGTGGGGCTGTCATAGGTGTAAAGTGGAATAACGCGGATACATGAGAAAACTAAAAAAAAACTCTTTTAACAAGAGTCTTTTTTTATGTTAGAATAAAAACAGTGGCTCTAAAGTATTGGAGCGACTGAAAGCAAAAGCATGCTTATTGCAACCAAGCTTATTAAAACAATCCAGGTGATTCTAAAAAGTTTTTTTGATTTCATAATAACTACGAAATTACTAATCAGTGCGAATATACTAATTTACGTATTCGTACGATAGTAATTTATTTGTAATTTAGTAGTTTCATTCAATTATTTTATGGTAGCAAATTTTAGCAAAAAAAGAAAGGGAAGTTTTTATAGCAGTAAGCTTTTGCTTCCGGCGCTGGCGGTTTTACTTGCGGCAATAGTTATTAGCTTGGTTTTAGTTAATTTGAATATGTATAAAAAGCGAAAAGAGCTTGTTTCTCAAATTAGTTCTTACCAAAAGCAGATAGAAAGTGTAAAAAAAAGTAATCAGGAACTAAAAAATAAAATTGAAAATACAGATAACGTTGAGTATCTGGAAAAAATCGCTTATGAGCAACTGGGCGAACAAAAGCCGGGAGAAAAAGCCGTGATTTTTGTGACGCCAGAAGAAAAACCCAAAGAAGTCGCTAAGCCAGAAAGTGTTTGGACAAGTTGGTTTGCCGGAGTTTGGAACTGGATAAAAAATATTTTTTAGGTTATATTACTTAATACGCAAGATTAGTATAGTGGTAGAACATATTCTTCCTTCATCCCCCACAAATTTTTGCGAGAGTAGCACAATGGCAGTGCGTTTGCTTCCTTTATCCCCCTCAAATTTTTGCGAGTGTGGTTCAGTGGTAGAATAATTCCTTCCTTCATCCCCCTCAAATTTTTGCGGGTATAGTATAGTGGTAGTACATAACCTTCCCAAGGTTAGGGCGTGAGTTCGATTCTCATTACCCGCTTGCAAAAATTTGTGGGGGGCAAGAGGAATAGATGGGGGTTCGATTCCCCTCACTCGCTCCACGATAAAACTTTTTTCTCTTTTCTGGAAATTTTCGCGGGCGGCGCAAAGCGCCGCCCAGTGCGTTTTGAGGGGGGAATCCGTTTCGCTCGGCGCGCTACGGCGCGCCTCGCGATTTTGCAAAATGAGGTTCGAGCCGAAAATATTTCGGCAAGCGACCTTTTTCGCAAAAAGGTCGCCGTCGTTTGCGATTTTCTCTATGTTTTTAGCTTCTTTTATCCAGTTTTGCATCGGTTCGAGCCAGCCAATCCGCTTTTGTTCAAGACCAGTGATTTTTTCTTCCAGCGACTTTTTCTCGGAAAGTAGTTTTGCTTTTTCAATTCGATAAATATCTCTTTCGATGTCCTGCTCTAAGTATCCATCTAAAAGTCGCTGGAGCTTGGTTTGAATTTCTACAATTCTTTTTTTGTTTTCTTGAACAAAAGCGACAAAAGATTGGGCGGTTTTGGTTTTGTCTTTTTCCAGCATTTTATTCAGTTCGTCCGCCCAATCTTTTTTCAAAGAAAATTTTTGAAGCAAAGAGGAGATTTGTTTGTCTAAAATTTCCTGGCGAATGCAAGGTTCGTTACATTTGATTGTTTTGGATTTATGGGTGCAGTGGTAATAGGTGTAGTAATGCTCGTTTCCATTTTTTTGTTTTTTAACCTTGTATTCGCCAGTGATTGCCATTCCGCAAATGCCGCATTTCAAAAGTCCGCAAAATGGCTGAGGCTCGTTCTTTTGTTTGTGGTGCGGTCTTCCTCTTTGCTTCAAAATCTCTTGAACTCTATCAAAAATTTTCTTTGAAATTATTGGCTCATGAATACCTTCATGAATTTCTCCTGCATAGCGAAACAAACCGATGTAAAACGGGTTTGATAGAATAAAAGAAATTCTGTCTCGTTTTAGATATTTTCCGCTTCTTGCGGTTATTCCTTGTTGCGCCAAAAAGTTAGAAATATCCTCCAATCTTGAATTATTTTCAGCGTAAAGCTCAAACATTTTGCGAATAATTGCCGACTTCTTTTTGTCCACAACTACGCTTTTTATTCTCGGGTCGTTTAAATATCCGATTGGCGCAAAGCCCGGATATTCTCCTCGTTTAACTTTTTGGCGCAATCCTCGTTTCGTGTTTTCGGAAAGATTATCAACATAGTATTTGCTTTGCCCGAAAGCAATGTTTAACATGAATTTTCCCTGCGAGGTGTTTTCCGCCCAGAATGTCGGGAATTTCAACGCCTGCAAATGCCCGCAATCCAAAAGATAAATTATTCTTCCGCCGTCAACAGAATTGCGCGCCAGACGGTCGGGGTGCCACGCCAAAATTCCATTGGCCTCGCCTTTTTCAATCCGTTTTATCATTTCGTCAAAAATTGGTCTGCCCGGAATTTTGGCTGATTGTTTTTCTATCAACTCCTCAACAATTTCTAAATTTTCCTTTTCGGCAAAAGCGCGCAATTCTGCGATTTGGTCATCAATAGACCTCACTTGTTTGTCCTCAACATCTGTGGATTTGCGGGCATACAAAAAGAATTTTTGCATAAATTTATATAACTAAAAGGGACTGGAAAGAACAGGTTATTTGTTGAGGACAACCGTTTTCCAGCCCCTTTTAGTATTTTATTAAATAAAATGTCTGTTTGTACGATTGCCCTCAACATTTTTATTATATCACAACCAAACGAAATGCAAGAATTCTTTTTGTCGGGCAAAGCAAAAAAAACGAGACAGAATTAAAATCGCAAACGATGACCCCATTCTGCAAAATCGCGAGGCGCGCCGTAGCGCGCCGAGCGAAACGGATTCCCCCCTCAAAACGCACTGGGCGGCGCTTTGCGCCGCCCGCGAAAATTTCCAGAAAAGAGAAAAAAGTTTTATCGTGGAGCATATATACAATTCTGCTCGAACTCATTTTATCAAAAATTCTTGAAATTGGAAAGGTTTCCGCCTTCGCTAAAGCTACGGTGGACAAGTAGTCCGCCCCGCGCGCCTGTCAATTCTAAGATTAATTTCACGCCCCACAT
>JBDRST010000026.1:0-4372 GCA_043824525.1 bacterium
GCTAAAATAACCCCGACATCTGGCTTAACAGAATATTTAAAATATGTTTTTGATTTTGGAATAGGCGTTGGATTTATTGCTGTTTTGCTTTCTTTAGCATATGCTGGTGTACTTTATTTTTTGTCTCCGGCAATTCCATCAGCTCTTGCAAAAGCAAAAGATAGAGTTTCTGGCGCTGTTTCCGGGCTGTTAATCTTAGTTTTGTTTTATTTAATTATAACAACAATCAACCCCTATCTTACAATTTTTAAATTAGGGAAATTAGAACCAATAGATATACCAGAACCCAACACACAATCGCTTGGCGTTACCTTTTACAAATCCGCAGGATGTTCGGGCGAGTCCGAAAGCCATACCTCAAACGTTCAGGAATTAGGGGAAAAATTTATAAATAATATATATTCAGTGGGAATAAAACAGGATACGGAGAATAAAATCGCCTATGTATCAATTTTATACGATATCGCAAATTTTTGGGGCAGCTGCCAATATGTTAACCCCAATGAAGCTTGCTCAAATGTGCAAAATTTTGCCTCGTCAGCATCCATTCACCAATATGATTTTAAACCCAAGGGCGACGGCATATATGTTTACCGAAAATCCTTTAATCAAACTCAAGGGAAAGAAGAAAACAAAACCGGGGGATATTTAAAAATTAGCAATTCTGAAATTGCGAGCTCAAAGATCGCAATCCTCAACCTAAAGCAATTGCGCTTCACTGGCACTTCCCCAAATTACGACAACTTAAACGACTGCACTGTCCCAATAACCGAACAAAATTGCGTAAAATACGATGAAAAGGGGAAATGCATACAAAGAGAGTGCCCAAAATTAGATAAAGAAAATATATCATCAATAAATATAGCTGGTAATTATGCTGTTTTGCTTGTTTATTTCGCGCCAGGAGACCCTAGATACGGCCCATGGAGCTACTGCCAAGAATACGCTTCAGTTGAAGACGTAAACAAAGAAGGCCCACAAAACGTAAAATGGGATGCTGTAAGAAGCAGAAACCAAGACCCAAATTTTATAGTTATTATTCCTATAAAGGGACAATAAATAGAATTTAGAATTTGAAATTTAACAAACACCTCACGTGTCTGAGGTGTTTAATGTTGTCTGAAAATTACTTTTTTGCTTCGAAAAATACAGAATAGAATGATTAGCACCGCAATCCACCCAATCCCGGTCTCCGGCCATGTGTACATAAAATTGACGATCGCCAATTTTATGTACTTGACGATTTTTTTTAATTTTGTTATGGATTGTGATGACAAGGTGACGGCAGGGTGACGGTGGGGTGATAGTAAAAGATGCTTGTAATTTCGCTGTACTAAATTTGGAAAAGTGTTTGGAAAAGTGATATGATAAATAAAAATTGGTATTACTAAAAATTAGCATTAATCCCAATCACCGACATTCTAACATTCTATAGAATGTTAGAATGTCGGTGATCGGAAACAAAAGGATATGATGACAAAAAAACAAAAAGCCTGGCTATGGGTTTTCATAGCAATGTTCGCGGTTCCGGAGATATTATTTTTAATCACACCATTGTCTATTCTATCTTTTATAAATAATTTTTCCGAGGCGAATATAAAAGCACCTATATATTACATAATAAGCCAACAATTTTTTACTGATTATCCTGTTTATGTACTTTTAGCAATGATTATTGAATGGCTTGGTGTTTTAGGATTATTAATCTATAGTTTTCGATCTCATAGAAAGGCAACTGGAATTTTATTGGTAATTTTATTAGCGTGGTTATCTATTCTGATTTATTTGGGTTATGTTTTTAGCACTATGAGCCCAGTATTATAATATTTTTCTATTAAATTAACTAACAAAATAGTATGAAAAACAAACTTGTTATAACAACAGTATTTGTTCTTTTTGCATTTGCTATTTTTTACAATACTGCCAACGCCTCAACAATCTTTTCAGATGATTTTGAGGATTATAATATAGGGTCCCTTGCCGGCCAAGGCGACTGGAACATATCCGTGCCTTTTTATTGTGGATACTCACCGCAAGTCCAAAGCAGTTTTGTAAGAGAAGGCGAAAAAGGAATAAAGGTATATGGACACTATATATACCCCTGTGGCGCAGAAAAAACAGGAACCCCCACAACCGATGGAATGATTACAATATATATGGAAAAGTTCTTAGGCGGCACCAGCACCCCAGATTCAATTATTGAATTGAGGCAGGAAGACACAGTTGTTGTGTCTATGAAAAATACAACCTTTTTTTCATACTTTGACGGCAGCGTCGGAGGATATGTAAGGCTTTACCCGCCCTTTTTTGTTTGTTTGATTTATTATATAATTGATTAATGGTTTTTTTGTTATCTGACGAATTATGATTGAAACTCGAAAAATAAGGAAGTTTTTTCCGGCAATAAAAGCCGGCAGAATTGTTTCTAATAATGCGGCCAGCACCCAGGTCCCTGTCCAATTATTGGATTTGCTGGATAAGCTTATTGTGCAGTACGACAATGTCCATAGAGGTCAGTCGCAATCTTCTTTATTAACTACTGAAAAATTTGAGGCTTCTTATGATACTGTTGCTCAATTTATCGGTGCTCCGTCCAGGAAAAATATTATTTTATACAGAAATGCCACAGAAGCGATTAATTCAGTTATGTATTCTTTAATGACTGAATTTAAAAATGGAGACAATGTGGTTACAACACTTATGGAGCATAATTCAAATTATGTTCCATGGTATGGATTGTGCAAAGAAATACTGCCAAGATTCGGAATTAAAGTAGAGTGCAGATTGGCAAAATTTAACAAAGAAACTGGAGAGCTTGATTTAAAGCATTTAAAATCTTTAGTAGATAAAAAAACTAAATTAGTTTGTTGCGCTGGGGCATCAAATTTTTTAGGAACGAAGAATCCAATCAAAAAAATAAGAGAAATTGCCGCTTCCAGCGGATATATTCAGCCCAACGGAGAAAAAAAATCCTATCTTTTGATTGACGGCGCCCAAGTTGTTCCGAATTCTTTTGTTGATGTCAACGAAATGGGAACAGATTTCCTTGTTTGGTCATTTCATAAAATACTGGCTCCTTTTGGCGTTGGAGCTTTGTACGCCAGAGAAAAGCTGCTTTTAGGAATGAGGCCGTTTCTTTATGGAGGAGATATGATTGCCGAGGGGCAGGTCAGCCCGAAAAAAGTGGGGTATAATTCGCTTCCCTGGAAATTTACAGCTGGAACTCCCAATATTTTAGGGACAATCATTTCTGCCGAAGCTCTAAGGCTACTAATGGATTTTTCTTTGAATCCAGGGGAATTTAATTATTTTATGACAGATAAGAAGTTGGAAACACAGGACGTCAAAAGAGCGATGGATAATATAGAATCCCACGAAAAAATCTTAATTGCAGAAGCACTAAAAATGTTGGGTGAAATACCATCGCTGGATATTTATGGTCCTAAAAATCCCGAAAATAGAGCAAGTTTAGTTTCTTTTACCTGCAAAAACAAAAATGCCTTCGAGATTGCCAAAGAATTGAGCAAGTTGGGCGTAGAATCTAGAGCTGGTTGCCATTGTGCCACTTTAGCGCACCATTATTACAAATTAAACCCGCCAGCAAGTTGCAGAATGAGTTTTTATATATATAACGATATTGAAGATGTGAGAAAAGCATGCTTGGCTGTTAAACAATGCGTTGAGTCTAAAAACATTCAAAATCCAAAATGGCATTTTATGCCTGCGTTTGCAAAAAGGTTTTTGAACAAATAAAATATATATAATTAACTCTAAAATTAAAATAAAGATATGCAACAATGTTCAATTTATGACAGCCGTTCGCTTAATTTTTTCAGAGCCGTCTGCGGGTTTTTAGCCTTGATCGCTTTTTTATCACAAAATATTTGGCTGGTTTTGGTACCCGGTCTTTTGTTCTTTTTCGGAATGTTTTCAATGAAACTTAACTTTCTTTATCAATTTTACGGACTAGTTTCAAACAAAATGTTAAAACAAAAAATTATGCCAATTGAAAAAGACCCGGGAGAATTAAGATTTGTCTATGGTTTTACAGCAGCAATGTTTTTAATCTCTTTTTTGTTTCTCTATTTTGGAAAATTTGTTATTTTTGCTTGGGGATTAGATTTATTAGTATCTTTTCTCACTCTTTTGGCTAGCTTCGCAAACATTTGCATAGCCGCCTTGATGTACGTTCTTTTTAAGAAAATTTTTAGCAGATAAAAATGGAAAATCAAAATTTAAAATCGGAAAAAAGCGTGGGAGAGCCAGGATATGCCAACAAAAATTGCTGGCTTGCGAGAAATCTCAATTATCCCCCTTCAAAAAGATGTCAATACTGCGAATTAAAATTCAGAAATTGTTTGTTTGAGCATTA
>JBDRST010000027.1:0-7948 GCA_043824525.1 bacterium
ATAATGATATTTTTAGCTATGACGAAAGAATAGAAATAAACTCAAAAGAACTTTCCTTTATAATTTCAAAAATAGAAAATTATTCGCTTTTGAGTGCGAGTAGAGATGTAATCGGAGACGCGTTTGAAGAACTAATAAGTGTTTCTTTTAGGGGCGGAGAGGGCCAATTTTTTACCCCTAAAAATGTAGTTCAAATGATGGTAGAGGTTTTGGAACCAAAATCAGGAGAAAAGATATTAGATCCAGCTTGCGGTAGCGGTGGTTTTTTAGCGTACGTTCTAAAATTTTTATTGAAAAATAAAAGTTCAGATTATTCTATAATCGGAATTGATAAGGACGACTTTCTGGCAAAATTATCAAGAATTTATCTTACCCTGATTGGTAATAGCGATTATTCTGTATTTTGCGAAAACAGTTTAGATTTACCAAGTAATTGGGGAGAAAAAACTCAAACAGAAATAAAAAATAATTTTTTTGATGTTATTTTAACCAATCCTCCATTTGGTGCAAAAATTCCTGTAGTTGGTAAAAGCCTTTTGGCTCAATACGAATTTGGGTATAATTGGGAAAAATCCGATGAGGGTTGGAAAAAAACAGACTTAATTTTAGATAAACAGCCCCCTCAAATTTTATTTATTGAAAGATGTATGCAATTGTTGAAAGACGGCGGAAGAATGGGGATAGTTTTGCCAGAAGGAATTTTTGGCAACCCTTCTGGAAGATATATTTGGGAGTATATTCTGCAAAATGCTTCAATAATAGGAGTTGTAAGTTTGTCTCAGGAAACTTTTCAGCCAAGCACGCACACAAAAACAAGTATTCTTTTTCTAAAAAAAACGAAGAATAAGCAAAAGCCAATTTTTATGGCTATTGCTAATGCCGTCGGACATAATAAGAACGGCAAAGTTGTTTACAAAATTGAACAAAGCGGCAATTTTTTGTACGACAAAAATGGAGAGAAAATTATTAATGACGACCTGCCCGAAATAACTGAAAACTGTAAAAAATATTTAAAAAATAATTTGAAAAAAGAGAGCCGTTTTGGTTTTAGCATTGGTAAAAATTTTCTAAACGACCATATTTTTATACCGGAATATTATAACCCAGAAATTAAAAAGGAAATAGAAATAATAAAAAGCGATAAAAAATATGAAGTTTTTTCTGTTGGAGAATTGGTATCTAAAAAAATTTTACAGATTAAAAGAGGCAATGAAATCGGCTCTCAATTTTATGGAACTGGCGAAGTTCCTTTTGTTAGAACTAGTGATATCGTAAATTGGGAAATAAAATTTGATCCAGTTAAAGCGGTATCTGATGAAATTTACGAAAATTATAGAAAACAACAGGATATTCTAGAAAAAGACATATTGTTCGTGAACGATGGGACATTTTTAATTGGCAGAACAGCTATGATCACAAAATTAGATGTAAAATGCATTATCCAGAGCCACGTTAGGAAAATCAGAGTTTTAGACGATGGTTTGATTAATCCATATTATTTATTTTATTTACTGAATAGCAAATTTGTTAGAAAACAAATCGATTCTAAAACATTTGTACAAGCAACAATATCAACAATAGGTAATAGGCTGAACGAAGTAATTTTACCTATTGTCGTAGATAAAAAAGAGCAACAGAGGGTTTCTTCTAAAATTCAAAAAATAATTGAAGAAAAAACAATTTTACGGGAAAAAACCGTAGAAATTATACAAAATAGTATTTAAATTTTTATGAAACATTTTTTGTGATGGTAAATAAAATAATAGGTTATATTTTGTTAGTGCTGGGGTTGGCGTTGATCTTCTGGACGCTGTTCCAGTCATATAATATTTTTACTGATAAAACATCAGCACCTTTGGTTTTTAAAACCCAAACAGAGCAAGCAGTGGGAAGCAATAATAGTTTTGATTTAGCATCGCAAATAAATCAAGCGGTGCGAGGACAGCTTGACCAGATTTTACCGGCAGCTACAATTACTAAAATCTTAAATTTGGTTGCATGGTCGCTGTTATCTTTTATATTAATTATTGCCGGTGGCACAGTTTCAAGAATTGGTGTAAGATTGATAAAATAACCCTACGAATTACTAATCAGTACGAATATACGGATTCGTATATTCGTAAAAATTCGTAATTCGTAGAGATAATGCAGAGAAAAAATATTTCCACAACGTGGATAGTATGGCAGTTTTATGAAATGCCTAAGTTTTTGATTTCTGTTTGGAATAATTATATGATGTTTGCTTCAAATCTTTTCTCTTTTAAGCTTTTAGTAAAAACTTTTTTTGCTCCATGGCACAGGTATAAATGGGGGTATCCAAAAGGGTTTGACGTCAAAGAATTTTTTAATACTTTTATATCTAACACTGTTTCCAGGGTTTTGGGGGCGATTATGAGGACTGTGTTAATTGTAATAGGGGCGGTTTTTCAAGTTTTTGTTGCTATTGTCGGATTAGTAGTTCTTGTGGGTTGGCTTTTAATACCCTTTGCTATAATCGCCGGTTTTATATTTGTTATATTTTACTAAACCTTGAATTACGAAATAGCTTCCAAATGATTTGTTTTTTTTGGCTTGCGGGCGAAAGCGCGGAAAAATGAGGAGGTTTATACAGAGTATAAGCCGACGAATTTTTATGCGCTTGCAGTCCAAGGCAAAAACAAAGCATTGAAGTCCATTTCGTAATTCAAGGTTACTAAATGGTTTTTAATTTTAACTTAAAAAATACATCAGTTTTTCGGGCGACCAGGAGGGAGTCCTTTTTGCTTTTCAAATTTTCCGGCTTCTTAAGGGATTTGTCGCTGTTTTTATTTGTTTTATCGCTACTTTCCATACCGCTTTCTTTTTTGAACCTTATTTCCTTGTATTTTGCCGTAAAATTATCTGTTTTATTTTTTTCCTTGTATCTGCTTTTCTGGAACCTTTCTTTATTCAAAGAATTAAAAATCAAGAAACCGTTTATGCCCTTAAAGCTTTCCGAGGCTGCTAACAGCCCGGAAAATTATAACTTGGCTGAGTTTTTGGGTTTTAATTCTTCAAAAATTATAGACTCCGCAATAAAATTATCAGAAAAGCGAAAGCGCGCTGTGGATTCCACCTCGTTGTTTTATTCTGCCGTAAAGGAGAGCAAAGATATAAATCTTATTTGCTCCAGGCTGGGCTTGGACATAAAAAAACTTCAGGAGGATTTGAAAAATTGCTTAGAAAAATCAGAACAAAAAATTAAATCTAATGAAGTTTTTTCCGAGGATTTTCAGAAGGCGATTTTAGAAGCCTTAAATGCCGCAAAGGATATGGGCCACGAGACGATTGGTGAAAAGGAAATTTTAATCGGATTGGCAAAACACAATGAGTTTTTTAAAAAAACCTTAGTGGAGTTTGATTTAAAGGAAAAAGACGTTGAAAATATGGCCGTGTGGCTGGACTCTGCGGAAAACTCTTTAGAAAGGAGCAGAAAATTTTGGTCTTATGAAAACCTATCAAGGGCTGGGTCTGTGGGAAGGGATTTTGCGTCAGGATACACCGTCACTTTAGACCAGTTTTCAATTGACTGGCGGAGCGTTGTTTCCAAGTGGGCATTTAAGGAAATCATCGGTCACAAAAAAGAGATTGAAAACGCGGAAATGATATTAGCAAGGTCTGGTTTGTCTAATGTTTTGATAGTGGGGGAGCCGGGTACGGGCAGAAAAAGCATAGTAGAGGCGTTGGCTCAAAAATGTTATTTAGAAAACTCGCTGCCAGAATTAAACAACAAAAGAGTTGTTGAGTTGGATTTGGTGCAATTATCCTCAAGAATTCAGAATTTTGAAAAAATGGAATCTGTTTTAGACCGGATATTTTCTGAAACTGTGTCCTCTGGAAACGTTATTTTGGTGATTGACGAGCTTCATAACTTTGTTGGGCAAAAACAACAAAAACCGGGAACAGTTGATATTTCAGGAATACTTTCAAAGTATTTGGCTGTGCCGAAATTTCAATTTATTGGGATTACAACCTACGACGGCCTACACAGACGCATTGAGCAAAACCGATCGTTTTCTGATTCTTTTAGAAAGGTTGAGGTTTCTGAAATCTCAGAGCCAGAAACAATAAGATTACTGCAAAACTGCGCGTTGGATTTTGAATATAAGCACAAAATTTTGATATTGTACCCGGCTATAAGGGAGATAGTTAATTTGACAGCAAGATACATGCCCAGCATTCCCTTTCCTAAAAAAGCGATTGATGTTTTAGACGAGGCGGTTGTATATGTGCAGACCCTTAAGGAAAAAGTTTTATTACCTCACCATATTGCAGAAATTATTTCCCAAAAAACCGAAATTCCAGTAGGAAAAATGGATGCTAAAGAAAAAGAGGTTTTGCTTAGCCTGGAAAAATTAATTCATCAAAGAATTGTTAACCAGGAAGAGGCGGTAAAAGAAATATCCATTGCTATGAGAAGAGCAAGGGCTGGCATTGGTTCTGGGAAAAGGCCAATGGGAACATTTTTGTTTATGGGCCCTACTGGGGTTGGAAAAACAGAAACTTCAAAAGCTTTATCGCAGATTTATTTTGGGCGATCCTCCCCTGACAAGGCTTCTGGCGGGCATTCACCCTCCCAAATTTCGCATAGCGAAATTTGGGAGGGCAAGGAAAAAATGATACGCCTTGACATGTCGGAATTTCAGGCAATTTCTGATATTCCTCGGTTAATCGGAGCTGTAAGCCCGGTGGAAATGCAAGGACTTTTGACTACGCCAGTAAGAGAAACCCCGTTTTCCTTAGTTTTGCTGGACGAAGTTGAAAAAGCGCATCCAGATATTTTAAATTTACTTTTGCAAATTTTAGACGAAGGGCACATCACAGACGGGCAAGGCAGAAAAGTTGTTTTTACAAATACAATAATTATTTGCACATCAAATGCCGGAGCTGATATGATTTTTGCCCAAGTTGAAAGCGGTAAGTCCTTGGACAAGCAGGTTTTGCTTGGAAAACTTATAGATAAAGGAATATTCAGACCCGAGTTTATAAACCGTTTTGACGCAACCGTAATTTTTCATCCCTTAACAAAAGAAAATTTATTGGATATATCAGAATTAATGCTTAATAAATTGAAAAGTAATTTAAAAGAAAAAGAAATTGATTTTGAAATTACAGATCCACTAAAAGAAAAAATAGTGGAGATGTCATATAAGCCGGAATTTGGAGCCAGGGAAATGAGGCGAGTAATACAAGATAATATTGAAAGCGCGGTGGCAGAAGCCCTATTGTCAGATAAACTTAAAAAAACGAATAGATTTGAAATTAACCCCGAAAATTTTGAGGTGTTGGTTGACGCTAAAAGCGGGACGTAAGCCCGTCCGTAGCCTTCTCGCCCGTCCGAAGCTCGGAAGCGGAGGAGGGTGGCGGAGGTGGGTGCGACAATGCAGTTCCGTGGTTCGGTGCACGGGACTGTTTTAGTGTGCGATAGTATGCGGTGGAAAAAAAGTTAGAAATGTGCTATAATTAGCGTAGCGATATAATTAAATTATGAAGAATTGGTCTACAAACACTAAAAAATTAAGGAAAGATAAAGATAAATTTACCATTTGGAAACTGGAACAGATGGTTAATTTTGGATTAGGCAAAGAAAAGATTAAAAGGAGCGAACTTGAAAAGTATTGGAAGGCAATAGACATAGACCCGGCTAAAAGAAAATTTTTATCTCTGTTTATAAAAAAATGATTGGAAAAAATATTTTATCAGAAAATCAAAAAAATATTCTTGATATAATAAGCAGAGAAAAAGTTATTTGCGATATTTTTTATTTAACCGGCGGCACTGCTTTGGCCGAATTTTATTTAAAGCATCGCTTGTCCGAGGATTTGGATTTTTTTTCTGAAAAAGAGTTTGAGCCGCAATCAATTTCTGTTTTTTTTGAGGAAATAAAGAATAAGGCAAATATAAAAAAAGTGGAATATCAGCAAAGCTTTAATCGCAACTTGTTTTTTCTTGATATGGAGGATGGAGACAAAGTCAAAATGGAGTTTACATATTTTCCTTTTGAACGGATTGAAAAAAAAGAAAAAATAGGGAATTTATATATTGACAGCCTTTTGGATATTGCCGTGAACAAAGTTTTTACAATTTATCAAAAACCGCGTTCCCGCGATTTTATTGATTTATATTTTATTTTAAAAAAAGATAAGAGCCTGTCGCTTGATGATTTGGTTAAAAAAGCTCAAATAAAATTTGGCAATTATCTAGACCCGATTCAACTGGGATCCCAGTATATAAAAACTAAAGAGCTGAAAGATTTTCCTAAAATGTTAACTAATATAAAAGAGGATGTTTGGCAGGATTTTTTTATAGAAGAAGCAAGAAAACTTTCCGGTAAAATTATTAAATAAGCTTGCAAAGGCGTGTCAAATCATTTAACTATCTGACCGAAACGGGTGTTTGATGTGTTTTTGAAAATCTGACCGAAATTTTTCTTTTTAAATTGGCCTTTAACGAATTATTTCCAACGCCCCCGATGTTTGCATCGTCTTTTTCCCCGAGGTTTTTCTGTTTGTAAAATTGATAAAGCGCATCCAGCTTTTTGTCTATGGTTCTTTTCAATTGAGCAGGGTTCAAGGATTGATAAATTTCTCGCAGCTCCTGCTTTTTTACTTCTGGAATATCTGATTCCAGCAATCTCTGAAATGGTGTTTTGGCCTTGTCGTATTTACGATGTATCCTGCCACCGACTCTTTCTTTTAAAACCAGCTTAATCACAGGAGAGAAGAAGTTTTTGAAAAGCCTCTGTTCATTGCAATACAAATCATTTAAAATGTTTTGTTCGTCAAATCGTGTCGTATCTTAAATATCCAACCAATCTGCGAACGTGCGTGTTGTTCTTTTGTTCAACCAGACAATTATCATTCTTCTTATATGGACGCGACCTTGAAAAGCCCAACTCTGTCCCGATAGAATAGCGAAAAAGATGAGCGTTGATAAATTCCGTTCCTCCGTCAGAATGGATTTCCTTCCACGCAAACGGACACCTCGTCCGAGCGTCATCAATTCCAATCCTTGTGTTTTCTTGTGATTTGCCCATTACAGCCTCCTGCTCTGTCCAGCCCGAATATATGTCTGTGGCAGTAAGGGTATTTACAAACTCGCCTGAAGCCGAAGCGCCGCAGTGTTCCACCAAGTCAATTTGCATGTTTCCCAAAATGCTTCTGTCCTGCTCCGCAAACACTTTCACCGGTATCTGTTGGTAGAGCAAAGGATGCTTTTTCCCATATTTTGCCTTTGCTAATTCAATTTCCTTTGTGTGTTTTAACTTTCTGTCTATGGTCGAGGAACCTATTTGTTTTAATTTTTTGGCAACAACGTCAGAGCAATCCAGTTCACCTAATATACGCAATCTGTCTGTTTCGTCTTCTAATGAGGTTTTAAGCCTTTGTCCGCACGGATAATCGAATATCTGCCACATTCTAACCAGAGCGGGCTTCACGGAATTGTCGTAATACTGCCGGCGCTTCTTTCTCTCGGAAACAAGTTTGTCTAAATTGCTTTTGGGCTTTAGTTTGTCCATTAAGTACTTCCTGTTTAGCTTGGTTCGCTTCTCAGCTTCGGTAAGCAATTCGCCCCGCTTCTTCTTTGATTTTATTCTTAAATACTCCGACCTTACCTCTTTAAGATACTGGTTCCTTGATTGCATGTTCATAGTTGTAAAATGAAGTTAATTGTAATTGTATTATTGTATCAATTTACAATTTACTTCACTTTACCGCAATGAATTTCGGTCAGAAATTAGATGATTTAACCAATGCCCGTATAGTCAGATTTTAGATGATTTAATGCGAAGCATTGACAGTGTTATAATAGCGTGGTAAATTAAAGTATTGTGCATTTTAGGTTTTTTTTGCTCTGCTTGTAGCAGGAACAGCAAAGAACCAAAACATAAGGAGGCAAGCTCATGACTAGCGAGAAACTGGAGTTGGAA
>JBDRST010000028.1:0-41858 GCA_043824525.1 bacterium
ATTCCGGGCATAGGGCAAAAAAGAGCATCTGCCATTATTTTAGAACTGACCGGGAAAATAAAAACTTTTGGGCAAAAATTAGCTTCAGCTGATGAAGCGGAAAACGCATTGGTGAAGCTTGGGTTCACAAAACAACAGGCAAGACAAGCGCTGGAAAACGTGTCATCTAATATAAAAAACACTGAAGAGCGCATAAAGATTGCGTTAAAAAGCTTAGGAAGGTAAAAAATTATATAGCTACTGAATTAATTCAGTAATTAATTCAGTAATAAAAAAATGGCAAGAAGAAAATTAGAGGATAAAAACATAAGGAAACTCACCCGGATGGGTGGAGGAAAAAGCATGGGGTTAACCCTGCCAATCGAGATGGTTAAGGGTTTGAAATGGAGAGAGCGGCAGAAAGTTGTTGTCCGGCAGTCTGGCAAAAAGATTATTATTGAGGATTGGAAAAAATAGTTATGAAAAAGGGCGAAGATTTTACAGGTGTCTCTATTATATACTTCTGCCATGATGGAAATGGAAATTTTTTATTTAATAAAAGAAATAATAATTGCAGAGACGAGGCCGGAAATTGGGATTGTGGAGGAGGAGCGTTAGAGTTTAACGATAATATTGAAGAAACTTTAAAAAGAGAAATTAGAGAGGAGTATGGCGCAGACGTTTTGAGTTATGAGTTTGTGGGCTATCGCGATGTCCATCGTGAAAGGGTTGGAATAAAGAATCATTGGATTGCATTAGATTTTAAGGTGCAAGTTGACCCAAAAAAAGTAAAAAATAATGAGCCGCATAAATTTGACGAAATTGGATGGTTCAAACTAGATAACCTTCCTTCCCCTCTCCACTCTCAAATTCCAAATTGTTTTAAGCTTTACAAAGACCGCTTAGAGGGTTGACAATCTTTTTTGAAGGAGTATTCTAAAAGTAGAATGAATCAAATTTCCATAAATATTATTAACATCATTCTGAGGTCTGTTGCTTAATAATTTTCGTAGCGAAACGCAGTAATTTTGTGCGAAAAACCAGAAAATAGAGGAGGTTTATCAGCAACGCGATAAGCCGACGAGATTTTATGGTTTTGCAGCCGAAATTACAAGTTGCAGTAGAAAGAATTATTAAGCAACAGACCTCCTTACCTCTCTTAGAGAAGGAGCGTTTTTATAAAATCTAAAGTAAAAAACGCCTCTTCTCCAGAAGAGGTTTTATTTTGCTTTCATTCTTTTTATAAACAAAAAGCAAAATAACCCCACACCAATTTTATCAAATTATTAGGCAAAGCTGAAAAATACCAATTTATAGTTTTTGAAAAAGCAGCGCAGAGGGTGAATAGCCCCGAGCGTAGCGAGTGCGCTGCCATGATGGTTTTATAAAATTGGTGTGTGGGTTTGTTTTTTTGGAAGCACGGAGCTTCCAAAAACCTCTTTTTGGCAGCTCTTTGAAATTAAGGAGCAAGGGTGATATGGACGTGGCAGGCGGAAATATTGTCAAAAAAAAGCCAAGAAAAATGTTGTGCTATTATTGCGTGGAAAAATGGGAGGAATCAGGAGCTGGTAAAGAAAATCAGCCGAGGCAATTTTTTCCAAATGATGTAAAAGACGGTATTTGCCCGGATTGTGGCAATAAATTCCGGAATTACGTCCGTTTTTAGGGCCACGTCGGCCAATTGGTTAGCAAGCAGCTAACCTTTTTTTTATGCAAGTTTTGTGCTAATAGTATATATAGGTACTTCGCAATTTAAGCCCCAATGTATAAATTATAAATGGCTTAGAATTGTGAAGTGAATTTATTCGCCTCGCTCATAAATTCAAATGACATTAAAAGAAAATATCAAAAAATTTATTCCTCCATTTGTGTTGAGCGTCTATCATTATAAGCTGGCTTTGCTTGGGGCCTTTTTGTATGGATTTCCCGGGAAAAATAAAGGGTTAAAAATTATTGGAGTAACAGGAACCAGCGGAAAATCAACTACAGTTAATTTTATAACAAGGATATTAGAAGAAGCTGACAACAAAGTCGCATTCATATCTTCGATAATATTTAAGGTGGGAGATAAAGAATGGGAAAATAAATACAAAATGACAATGCCAGGCCGCTTTGTTATCCAAGGATTTTTAAGGCGAGCAAGAAATGCAGGATGCAAATATGTTGTTTTAGAGGTTACTTCTGAGGGCATAAAACAGTTTCGGCATAAGTTTATAAATTTTGACACAGTTGTTTTTACAAATTTAGGACAAGAGCATATTGAATCTCACGGAGGGTTTGGAAATTACAGGAATGCGAAACTTAAACTTTTTAAAGAAAATCAAAATACGCATGTTATAAACGCGGATGATGAAAACGCAAAATATTTTTTAGATGTGCCAGCAAATAAAAAAATTAGTTTTAGTATAAAAAATGAAAAAGCAAAAAAAATTAAACTTAATTTGATTGGGGCGTTTAATATAATGAATGCCTTAGCCGCAGTGTGTGCTACAGAAAATTATGGAGTTGATTTTGAAACTTGTAAAAGAGCGCTTTTAAAAGTAAAAGCAATTCCTGGCAGGATGGAAGTCGTGCAGACGGAGCCGTTTATAGTTGTGGTTGATTATGCCCATACCCCAGAACAACTTGAAAGCGTTTACCGTTCGTTAACTACAAACCACTCACTACAAACTACAAACTTAGTATGCGTGCTGGGAAGTTGCGGAGGAGGTAGGGATAAATGGAAAAGGCCTGTTTTGGGTGAAATCGCTAAAAAATATTGCAAGGAAATTATAATAACAAACGAAGATCCGTACGACGAAGATCCAATAAAAATAATAGAAGAGGTCGCAGAAGGAGCCGGCAAAAAGGCAAAAAAGATTTTAGATAGAAAGGAAGCAATAAAAAACGCCATTGAATTAGCAGAGCCCGGAGGCGTTGTTATAATCACAGGCAAAGGATCAGAGCCATGGATGTGTGTAAAAAACGGAAAAAAAATACCTTGGGATGATAGGCAAACAGCAAAAGAGGCGCTTAAGGGACCGTAATTTGCTCTTTTAGCTGTTTTATGGTAAGATATAAACGACTTAAAAATAGGGTCTTTTTTTATATAATATGAGCATATGAACAAAAAAATGTCCCGACAAAATCGCGGATCCTCGATAGCGAAGCTATCGGGACCAAAATCATTGAGAAAATTTATCCGCACGGAAAAAGCGCGTATAAGAAGGCAGGTTTTAGATACAAAAAAGCAGGAAGAGGAGATAAAAAAAATATATGAGAGATTTGGCGATAAAAGAATATAGAATATAGAATCTGGTATTTTGAATAGAATAAAGAATTAAGAATAAAGGAAGCGCAAAACCAGATATTCTATTTAATTCCGCAGAATTATGCCGATTTCATCGAGCATTCTCGGTAAAGTCGGAACAGCTATGCAATAAGCGGTTCCTATTCAAAATTCCATTCTAAATTCTTAATTCAAAATTCTAAATTCTAATATGAGGATACAAGATATACATAATTTAGCTGTAAAAATGGGCATTGATGCTGATTTTAGGGGACGAGAAGGCGTGCAAAAGTTTTTGGATAATAAAAGAAAAAAGTTTGAAAAGATGTCTTCAGAAGAAAAGGAGGAGTTTGATAAAGACGCGCTGGATAATCCTTATTTGGATTCTGGGGTTTATAACGTTTCAGAAGACAAGGAAATCAAAAAAGTTTTAGTTGGTATTGATATTACCCCGTCGGAAATTTTAATGGCAAAACAAATAGGAGATATTGATTTGGTTATAGCCCACCACCCAATAGGAAAAGGTTTAGCTCAGTTAGCTGATGTAATGGAATTGCAAGTGGATGTTTGTAATTATTATGGAGTTCCTGTTAATGTTGCAGAAGGTTTGATGAAAGAAAGGATTTCAGAGGTTGCAAGGGGCGTAAACTCTTCAAACCACCAAAGAACCGTGCATGCTGCAAAATTGATGGGGGTTAACTTAATGAACTCTCATACGCCCTGCGATAATTTAGCAGCTAAATTTTTAAAAACTTTTGTTGAAGAAAGGAAGCCGGAAAGAGTTAGCGAGTTAATAAGCATTTTGAAAGAAATTCCCGAGTATAAAGAGGCAATGAAAATTGGGGTGGGACCTAAGGTTTTTGCGGGGAGCGCTGAAAATAGATGCGGAAAAATTGCTTTGTCTGAAATTACAGGGGGAACAGAGGGTTCGCCAAAGCTTTATGAAAAAATGGCGCAGGCCGGCGTTGGCACGGTTGTTGGCATGCATATTACAGAAGAGCACAAAAAAGAAGCTGAATTAGCTCATGTTAACATTGTAATTGCGGGACATATTTCCTCTGACTCTTTAGGGGTAAATTTATTTTTAGACGAACTTTGCCGACAAAGTCGAGCATCCTCGACCCCGATTTTATCGAGGGTTCACGACAAGGTCGGAATAGAATCGGGAAAAAATCAGGGAATTGAAATTGTGGCATGCTCTGGGTTTACAAGGTTTTCGAGGGTTAGTTAAAAAGATATAAAAAACTGGCTCTGCTAGTTAAGGATCGCCAGTTTCTGTTAGAGGCATAAGGTTTTGAGGATAAACTGGGGATAATAAGTATCTTCACAGTGGATAAAAGGCTTGAGTCTTCACCCTAACGGCAATCTTTTAAGCTTTAACAGAAAAAATTCAAGGGGATTGTTCTTTCGCAAAAAAGGCACAATGAGGAGGGTGAAGACTTGACATTCATTGATTTGAGAATAAAATAGCAAATATGAGGGGGTGCGAGGCTAGATCTGCCGTTCAACAATTATTGATCGGCAGGTCTTGAATTCTCAAGGACAGAATAGTTTTTAGCGAAGGAAGCTAAAGTATGTACTTAAATTCATTGTCCGAATTTAGGCCCGGGAAAAATGCCGAAGTCGTTGGAAATTATATACCCCCTCAACCAAGAACCATCAGCAAAAGCTGGTGTTTTTTGATTCAGCTTTATTATCGTTGAAATTGGTGTGCGGGTTGATTGATATGAAATCGGTTTTTTGATAGAGTTAAGGTAGAAAGGTCTTGTTAATTTTCGCTTCGCAAAAATTACGAATTTCCACGAATTGACGGACGGATTTCCACTAATCACGAATTAGCACGAATAACACAAATTCGTGATTCGTAATAATTCGTTATAAAGATTAATTCGTGATTCGTGAATATTCGTTATTGCGAAGCAATAAATATGGCAAAAGAAGAAAAGCCAATTGGGCAAGTTACTCATTATTTTTCCAACATTGGCGTTGCGGTTATTGATTTATCCTCACCCCTAAAACAAGGAGATGTAATTAGGATAACCGGAGGCCAGGAAACAGATTTTGAGCAAAAAGTTGATTCATTACAGGTTGACCACAAGGAGGTAAAATCGGCTAAAAAAGGAGATTCTGTGGGGATGAAGGTAAAAGAGAAAGTAAGAGAAGGATATAAAGTTTTTAAGACGTAGACTTTAGAAACTAAATTTTCAATTTTCAATTATCAATTTTCAAATTGTGAAAATTTTAATTTTAGATGGCAGATAACGTTCAGGAAAAAGTTGAGAATAGAATTATAGATTACGTTAACTTAAGCGCCGGAGGACGTTTAACAGTTTTTAGGCCTGATAAAAAATTAAAAGGCGCAAGCCTAGTTGTAAAGAAAAAAGGCGAGTATGATTTTAAACAAGCCGAGGGTTTAACGCAAAATCCAGTAATAAAAGCGCAAGTTTTTGGCTCCAGGCAAAGCAGAAAAACAAAGGAGATATGGCTTTATGTAAACGGCCAAGTTAAAACGGGCGATAAAAGTCTTTTTAAAAAAGAAATTGATGTTAACGATTTTAGCAAAAATAAAAATCTTTATTTAGTATTCGCCTTTTTTAACGCCATAAAACAGGACATAGACGACAATCTTTGCATTTTGTCGCTAAAAGAGTTTAAAAAAAACGCCGAATCGATAAAAAACGATATTTTTTATTTTGAATCCTTTTTATCTCCGGAGAAAAAGGATAAGTATTCAGAATTTTTAGTCAACAGAAAAGATTTATCAAGATTTTTACTCAGCATAATGTCATTTGTATGAAATTTGTAGCGGATTTCCATATACATTCAAAATATTCAAGAGCCACCTCGCCCGCAATGGATTTAGAAAACTTGGATAAATGGGCAAGAATAAAGGGGATAAAAGTTCTCGGGACAGGGGACTTTACCCATCCTGGGTGGCTTGAGAGTATAAAAGAAAAATTAGAGCCGGCTGAACCCGGCCTTTTAAAACTTAAAAAAGAAGAATCTCCAACTAGGTTTATCTTAACCTCAGAAATCAGCTGTATTTATTCAAAGGGCGGGAAAGTAAGAAAAGTTCATATAATTATTTTTGCGCCGTCTGTAAGCGCTGTAGAAAAAATAAATGAGCAGCTAAACAAAATAGGAAACTTAAAGGCAGACGGCAGGCCAATTTTAGGATTAGATGCAAAAGAATTATTAAAAATTATTTTAGACGCGGATAAAGATTGTTTAGTTGTGCCGGCGCATTTGATGACTCCGTGGTTCGCGGTTTTCGGTTCAAAATCTGGCTTCGATTCCTTAAAGGAATGTTTTGAGGATTACACTAAGTACATTTATGCCGGCGAGACGGGTTTATCTGCGGATCCCAATATGCTTTGGCGCATACCGGATGGCAGGCGAATTGCTTTGCTAAGCAATTCTGATTCGCATTCTTTGCCTAAAATAGGCAGGGAGGCAAATGTTTTTGACACGGATGTAAGTTATCTTGCGATTGCAGACGCTATTAAAACAAAAGATAAAAATAAATTTTTATATACGGTTGAATTTTTTCCAGAAGAAGGAAGATACCATTATGATGGCCACAGGGATTGCGGCGTAAGATTAAGCCCAAAAGAATCAAAAAAACACAATAATATATGCCCCTCATGCGCCAAGCCATTAACTATTGGAGTTTTAAATCGCATTGAAGAGTTAGCCGATAGGCCCGAGGGTTTTGTGCCAGAAAACGCCATTCCCTTTAAAAGCTTAATTCCCTTAAGCGAAGTGATTGCCGAATCAATCGGCGTTTCAACAGCTGGAAAAGAAGTTGCGAAACATTATAATAATTTGATAAAAAATTTAGGTAGCGAATTTAAAATTTTATTGGAGGCATCAAAACAAGAAATAAAAGAACAATCTTTGCCAGAGATAGCAGAGGGAATTTTAAGGATGCGGGAGGGAAAAGTTTTTATTGAGCCGGGATATGACGGAGTTTATGGAAAAGTAAAAATTTTCTCTGAAACAGACAGACCAAAAATTACTAAGAATAAAACCAGCCAAAAAACGTTATTATAGCTTTTAGCCCTAAAGCAAACACTATGGCTATTGCGTTTGCTTTTTGGTTATTGTAAAATTATTTAAATTGCGCTTTTTTACGCAACAATCGCGAACGTCCTTGTCCTTTAACAAAGGAGAGACGCTATGGATGGAATTTTTCAACCCGCGAGAAGAATACTCACAGAAAACCAGCTGTTTAAGATGGTTAACAGAATTTGTTTGAGCTATGTTGAGATGCAAGCCCTTAGGTAGCATTGCGGGCTTCCCTGTGACGAAACAGCCGTTTGTCAGGATTTGATTTCTGACAGAACAGCTGTTGTTATGGCATTCCAAAAAATAAGGGGTAATCCCTGCCATCATTGATGCCACTCTTCGCAATGTTGCCGTGCGGTCAGTTTGCCACCGGTTAACGGTGGCCTTTTTTTAAAACAATACTTACATACTATTGAAATTATCTATTGGAAAGAGTATAATGTAAAAATCCTGATAATTTTAAAAAATAATACAGCTTGAAAATTCGGTTGATAAAGTCAAATTTTCACTACCCGGGATGATAGGTAGTGAAAATTTGACAGCCTCGCCCGCAGGCGAGGAAAAGTAAAATTTCGCTCTGGCAATATAAAAAATGTATTTCAAAATAGAAATGTTATCTTTGTAGATTTTGGCTGAAAAGTCAAATTTCTACTACCTGGTATGGACCAAAGAACTTTTTACGTCACAAAAAATAAGCTAAAGGAGCTTAAAAGAGAGTACGAAGAGTTGCTGGGTTTTGAACGCATAAAAACAATGGAACAGGAAGCCCCAAGGATTTTTGAATCAGAAGACATAAATCCGGAGTTTATCAGCTTCCAGGAAGACATAGACTTTTTGAGGTCTAGGATTGACGAGTTGAAAAATATTTTAGGACATTACGAGCTTATTAAAAATCCACCCAAAGAAAAGCAGAATACTATTAACATAGGCGCTAAGGTTAAAATAGATGTGGGCGGACAGAAAGACGAATTTATGATTGTTGGAACCCTTGAAGCAAACCCTGCTTTAGGAAAAATAAGTAACGAGTCGCCCGTAGGCAGAGCTCTTTTGGGGCGTAGGGTTGGGGAGCAGGTAATTGTTTCGTCCCCTATTCATACAACTTATAAAATCAAAAGCATTAAATACGAAATTAGCTAAAAATAAAAAAAGCAGAATTGTTTGCTGTTTTTGCGTTAATAGCCATGAAAAACCTAATTAGATTTTTTAACCGCGTTGGCGACTTAAAGGAAATGCCGAGGCGCGGTTGGGTAATAAACGACATAAAAAACCCTGAAAGCATTTCAGACCATATATTTAGGGCCTCTTTAATGGCATGGATTTTAGGCAGCAAAAAGGGCGGACTAAAAATAGAGCGGCTTTTAAAAATGGCTCTTATTCATGATTTGTGCGAAATATATGCGGGAGACACGACCCCTTACGATTCTGTTTTGCCTAAAAATGCAAAAAAAAGAAAAGAGTTTATGAAAAAATGGCCGCGTTTTTCTAACGTACAAAAGATAAAACTGAGCAACCAAAAACATAAGAAAGAAGAGAAGGCATTAGATAAGCTGCTTTTAGATTTGCCTGCTAATTTAAAAAAAGAGATAAAAAATTTATGGATGGATTACGAAAAAGGGTTAACGCCAGAGGGGAGGTTTTTTAAACAGACCGACAGGTTAGAAAATTTTTTGCAGGCGACCGAATACTGGAAAAAATATAAAAAACCCCCGCAAGGGCCGTGGTGGGAATGGGCTAGAGAATTTTTTGATGATTCTTCTTCGCTTGATTTTATTGAAGAGATGGCAAAACAATTCCATAAAAAATTTAAACCGAAGAAATAGAAATCCCCGCTTCATTCGGCGGGATTTTTTGTTATACTTATTGTATAATAAGCGAATAAAATGAGCTTACCCCGCCCTCTATGCTGTAAGTTTTTTTCTGAGAACACGGACATAGAGCTTAGAGGGCGGGGTGCTCGCAAACTCGCATGCCAAAAATTGTTAATAAAATCATAAAATTTATGATAGCCAGCGATTTTGTTTTAAATCTTGGCTGGGGGCTTTTGGGTCCCATATTCGCTATATTCATTGTTCAAAATATTACAATTGGCAGTACGTCAGAAGCAGTAAAAGTCGCTGGCTTCTCCTCTCTTTTTTATTGGGTCGCAAAAGCGATATTTCAGATACCGATTGGCCGTTATCTTGATAAGAACCACGGAGAAAAAGATGATTTTTGGTTTATGGTGATAGGGACATTTATAGCTGGTTTTATACCCTTAGGATATTTATATGCTTCTGCTCCGTGGCACATATATTTGTTGCAAGTAGTTTATGCTTTTGGAATGTCTATGATGGTTCCTTCCTGGCTGGCGATTTTTACAAGGCACATTGATAAAGGAAAAGAAGCGTTGGAGTGGAGCATGGAAAGTACGTTTCTTGGGCTTGGAGCTGGAATAGCAGGAGGAGTAGGAGGCATTGTTGCGGCCACATTTGGTTTTGCCACAGTTTTTATTTTTGTGAGCAGTTTTACTTTTTTAGCAACAATTTTGTTGCTGTTTATTAAAGAAGATATATCTCCTAGAACCAAAGAGACAAAAGTTACGCCTGCGGTGAGGCCAGTTATAGAACCTTGATGACGACGGATTTTTACAGATTCCGCCAGCTGGCGGATAACGGATTTTCACAGATCACTCCTACGCTCCTACGCGTAGGAGCGTAGGAGTGGCGTCGTTGCTATCCAGCAGGCGAAGCAATCTCCGTTCCGTGTCATTCCTGCGCTTTGCCATCCCGCAGCTTTAGCGGAAGATGGAAAGCGGGAATTTATAAGACATTAATTCATACTTTTCAATCGATTTTTGATGAAAATAAAAAGCAAGGAAAATTTTTCTGCGTAGATCCGCGTTATGTTCAGCGTGTTTCCGCTTCTACAAATATGAAAAATCAGGAATTAGCCCCCGGTAGTAGAAATTTTACAGCCCGCAAACTTTTTTGCGAAAAAGTTCTCGGTTTCTAAAAAGTCAAATTTCACTACGGGGCAAGGAAAATTTTTATGAGAAATAGAGAATTGGCAAAGATATTCAACGATATGGCTAGATTTTTAAGAATAGAGGGGGTGGCTTTTAAACCCTATGCTTATGAAAGGGCTGCTATATCTTTGGAAACCTTAAGTGAGGACGTGGGAGATATGTATAGAAGGGGCGGAGTAAAAGCTTTGTTAGAAATTCCCGGTATTGGCAAAGCTATGGCTGACCACATAGAAGAATATTTGAAAACAGGAAAAATAAAACATTACGAAAGCTTTAAGAAGAAATTGCCGATTGATTTTGATGGATTAGTTAGGGTGGAAGGCATGGGAGCCAAAAAAGCAAAAGTTCTTTACCAAAAATTAGGGGTTAAAAATTTAAAGGATTTAGAAAAAGTTGCCAAAGCTCACAAAATAGCTCCCCTATTTGGGTTTGGAGAAAAAACAGAAAAAAATATTTTGCAGGGTTTAGAATTTTTAAAACGGGATAAAGGAAGATTTTTGCTGGGACAAATTTTACCAACAGCAAGAAAAGTTGTAGAAAAATTAAAAACTTTAAAAGAGGTTGAAGAGATTAGTTTGGCAGGATCAGTAAGAAGAAGAAAAGAAACGATAGGAGATGTGGATATTTTGGTTGTTTCAAAGAAACCGGGGAAAGTTATGGATTTTTTTGTTAAGCTAGACGGGGTGGAAAAAGTTTGGGGTAAAGGCGGAACAAAGGCATCGATAAGGATGAGGGAAGGTTTTGATGTTGATTTGAGGGTTGTGCCAAATGAGAGCTATGGTTCTGCTTTGCAATATTTTACGGGAAACAAAGACCATAATGTGGCTACAAGGCGTATTGCTATAGATAAGGGGCTAAAGCTTTCAGAGTACGGAGTATTCAGAGGCATAAAATCCCGATCGCAAAGCGATCGAGGATCCTCGATAAAATCGGGACAAATTGCAGGCAGAACAGAAGAAGATGTTTATAAGGCAATTGGGCTTCCATGGATTGCGCCTGAATTGAGAGAAAACGAAGGAGAAATTGAAGTTGCTTTGAATGGGAAACTGCCAAAATTAATTGAACAAAAGGATATTAAGGGCGACTTGCATTGCCATTCAAATTGGGACGGAGGAAAAAATTCAATTGAGCAAATGGCATCGTCAGCAATAGATATGGGATATGAATATATTGGAATTTCTGACCACACAAAATTTTTAAGAATTGAGAATGGATTAAACGAAAAACAGTTATTAGACCAACATAAAGAAATAGAAAAATTAAATTCAAAATTCAAAAGAACCCTACGGGGAGCAAGCAATCAAAATTCAAAATTCAGGATCCTGCATGGTTGCGAAACAAATATTTTAAATGACGGTTCAGTTGATATTAAAGACGAAGTTCTAAAGAAATTAGATTATGTGATTGCGGGCGCCCATTCTTCTTTAAAAATGCCAAAAAAAGAAATGACACAAAGGTTGCTAAAAGCAATGAAAAATCCTAATATTGATATAATTTCCCACCCAACAGGGCGCTTGATTGGCAGAAGAGATGAATACCAATTAGATTTTGACAAAGTTTTAGAAGTTGCGAAACAGACCGGAACAATTTTAGAAATTAATTCTTCGCCAGAAAGATTAGATTTAAGGGACATATATATAAGAAGGGCAAAAGCGCAGGGCGTAAAAATGATAATAAATACAGACAGCCATCAAAAAGAACAATTAAACTTGATGGAGTACGGCGTCTCAATAGCAAGACGAGGTTGGGCTGAGAAAAATGACATTGTTAATACGTTATCTGTCGAAAATTTGATGAAACACTTTAAATAATATGATTGGTTTAAAAAAGGGGACTGTAAAATTATCTAAAAATAACCCAGCATGGGAAAAAAGTTTTGAAGTAGAAAAGAAGAAGTTATTTAAAATTTTTGGTTCTGATGCTGTTACTATCCAACATGTTGGCAGTACGGTGCTTACAACTATTTTTGCGAAACCTATAATTGATATAGGAGTGATTATTGCGTCATTTGATAAAGCCAAGCAACGCGCCGTCGCGTTAAAAGAAATTGGTTATATTTTTAAGGAAGAAAATCGAACCGATAGATTATTTTTTACTAAGGGACCAGAAAACAAACGCACCCATTATCTACATGTTGGTGAGGCAGGTAGCGGTTATATTGAAAATATGGTTATATTTAGAGATTACCTCAAAAAACATAAAGACATAGCAAAAGAATATGAGATATTGAAGAAAAAATTGGCAGATTTATATAGTGAAGATAGGTATACATATACTTCTAAAAAAGAAAAATTTATATTAAGCGTGATAAAAAAAGCTAAAAATAATTTTTAATTTTATTTAATTCCGCAGAATTACAGCGAGTGTAATCGAGTGGTTATAATTGTCATTTTGCATTTTGCTTTTTCCATTTTGCATTTGACCAAAGGGAACGTGCCAAGAGAAAAATCAGCAGGAGCTATAATTTTTAGAGAAGAGCCATTTGATAAGGCTCAAGGCAAAGAAGGTAAAAGATATTACCTTCTTTTGCATTACTCGCCATCTGAGCCGGGAAGGAGAGGGCACTGGGAGTTTTCAAAGGGGCACGTTGAGCAAGGTGAAAGCGAGGAGCAAACAGTAAAAAGAGAGGTTAAAGAAGAAACCGGAATAAGCAATTTAAAAATAATCTCGGGGTTTGAAGAACGTGTGAAATATTTTTTTAGAAAGGTTTACGGGTTGAAAGGAGAGGCGAGAAAAAAAGCGCCGTGGGTTTTTAAATCAGTTGTTTTCTATTTGGCAAAAACAAATACAAAAAAAATAAAACTTTCTGAGGAGCATGCTAATTTTGCGTGGCTATCATACGAAGAGGCGTTTAAAAAAATAACATATAAAAACTCTAAAGAACTGTTAAAAAAAGCAAATAGTTTTTTGTCAGAAATTCAAACTTGCTAAAAAATTATTGCTCCATATATTTCTATTATTATATAAAAAAACCGCCTCCCTAGAGGAAAGCGGTTCTTTTTTTGATTTATTATCCTTTTACCTCTTCAACAATTTTTATAAATATTTTTGGGTGTTCTTTTGCTAATTCAGACAATACCTTTCTGTCTAATTCTATTTTTTTCTTTTTTAGTCCGTTGATTAGTCTGCTGTATGTTATCCCGTTTTCTCTTGCTAATGCGTTTATTTGCAGGTTCCACAGATTCCTAAAAGTTCTCTTTTTTACTTTTCTGTCTCGGTATGCATAAGTCCAGGCATGCCTAAGCGCCTCCTTGGCTAATTTAAATTTTGATTTTCTTCCGTACTTAAAACCCTTGGCATGTTTCATTAAATGCTTTCTATGCTTTCTGGCTTGTACGGCTCTTTTTATTCTGCTCATACGAAGTAATGAGCACCCCGCCCTCTAAGCCGATTGTTTAAAGGTAGGGTGAACAATTTTACCTTATAATTTAATATTTCCCCTGCCCGGATATTTAGCATAGAGGGCGGGGTTTTCGCTTAAAAGCTCAAATATTTTTTAAGTCTTTTTGTTTCTCCTTTGGAAAGATGAACCCATTTTCTACCCTTTCTTTTTCTTTCCCCAGTTTTTTTGGCTCTGTAATGATTTTGTCCGGACAGCCTTCTCAGTATTTTTCCGTTTCTGGTTATTTTGAACCGTTTTGTTATGGCTTTTTTTGTTTTGTTCACTCTTCACCCAAACGAGTTTATAATTTTATTCTGTATAAATCTTCACTCATCGGGAACAAATTTTATTTACTCCTCACATTCCTTTGGGTGAAGAGTTCATAATATTAAGCTTTAGAAACTATCATTGTGAATCCTCTGGGCTCACGCTTTAGCTCTCTTTCTGTTTTGATTGGTATTGTTGAATTTAAGTTATCTAAAAATTTTTGCACCTTTTCTCTGGCAAAATGTCCCATTGCCTTTTCTCTTCCTCTTAGCGACATGTTTATTTTTACCTTATCGCCCTCTTTCAAAAATTTTTCTGCTTGCTTGGCGCGGGTTTCCATGTCGTGAGGTGAAATATTAAAAGTTAATCTTATCTCTTTTAATTCTCCTCCTCTGGGCTTAGACGCTTTTTTCTCTTTTTTTTGAAGAGTATAAAGGTATTTTCCGTAATTAGCAATTCTGCAAACTGGCGGCTCAACTTTTTCTGTAACTTGAATTAAATCCAGCCCCTTTGATTTTGCTAAGTCAATTGCATTAAATACATTCATTATTCCAAGCTGCTCGCCTGTTTCTGAAATTACCCTTACTTCTTTTGCCCGTATAAAATTGTTGATTAGTACCTTATTCAAAAAAATTTAATTAATTATTATATCCAATCGTGTACTCTTTTTCTTTGTGTCGGATTTATGGCGAAAAACCTTTTTGTAAAATTTATTTTTTTATTAAGCATTTCTTTCGAGTATTTACCATTTCTGGGTGTTAATTTTGCATGTTCTTTAAGTATTAATTTTGTTCTTTCTTTTTTGTAAGTATGAAGATATGGTAATATTTGTTATTTGTTCTAAAAAAGGCAAAGCTTCCCGGCAAACAATTCTGTAAGTAAAGGTTGGAGTGTGCTTTATATTATATATTTTTTTCGGCAATATCTTTCCCGCGCCTACTGCTTTTAAAACCCATTCAAGCATTTTTTTGTCAGAATTGTTTATTGAAATATCCACGCGCCTATATTCATATCTGTTTTTACGACATAAAGTTACAGATCCCTCACCATCGATTAGGGCTGCTATATAGGCCGCATCCACAGGTTTTAATTTTTTAACTTTCTTTTTCATTATTTAGTGGAGATGGAGGAGGCGAATCCTCGTCTGAAAAGTTTATTAAAATAATTCTACAAGTTTAGTTAATTTTTGTGTTCGAGCATTAAATAAAAAATTAACAAAATTTTTAATGCCTTATCTCCTTAATTTCGACAGCTTAGTGGAGAAATAAACTATCTATCCTAATAGTATAACACCTCCATTCATCTATTAGGAATCAATGGTGAAGATGCAGCATTAAGCGTATGCTAGTGCTGGTTGCTTATTAAATAAATTAGCAATTATGTTTTTTCTTAGAGATTTATGAGCTTAAGACCGCTCAACTTGCCTTACTTTAAAGAACTAATCATCGAAACAATCATCCCCATGCTATTCGGATAATTCTCTGTTTACCTCGCGTTCAGCATCTCTTTTCTTAATTTTCTCTTTTTTGTCGTACTTCTTTTTTCCTTTGGCTAACCCGAATTCAAGCTTAATCCTACCATGTTTATCATAAATTTTCAAGGGGATTAAGGAAAATCCCTTTTGAGCTGACTTTCCAACCAAATAATCTATTTCTTTTTTATTTAAAAGAAGCTTTCTTTCCCTACTCTCATTATAGTCAGCTCCTGCATTATTTGGTTGATATGGAGGTACCCTTACTCCTGTTAAATACGGCTCCACCTTGCCCGCAGAAGCTTTAGCGGAGGAGGGGGCCTTTAGCGTAACATAAGAACCGCTCAGGTTTATATGTCCTGTTTTTATTGACTTTACTTCCTGCCCAAACAAAACAATCCCTGCCTCAAATTTTTCCAGGATATTATAGTCAAAATATCCCTTCTTATTTTCCGAATATATTTTCATAGTTTTATGGTACCATACTAACATTTTTATTTAACGTTGACAAGATATTTTTAGTATGCTAATATTTATATAGTTTTTTTAACCGCACACATCGTCGGAGGTAAAAGCCATGCCAGTGTTAATCGTCTATGGGGTACCCAGTAATGTGGGGCGAGACAAGCTTGAAAGCCTAATCAATGTGCTACGGCACGAGGTCGGCTCTATGCCGACATTGTCTCCGGAAGCAGTTTCGGTTTTCTTCCCTGCGGACCTAGTGGAAGTAGGGCTTGGGGAAGAGCTTGTGTGCCTCGTTCAAGGGCTATTTGAAAATCCCAAGCGGACAACTGAGTTTCGAAGGCATCTTGCAGAAGCCATCCTCGTCTTTCTCAGCTATTTTGCCCGTTGTCATTTGTCTCAATGTAAGAAAGTCGAAGTGTTTGTGAATCGCTTCAACCAAGACATTGATGGCTTTATGGCATGCAATCCGTACGAGCAGGAACAGGCCTAGGCTTCGGCTTACGGCAACAGGGTCCCGACAGATTCAGCTGATCGGGGCTTTTTTTTGCTTCATTTTGAACACCTCAACCCTCCTTCGCTAAAGCTTCGGCGAGGCAAGGCGCGTTGAGGTGTTTGTTTTATACTTAAAAGCTTTAATTTTTAGGTAAAACAAGCTAAACTTGATATATGCCGTATAGAAAGGAACAGTTTGCAAATGGCGAAACATACCACGTTATTTTAAGGGCGCTAGATGACAATCTGGTATTCAAAAATACTGATGATTACTATCGTGGTATCTTTTCTATTTACGAGCTTAACAACGTCAATTCCGTCACTATTCAGAAAAGACGAGAAGCAAGAAGGCGTTTTAAAAGACTAACAAATGAGTTGGGTAGAGACCCGAGGTCTACTCAGCTGAGTAGACCTCGGGTCTCTACTGGCTTGCCTGAATTCGCGGATGAGCGGGATAAATTTGTGGAAGTTTTGGTATTTTGTTTTATGCCTAATCATATCCATATATTAGTAAGACAGATTAAAGATGGTGGTATCTCTAAATTTATGCAAAAAGTTGGAGGAGGTTATGGAAGATATTTTAATGATAAATATCTGCGCAAAGGACATGTTTTTCAAAACACATTTAGCGCGGTTCATATAAAAGACAACAATCAATTTATGATAGTTGTGCCGTATATTTTTACAAACCCTGTTGCCTTGATTGAGCCTGGATGGAAAGAGCATGGAATAAGAAATCACTCTGCAAAGGAGGTTATAAAATTTTTGGAAGAGTATAAATGGTCAAGTTATCAAGATTGCATTAATATAAAGAATTTTCCCTCTGTAACAGAAAGAAATTTTCTATTGGAAGTCATGGGTGGCGAGCAAGGACTCAAGGACGCCATTGAAAATTGGATAAGATATAAAAAAGATTGGGGAGAATATGACAATTTATTTTTAGATTAAAAAGTAGAGACCCGAGGTCTACTTGTTCAGTAGACCTCGGGTCTCTACCAGCTTTTATGAGGAAGGAGACAATTATAATTTCGTTAGGGGGCTCGCTGGTGGTTCCAAATGAAATTGATTTAGGATTTTTAAGGAATTTTAAACATTCCTTGGAAAAGTACTTGTCCCCCACTAACTTTGGGATGGGCAGGCAAGCAACAAAGAAAAGCGAAAATTCCCCAAAGTTAGTGGGGGATAAACGATTTTTTATTTTAGTTGGAGGGGGCAAGGTGGCAAGAAACTATCAAAAAGCACTTTTGGAGTTTGGGGCAAAGTCATCTGACAGGGATTGGATTGGGATAAATGTAACTATATTAAACGCAGAGGTTGTAAAAAATGTTTTTGGGCAGCGCTCTTATCCTAAAATTATTACAGATCCAAACAAAAAAGTTAAAACAACAAAGGATATTGTGGTGGGAGCTGGCTGGAAGCCCGGCTGGTCAACAGATTATGTGGCCGTAAAAATTGCCGAAACATACAACAAAAAAATCCCGACCCGCGGGTCGAGGATCCACGATGCCCGCGACAGCGGTCGGGGCATCGGGACAATTATAAATCTTACTAACGTTGACTATGTTTATGATAAAAACCCAAATAACTTTCCCGACGCAAAACCATTGAAGGAAGTTGACTGGAAAAGCTTTGAGCGCATTGTAGGAGATAAATGGAGCCCGGGCTTATCTATGCCCTTTGACCCGAGAGCTTCAAAGCTGGCAGCAAGGTTAAAATTAAAAGTAGCAATAATCAACGGAAAAAACCTTGAACGTTTAGAAGATTTTTTGAATAACAAATCGTTTGTAGGAACCATAATTCAGTGAAAGAGGAAATAAAAAAAATAATTGGAAAATCAATAAAAGAGCTTTTCAGCGAAGTTTTGGATTTTTCTGTTGAGATACCTTCAGAAAAAAATCACGGAGATTATTCAACAAACGTTGCTTTGGTTTTATCAAAAAAAATCGGAAAAAATCCGAGAGAAGTCGCTAATTTAATAAAGGAAAAAATTGAGAAAAATAATTTATTTAAAAAAACAGAAGTTGCGGGCCCAGGATTTATAAATTTCTTTCTTAAAGACGAAATTTTTATTAAAACTATAAGAAAAATTGATAAAAATTTTGGGAAGGGAAAGGAGTTAAAAAACCAAAAAATTATTTTAGATTACACCGACCCAAATATTTTAAAGGAATTTCATATCGGGCACTTAATGGGTAATGCAATCGGAGAATCATTATCCCGCATTTTTGAATTTCAGGGAGCTAAAGTAAAAAGAGTTTGCTATCAATCTGATGTCGGTCTTGGCGTAGCAAGGGCAGTTTGGGGCAAAATGAAAAATAGCAGTTTGAGCTGGGGCGAGGCGTATGCATTTGGGTATAAATCTTTTAAGGAAAACGAGAACGACAAAAAAGAAATAATTGAGCTTAATAAAAAAATATATGAGAGAAGCGACAACAATATAAATAAACTTTATGATGAAGGAAAAAAATGGAGCCTGGAGTATTTTGACAAAATTTATAAAAAGCTTGGCACAAAATTTGATTGGCTGATTTTTGAGAGCGAAACAGGAGAGCTTGGCAAAAAAATTGTTGAAAAAGGATTAAGGGATGGAATTTTTGAAAAAGGCCTGCCTGCGCAGGCAGGCGAAAAGGCACCAATTATTTTTAAGGGCGAAAAATACGGGCTTCATACAAGGGTGTTTATTAATTCTGAAGGACTGCCTACTTATGAAGCAAAAGACTTGGGGTTGGCTGAAACAAAATATAAAAAGTATAAGTACGACAAGTCTTTTATTGTAACCGGTAACGAAGTAAACGAATATTTTAAAGTAATGCTGGCTGCCATGAAGCAGGCTTTGCCAGAACTTGCTGAAAAAACAAAACATATCGGGCATGGAATGATGAGGCTGCCTGAAGGCAAGATGTCTTCAAGAACCGGGAGCGTAATAACAGCAGAATCTTTAATATTAAAAGTTGAAGAATTAGTTAACCAAAAGATTAAAGACAGAGAATTATCTGACGCGGAAAAACAGGAAATTTCAGAAAAGGTTGCAATCGGAGCCTTGAAATATTCAATTTTAAAGCAATCGATTGGTTCAGATATTGTTTATGATTTTAATAAATCAATTTCTTTTGAAGGTGATTCAGGACCCTATTTACAATATTCATACGCCAGAGCTCAGTCGGTTTTAAGAAAAGCAAAAGACGAGGGCGTAAAATCCAGCTTTAAAAAACCGCCAGACGGGATTAGCCAGCTCGAAAAAATAATGCATTCTTTTCCGGACGCAGTTCTGCAGGCGAATAAAAATTACGAACCGCATATAATAGTTATGTATCTTACGGAATTGGCAAGCGAGTTTAACAGCTATTATGCAAAGAACAGGATTGTTGATAAAATAGATGAGTTTTCTTCATATAAAGTTGCGATGACAAATGCATTTTCAATAATTATAAAAAATGGCCTATGGTTGTTAGGAATTAACACATTAGAAAAAATGTGATGACACTAAAAAATAATTATTTTTTGTTAAGGCACGGGCAAACAATTTACCAAAAAGAAAACAGAAAAATAAATTATCCTGCGGATGCAGATTACTCTTTGACTATTACAGAGGAGGGAAAAGAAATGATAAAAAAAGTCGCAGAACAATTAAAATCAGAAAAGATAGATTTAATTTTTGCTTCACCGTTTTTAAGAACAAAACAATCGGCAGAAATTGTCTCAGATATTCTTGGTATTGAAAATATAAATTATGACGAGAGGATTATAGATATTAAAATGGGCGAGTTTGCTAACAGGTCGCATGAAGAATATGCTAATTTTTTTGCGAACGAAGAGGAAAGATTTACAAAACGGCCTCGAGGTGGGGAAAATTGGAACGATATTATAGCGAGAACCAAGACCTTTTTAAATGATACAGAAAAGCAACACAAGGATAAAAATATTTTGATAATAAGCCATGGTGACCCTATATGGCTTATGGCAGGGATTCTAAAGGGATTTGAAGAGCCAGAACAGTTTTTAGCCTCAAAAAAGACAGAAAATAATTTATACCCAAAAGTAGGAGAATTAATTAAAATCTAACATGGCATATAATTTTCCTGAAGAGGAAAATAAAATTTTAAAATTTTGGCAGGACAACAAGATTTTTGAAAAAACGCTTGAGAAAATCCCGAAGACAAAGTCGTCGTGGATCCTCGATGCCGATTTGATCGAGCATTCACGACAAAGTCGGAATAAAATCGGGACAAAAGGCAAGCGCGCTTTTGTATTTTATGATGGGCCGCCTTTTGCAACAGGCCTTCCTCACTACGGACACATTTTAAGTTCTGTGGCAAAAGATGTTTTTCCAAGATATAAAACAATGCAGGGTTTTTTTGTAGCTCGCAGATGGGGCTGGGATTGTCATGGGCTTCCGATTGAAAACATTGTTGAAAAAGAACTTGGGGTTTCTGGAAAAAAAGACATTGAAGCAAAAATTGGAGTAGAAAAATTTAACCAGACTTGCCGCTCAAAAGTTTTAACCTATACAAAAGAATGGGAAAAGATGGTGAATAAAATAGGAAGATTTGTTGATTTTGATAATTCATACAAAACAATGAGCTCTGCTTATATGGAGTCGGTTTGGTGGGCATTAAAAACATTGTGGGACAAAGGGTTAATTTATCAAGGCAAAAAAGTTTTGATGTATTGCCCAAGGTGCGAAACTCCAGTTTCAAAAGCCGAGGTTGCTATGGATAATAGTTATCAGGATGTTACAGAAGAGGCGGTTACAGTTAAGTTTAAAATAAAAAATCCTGAAAAAAATAATTTGCCTGAAAACACATATATTTTAGCTTGGACTACAACTCCCTGGACATTACCAGGAAACGTTTCTTTAGCAGTTGGTGAAAAAATAAAATACGCCTTAGTTCAATCTAATGATGAAAATTATATTTTAGCTAAAGAAAAAGTGAAGGATGTTTTAAGGGATAAAGAGCATAGAACCACGAAAGAAATATCGGGGAAAGACTTACTTGGATTAGAATATGAGCCACTTTATAAAATTGAAGAAGTGAAAAAAACAGGTAAAAAAGTTTGGTATGTTTTACCAGCTGATTTTGTAAACACAGAAGAGGGAACCGGAGTAGTTCACACAGCAGTAATTTACGGAGAAGATGATTATAATTTGGGAGTTAAGAACGATTTGCCAATGGTGCCTTTGTTAGACAGCAAAGGAATTTTTAATGAAGATGCTCCTGATTTGATAAAAGGAAAGTATTTTAAAGACTCAGAAAAAGACATTAAAAATGATTTAGAAAAGAGAGGGCTTCTTTTTGATAAGCATAGCAATACCCATCCTTACCCTTTTTGCTGGAGGTGTGGGACACAATTATTTTATAACGCTATTTCTGCTTGGTTTATAAATATCCAAAAACACAAGAAAAAAATTATAAAACTGAATGAAAAAATAAATTGGCATCCAGAGCATTTAAAGCACGGAAGATTTTTAAATATTTTAAAAGATGCTCCTGATTGGAATATATCAAGGAACAGGTATTGGGCAACGCCATTGCCGTTTTTCAAATGCGAGTGCGGGCATACAGAATGCATCGGTTCTGTAAAAGAATTAAAGGAAAAAGCGGTTAATTTTAGCCAAGTTTACAGCTCAGATAAAATTGAGGATATGGATTTGCACAAAGACAAAATGGATAAAATTGAATTAAGGTGCGAAAAATGCGGTAAAAAAGCAAAAAGAATTCCAGAGGTTATTGATTGCTGGGTTGAGTCCTCGTCCATGCCGTATGCTGAGCTTCACTATCCTTTTGAAAACACGAGCGAATTTAAAAAAAGGCTGCCTGCCCAGTATATTGCAGAATATATTGCCCAAACAAGAACATGGTTTTATTATCTGCACGTTTTATCTGTTTTGCTGTTTGGCAAAATTTCCTTTGAAAATGTCGTTTCTACTGGCACCGTTTTGAATGAAAAAGGAGAAAAGCTTTCAAAATCAAAACAAAACTTCACAGATCCCTGGATTATAATAAACCAATATGGAGCAGATGCTTTAAGGTTTTATTTAATGTCGAGTTCTGTAATGCAGTCAGAGGATTTATTTTTTAGCGACAGGGGTGTGAGAGAGAGTTATAATAAAGTTATAAATACGCTATCTAATGTTGCGGAATTTTATACAATGTACGCGTCAGAAAACTCAGGCAGTATAAAAATAAATCCGACAAATATTTTAGATAAGTGGATATTGAGCAGGTTAAACGGCGCCATCTTTGAACTGACTGTTTCAATGGATAAATACGATACTGTAAAGTCTTGCAGAATTATTAAAAATTTTATTGAGGAGCTGTCTTTGTGGTATATTAGAAGGTCAAGAGAAAGATTTAAAGAAGATGGCTCGTCCCCCACTAACTTCAAATTAAAAGCAGAAGAACAAGGAATGAACTCGAAGTCGGATTTGAAGTTAGTGGGGGATAAAGATAAAAACCAAGCTGGAGCTGTTTTAAGATTAGTGCTGTTAGAGCTTTCAAAAGCGATAGCTCCCATTTTGCCTTTTACCGCAGAGTATGTTTTTGAAAAAGTAAGGGGCGCGGATAACGCAGAATCAGTGCATTTAGAAGATTGGCCTAAGCACAATAAAAAATTTATTAACAAAGACCTTGACGGAAAAATGGACGAGGTAAGAAAAATTGTTAGTTTGTCTTTAGCAGAAAGAGTTTTAAATGGTTTGAAAATAAGACAGCCATTAAATAACTTAAAAATCAAAAACGAAAAATCAAAAATTAAGGACGAAAAAGAATTGCTTGTTTTAGTAAAAGACGAGGTGAATGTTAAAAATATTGATTTTGATGCAAGCATAGAAAAAGAAGTTGAACTTGATGCTAATCTCACAGAGGAGTTAAAGGAGGAAGGCATAATAAGAGAAATAATTAGGCAAGTACAGGGTGAAAGAAAAAAACAGGGACTGGTACCCCAAGATAAAATTTCTGTAATTATTGCTGGAGATAAATATGTTGTAGATCTAATAGAAAAAAATAAAGATTTTTTACTGAAAACATTCAGAGCAACAGAGATTATCACAGAAAAAGAGGAGGGTGTAAAATTATCTATAGTTATTAAAAAAGTATAATGAATTTTTCTGTTTTTTTGACGCGAGACAACATAATATTCTTTTCAATTTTATGCGCGGTTTTAGCTGTTTTTATTTTAATTTTTTTTATTATCTTAAGAGCGATTTTTAGGATAATCAAAGCGTTGATTAAAAGATTTTCAAGAAGAAAAGAAGAAGGGCATCCTATGGAGGGAGCGTTGACTGATAAAGGAGAGGATATTTCGCTTCAAGTTGAGGAATTGGAAAAAAGCAGGAGAGAAACCGCTATGGCTCAAGACAAGGAGCAACCTATGCAGTCTATAAAAACTCCTCCTTTGCAATATCATCAGACTACAAAATCGGAAAATAAAGAATTAAAAACCGACGAAGAAAAAGAAAATGAAAAAGAGGGAAAAGATATTGAAGCTAGCCTTGAAAAACTAAAAAATCCAGACGACACCCCAGAAAAAAAATCCTTTTTAGAGGAGCAGGCAGAAGCGCGGCACGGAGGTTTTTCTATGCCAAAAATTAAGATACCCGTTTCAAGAAGACATCGGCACGAAGATGCGCCTTCTGCGCTAGAAGAAGAAAAACAACCAGCATCAAAAACGCAAACTGCAGAAGAAAATAAAAAGGTGGAGAATGCGCCTGCGCCGCCTGAAGATAAAAATCAAACAGAAGTTAAAAGTAAAACACCGCCTGCTAAGACACAGGTTGCTCAGAAAGACGAAACGGACAAACAAATAAAAAATAATTTAACCGCAACCCTAAAACCAAAAGGTGAAGTTCGCCAACCTGCGGACGAATCGCCAATTAACAGGGCAAAAGCCGAAAAAGAATCTGGCGGGCTGCCAGAAGAAAAAACGCCTCAAGGACAGGTTAAAAAAAATCGGCCGATTCAGCAAAGCGAGACGCATTCAAAAATCCAACCGGCCCAAGAAAAAGGAATCAGCAATCAAGTAGAAAGAACAGAAGCAGAAAAAGAAGAAATTTCACCGTACAAAAAACCGGATTTTATGAAAGATGAATTAGAAGTTAATGAAATAAAAGACAAAAAAGATATTGAGGAAGAATCCTTTTTAGAGGAGCAGTCAAAAATTAGGCTAGAAAAAATATTTGGCAGTGCTCCCGTTTCTCCAAAAATCGAAATATCAGTTGCAAAGAAAGATTCACACGACAAACCCGAGCTGGAAAACAACCAAGCTAAAGGTGGGCAACAGGCCGGGGGCTCGCCGCTTAAAAGAGCGAGGTCGCAGGAAGAGCCATTAGAGCAAGTTGACAGCCAAAAACCAGGGTTACAACCTGCGGGTTATAAAAAAGAAAAAGAAGCGCAGACAAAAGAAGAAGGAATTCCTTTGTATGAAAAGCCGGATTTTATGAAAGACGAGTTAGGAGTGGGAGAAAGACAAAAAAACAGGAAGGCGGCAAGGAATGGTTCCTCGCCAATTAACAGGGCAAAAGCTGAAGAAGGAATTCCTTTGTATGAAAAGCCGGATTTTATGAAAGACGAATTGGGCATTGGCGCGAGGCAAAAAGGGGTAAAATTGGGTGGGGAGTCTGCATTGTTCGGAAACAAAGAGGAAATTTCTAGAATAGAATTAAGAAGGAAATTAAGAAGAGACTCTGGTATTTGGAAGGCCCAAAAAGACGTGCGGCTTAATTTAAAGCCAATGGAAAGAGTAAAACTAGAAAAGGAATTTTTTAGCAAGATATATGGAAGGAATATTTCAAAGAAAGATGTAAAAGTTAATTTGAGGCGCATGGGCAAGGAATGGGCGTCTACGCCAAATTTAAAAAGAAAAGAAACACTAAGAAAGCAGATAAAATTTTTAAAAAACGTCAGCGGCATAAAAAATCCGTATAAATAAAGTAAAAAGTGGCTAGTTATTATAGAACCAAAGGGTTTGTTTTTAAAAAAATTGACAAGAACGAGTCAGACAGGATATTTTCAATTTTTACCGAGGATTTTGGCCGGCTTGAAATAACAGGAAAAGCCATAAGAAAAATCACTTCAAAATTAAGGTCCGGCATTGATATGTTTTATTTATCGGAAGTTGAATTTATCCAGGGAAAGAATATTAGGACCCTTATTAGCGCCGCAAAAATAAAGAAGTTTAAAAATTTGTGCGAAGATCCAAAAAGGTTAAAAATTACGCTCCAAATTTCAGATGTTTTAGATAATTTTATAAAAGGCCAGGAAAAAGATGAAAAAACCTTTAAATTATTGGAAGAGATTTTAGATAACGTATGCTTTAGCGGGTGCAAAATTAATAATTACCAGCTGGCATTCCACTATTTTTTTTGGAATTTTATATCTTTTCAGGGATATCGGTTGGAGGTTTCAAATTGCGCTGTTTGCCGATGCAAATTAGACCCGTATAATATTTATTTTTCCGGAAAAGAAGGGGGAATCATTTGTGGAAATTGCGCAACGGTAAAAAGGGATTATTCTGATTCCCGTCCAAAGATAAATTCAGATGTTGCTAAAATTTTAAGATTGGTTTTAAATAAAGACTGGCAGACCGTTTCCAGATTAAAAATAGGGCAGACTTCGCAAAACTTACTTGAGAGCATTTTTGAAAACGCCGTACACACATTTTCTCCTGTTCATTCCTAAATCTAAATTCTAGGTTTTTTGATTGATTTGACATAGGTAAGATATTATGCTATGATTAAATATATAGATCTTTATAAAATTATTCGAGTCCGTCAACTGACGGAGGCAGTCACAGCCAGAAGTAACTAATAATTGGTTGGTGTTTTCTGGCTGTGACTGCTACTTCGGCGGTCAAGCAAACCTCTTTTATGAAGGAGCTGACCATGAGTCGGCTAGCGCTCTGCGATGCAAGTGGACCGCTGACAGACCTCCTGCAAAAAATGTCGGGAGAAGATGGCGGGCAATGGAACCGGGCATTGACCAAGTTTCTCCGTAAGGAGAATCCTTGGTCTGTCTGGCGAACCGTAGTGCTCGGTGGTTTCAAGTCTGCTCAGGATTTTCTGGTGGCCTTTGAAGGGGAGAGTATTTATGTCAGCGATTGGGCCAAGAACATTATGTCTAAGCCCGAGTTTGCCCAGTCGCTCGTAAACGTGGATCCCAACGAGGAGTTTGACTTAGAGGATCATTCAGTGGAAGAGCTTGTGAGCGAATGCCGGAACGCGAGTACTGCGGAGGTGTTTGTCGGCGCTTACAAGCTCGGGCTGGAGGACTGTCCTCCGTGGATCGGTCCCAAACTCCGGCTGGATTACAGAAACCAACCGAAGGGAGAATGTCGATTTATCGGCATGAAGCCTCTGTTTGCCTCCCACGGCGATCCGGACGTTTTCTGCGTGGGGCGCTATGGGTCCGAGCTGTGGCTGAGCTCCAACTATGCCCGTCCCGGCGACTTGTGGGATCCCGTCGTTCGCTGGTTGTTCCGCCGCCCCCGCAAGTAATCTTCGTTTCTGCCCTTGGACATTTGGAATTCTGTTCGCTGTCTAGCAAATTGGATTCTTGGTTCTTTGGCGAAGTTATCCCTGTCTTCGCAGTTGCGAAGATAGGGATTTTATTTTTTTCTAAAAATGTTATTATAAATTTGGATAGTAGGCCAATATGTCCGCGGTTAGTATTTGTTCTGTTAAGAAAGTATGCGGAAACGTAGGCTTTGGGCGGCCGAATTCTGAATTTCAGGGAAGCGCAGAATTTCGGAGGTTACGACTTCTGGGAGAGTCGCACCTGATTTGCTAAAAAACGAAGATACTTGGTGTAAAATGTTAAATTAATTGTACAGCTCAAAGAGCATTCAATGGGCAGTGGCGCAGATGACATTTTACGCATTTTTGCTTGTTTGACTCCAACGGCGATCCGAACGTTTTCTACGTGAAGCGCAATGAGTCCAAGCTGTGGCTGAACACCAACTATGCCCATCCCGACAACTTGTGGAATCCCGTCATTCACTGGTTGTTCCGCCGCCCCCGTAACTCTCTTTGTTTTTTTCCACCTTTTTTGAGGTGGTTTTTAATTCAGCGATTTTATCCATCCGCCCAGCATTTTACCAACTTCATTTAATTTTTCAGAAATCCTTATGTATTTTTTATTATCCAATGACTTTATATCCCAAGCAATTTGCAGAAAAAATTTAAGCAGGTCTAATTTCACAGAAGCCCTTTTCAGAAAAATTTGTTTTTCTATTTTGTCAGAATACCTTGCCTTTATTATGTTTTCTATCGTTTCTAAAAACAAAGAGTCTATTTTAGAGCCCAATGTATATCGAGAATTCTTTGGAAAATCGTCCAAAAACCTTTGCCACATTTTATATGCCGCAACCAACTTTTGCGTTATTGCCAAATTAAACTGGCTGGGGGGGGGAATTAGTTGGGTAAACTTTTTTGACTACAGAGTTTTAAGGACCAAAACCAGAAACAGAATGCTAAAGAGGGTAGAGAAAAATCCAAATTCAGAAACAATAAACTCTTATATTGGATTATTAAAACATGGAAGTTGCCAAAAACTGAAGCAAAAGATTTTACGGGCTTTTTGTTGAATAAATAAGAAAATTTGATATACTAAAATCATATGGAAAAAATAGATTTAACAACGATAACTCCTATATTGGAAAAAATCTTTCGGAAAAAGAAAGCGGTTTTATTTTGTTATGTTTTCGGCTCATTTGCCTATCAGAACTTCAATTCAGAGAGCGATGTTGATATAGCTGTTTATATGGATAAAGCAAGAGTAAGCGATTTTTTTGATGAACGACTGGAATTGATTTCAGAAATTTCCCAGGCGTTGGGAAAAGAAGCGGATATTTTGGTTTTGAATAGCACTCCTCCTTTTTTAAAGTATGTTGTTTTGAAAGAGGGAAAGTTAATTTTTAGCAGAGATGAAAGCAAGAGAATTGATTTTGAGCTAAAAACAACGAATGAGTATTTTGATTTTAGATTTGTTTTAGAAAAATATAACAAACGTATGATGAAGCTATGACTTCATTAACCCGACAAAAAATTTTAGAGAAACTGGAAAATTTTCAGGAATATCTGAACTATATTTCTCAGCTAAAAAAAGAGGCGAAAAGCGAAAAGGTTTTTTTGTCTGATTTTCATTTGTTTGGCAATACCGAGAGGTATTTGCAGTTATCGATACAAATAATAGTTGATGTTTCTCATTTGCTTATAATTGATTTAGGGTTGGAAAGACCCAAAGATAATTATGAGGCAATTTCAATTATTTACGCGCATAAAATAATTTCAGAGAAAATGGTGAATAAACTGATAAAAATGGTCGGATTGAGGAATCTATTGGTTCACGAATACGGGAAAATAGACAGAAAGAAAATATACAAAATTTTAAAAGAGCAAACGGAAGACCTTAAAAATTTTAAAAAACAAGTTATTAAATTTATTGGAAAATGAATAAAAAACTGCTTTTTATTATCCTGCTGGGCGTTGTAATCATTGGAGTGGTCGCCTTTTGGCTTTACAGGGAAAGCATGTTTTCAAAAGAAATTTTGCGTTTGGATATTTTAGGTCAAGATAATGCAAAGGCGGGAGAGGAAATAGAATACACCGTAAAATATAAAAATAACGGAAATTTTGTTTTAGAAAACCCAATCCTTATTTTTGATATGCCCGAAAACTCTTTAACCGAGGACAGCAGAACAAGGATAACCCAGGACTTAGACGACATATACCCCGGCGGAGAAGAGGTAGTAAAAATTAAAACGCGACTTTTGGGGAAAGAGGGGGACCTAAAGACAGCTAAAGCATCAATTTCCTATACGCCCAAAAATTTGACTGTAAGATACGAATCAACTACCAGTTTTACCACAAAAATTGAGACGGTTGCCGTTACTCTGGATTTTGACCTGCCTTCAAAAACTGAAAAAGGAAAGGCCCTGCAATACGCAATTAACTATTTTTCCAACATTGATTATCCGCTGGAAGACCTTGGCTTAAAAATTACTCCATTGGACGGTTTTGACATCGAGTCATCAGACCCCGCATCCTTGGACGGCTCTGAATGGAGGTTGCAATCTTTAAATAAAGCTGAAGGAGGCAGGGTTAATATTAAGGGTCTGGTTTTGGCAGATGCCGGGCAATCCTTAAATTTTTTTGCCCAGCTTGGAATATGGCAAAATGGAAATTTTATTGCCATAAAAGAAGCGCAAAAAAACGTGGAGGTTATCCAGCCGTTGCTGTTTATATCCCAGCAGGTCAATGGTTCTGCGTCCTATATTGCTTCACCCGGCGAAACTTTGCGCTACCAGATTTTTTTCAGAAACATAGGAACCACGCCTTTTGATGATTTATTTATGGTTGTAAAATTGGACGGACAGGCCTTAGACATGTCCACAATACAGGTGCAGGGCGGGCAAGTAAGCGATAATATGATTGTTTTAGACCACAGGCAGGTTCCTCAATTAAGGCACTTGGATGAGCAAGAAGAGGGCGAGGTTGTTTTTTATGTAAAAGTAAAAAACGACTGGAACCCCTCTGGTTCAGAGGAAAGCAATACCGTAATAACAGACGAAGTTAATATATCCCAAATTACTCAAAAGTTTGAAATAAAAGTAAATTACGGCCTAGTGATTTCCCAAAAAGGGTATTACAAAAGTCCGGATATTGAAAACTTGGGTCCTATTCCGCCAAAAACAGGGGAAGCCACCACATATACAATAACCTGGGATATAAAAAACTTTTTTAACGACGCCAAAAATGTCAAAGTAAAAGCAATGTTGCCTGAAAACGTAAATCTAACAGGTAAAATTGTTCCCTCTAACGAGTCATCAAGCTTTTCGTTTGATTCTGCCAGCCGTGAAATTGTTTGGTCAGCTGGAGATATTTTGGCTGGCGAAGGCTTGAGAGGAAACCCGCATTCAATTTCTTTTCAGGTGTCTTTGACGCCTTCGGGCTCGCAAAGAGGCTCTGCAGCGCCCTTAATAGGCAGGGCGCAGATTTCAGGGGAAAATCAATTTACAAGCACAATAATTTCAGCTCAAGATTCAGGCATTAACACAAGCTTGCCAGATGACTTTATTAATTCCGGGGGAGGGATAGTGCAATAATAATTTACTATGGTTCCATCAAAAATGTTTTTTACCAAAGGCGTTGGTATTGCCAGGCAGCAATTAATGTCTTTTGAGATGGCGTTGAGAGACGCGGGCATTGAAAAATTTAATTTAGTTTCAGTTTCCAGTATTTTGCCACCGGGCTGCAAAAGAATTCCAAAGGAAAAAGGGCTGGAAGCTCTAAAGCCGGGTGAGGTTGTATATTGTGTTATGGCAAGGAATTCAACAAACGAGCCAAATCGGTTGATAGCAGCTTCCATAGGATGCGCTGTTCCAGCCGGCAATCAAGAGCAGTACGGCTATTTATCAGAACATCATCCGTACGGTGAAACAGACGAAAAAGCAGCAGACTGCGCCGAGGACTTAGCGGCCACGATGCTGGCAACAACTCTGGGAATTGAATTTGATCCTGACACGGCTTGGGACGAAAGAGAAAACGTTTATAAGCTCTCAGGAAAGATTGTAACAACAACAAATATAACTCAATCTGCGCAGGGAAATAAAGATGGCTTATGGACAACAGTTGTCGCGGCTGCCGTATTTGTGTCCGCAGAAAATTTAAATGACAAAGAAAACTAAAAAAAATCTTCTTAAAACTCCGATTAAGCACATTGATATAAAATCGTTTGACTCAAGGCGCATTATTGAATCTATGGCAGGCATGTCTTTTACAGCTCGCGATTTAGCGCGGGCTTCAGAAATTTATGACATGATGATAAAGGATAAAGGGTGCGCTATTTTTTTAGCTATTGCGGGTTCAACAAGTAGCGCGGGGTGTATGCAGATATACGTTGATTTGGTAAAAAACAATATGGTTGACGCCATAATAGCCACAGGAGCCAGCATTGTTGATATGGATTTTTTTGAGGCATTGGGCTTTAGGCATTATAAGGGCAGCCCGAACATTGATGATAATCTTTTAAGAAAATTATATATAGACAGGATTTACGACACCTTTATAGATGAAGAGGAGCTTCAGGCATGCGACCAGACAGTAAAGAGAATTGCTGATTCCCTTGAACCAAGACCGTATTCTTCAAGAGAATTTATTTCAAAAATGGGGGAATATCTTATAACGCATTCTAAAAAAAAGGACTCCTTGGTTGAAGTCGCCTTTAAAAACAATGTTCCTATTTTTTGCCCTGCCTTTTCTGATTCAAGCGCTGGATTTGGTTTGGTGCGCCATCAATGGGAAAATCCCGGCAAACATGTTTCCATTGACTCTGTAAAGGATTTTTTGGAGCTGACAAAGATTAAAATTAAAGCAAAGGCATCCGGCGTTCTAATTATTGGTGGAGGCGTGCCCAAAAATTTTATACAGGACACAGTTGTTGCAGCTGAAATTTTAGGGTTTGATGTTCCAATGCACAAATACGCGGTTCAGATTACAGTGGCTGACGCAAGAGATGGCGCCTGCTCTTCTTCAACATTAAAAGAAGCAAGCTCTTGGGGAAAAGTAAAACAAGGTTATGATCAGATGGTTTATGCTGAAGCAACATCAGTTTTGCCGTTATTGTCAAGCTACGCATACCATAAGGGGAATTGGAAAAAACGCAAACGTAAAAATTTCAGTAAGATTTTTTTATGAAAAATTTCGGGAATTTTTTAAATATCGCCCCCCAATATTCTCAGTTTAAAAAATCAAAAGCAGTGATTACGCCCTTTTCATATGAGGCATCCACGAGTTATAAAACAGGCGCCAAATACGGGCCTAAAGCCATAATTTCCGCCTCCTCTCAGGTAGAATTGTTTGACGAGGAGCTGAAAAAAGAAGTTTACAAAAGAGTAGGCGTTTGCACCATTACAGAACCAAAACCTAAAAGGGGCGATAATTTTTATCTGCCCTTATCAAAAAAAATTAATGAAATAATTTCTTTAAATAAATTTCCTGTTATTTTAGGGGGAGAGCATACAATTGCCTTCGGCGCTTTAATGGGGGTCAAGGAGGTTTATAAAAATTTTTCGGTTTTGCATTTTGACGCCCACGCAGATTTAAGGGACAGCTTTGAGGGTAATAAGTTTTCCCATTCTTGCGTGATGAGGCGCGCTCAAGAATTAAAGGAAGTTAAAAATATAGTGCAGGTTGGCATAAGAAACATCAGTAACGAGAAAAAAGAGGGGAGCGAATTTGATTTTTTTAAAAAAAATCCGCAGCAAATAAAAATTTTTTGGGCAAAGGATAAGAACAATTGGAAAATTAACGATATTTTAAATAATCTGGCAAAGGATGTTTATTTGACTTTTGACGTTGATGTTTTTGATCCCTCAATAATGCCGTCGACCGGAACGCCTGAACCCGGCGGTTTATACTGGCAAGAAGTTTTAGATATTTTAAAACAGGTTTTTTTAAAGAAAAATATTATTGCCGCAGATGTGGTTGAGCTTTGCCCTATAAAAAACTTTCCTGCGCCGGATTTTATGACAGCTAAACTCATATATAAGATGATAGGGTATAAGTTTTTATAAAGCAAAAGGAAGTTAGTAGTAAACCCCCCTTTTTAGGGGTTTTTGAGTTGAAATTCTTTTTTTTTCAGAGTAAGATAAACTAATTTAACATAATATGGCAAAAGAACAAAAAAATAATTCTATGGAGAAAATTGTGTCTTTGTGCAAAAGAAGAGGTTTTGTGTTTCCGGGGTCTGAAATATATGGAGGGTTGGCGAACAGTTATGATTATGGACCTTTGGGAGTTGAATTAAAAAATAATATAAAAAATCTTTGGTGGAAAAGGTTTGTACACGATAGAAATGATATTGTGGGTATTGATGCCGCTTTAATAATGAATCCAAAAGTTTGGGAAGCAAGCGGTCATTTAGATACTTTTAACGACCCTTTAGTTGAATGCAAAAAATGCCATCATAGGTTTCGCGCCGATCAGATTAAAGCCAACCCTCCTTCGTCCGCGACTTCTGTCGGGACTACGGCGGGGCAAGGAAAATGTCCGGACTGTGGCGGAGAAATTACGAAACCAAAACAATTTAATTTAATGCTTAAAACTTTTTTAGGGCCTGTTGAAGATGCTGAAAACACAGTATATTTTAGACCGGAAACCGCCCAGGCAATGTTTGTTGATTTTAAAAATGTTTTAACAACTTCAAGAAAAAAAATTCCTTTTGGCATAGCGCAAATTGGAAAGGCATTCAGAAACGAAATAACCCCCGGAAATTTTATATTTCGTACCCGCGAGTTTGAGCAAATGGAAATAGAATATTTTACCAAAGAGAAGGATTGGGAAAAAACTTTTGAAATGTGGCAAAAAGAAATGTGGAAATGGATGACAGATGAACTTGGGTTAGATAAAAAAAATATTCATGAGTTGGACGTGCCAGAAAACGAGAGGGCTCATTATTCTAAAAAAACAATTGATTTTGAATACGATTTTCCATTTGGCAGAGAGGAGCTTTATGGCTTAGCTTACAGAACTGATTTTGATTTAAAAAATCATTTTAAGGAGCCGCCATATGAAGACGCTGAAGCCGGTGAAAAATTTTACCCGCACGTTATAGAGCCAACATGGGGAGTGGATAGATCTGTTTTAGCTGTGCTATGTGAGGCATACACAGAAGAACCCGCCTCCGCCGAAAACGGCTCCGGCGAGGCAAGGAAAGACAGGGTTGTTTTAAAGCTTCCAGCAAAACTGGCTCCTTATAAAGTTGCGGTATTTCCTCTTTTAAAAAATAAGCCGGAGTTGGTGAAGAAAGCTCAAGACATATATCACGACCTAAAAAAAGAATTTACGGTTGCTTTTGACGACAGGGGAAATATCGGAAAGAGATATTACAGCCAGGACGAAATTGGCACATTCAAAGCAGTTACTGTGGATTTCCAAACCTTAGATGATAACACCGTAACTGTCCGCGACCGCGATACAATGAAGCAAGAAAGAATAAAAATTTCTGAACTCTCAAACCTTTTAAAAGACAGGCTAAATGGCTGACCTTTTATTAAACCTCGCTCGGCTTACGCGGCCTTTAAGCAGTGTCAAAAATATTGCTGTAGTTTCTCTGGCGCTTTATCTGTCTTCAAGCCAATTAAATTTGGGTCTGTTTATTTTGGGTGTTTTTTCGCTTTCGTTAACATTCTCGGCAACTTACGCCTATAATTCTGTATGCGATATGGCCGCTGACGAGGAAAATGAAAATAAAAAACGTTATTTTTATTCCGTACAATACTTTGGAAAAAACAAGGCGCTGGCCATAGCGGTTGTTTTAGCCATTATTGCTTTGGTTGTTGGTTTTTTGATTAATATTTATTTTTTTGCCTCTTTAATAGTTTTACTGATAATAAGTTTTCTATATTCTTCGCCTTACACTCGTTTTAAGGAAAAGATTATAGTGGATGTTGTTTTTGGCGCTTCTTTGACATTTCTATTTAGATTTGTGGCAGCTTGGCTTATTTTTGAAAATTCATTTCCGCCTCTTTTGCCTATGTTCGCATTGGTTTTTGTCAAAAATGGAGGATACATGCTGTATAAAGGATATGATAAGCCGTTTTTGATAAAACGCGGAGTTAAAAATACCACAACCCTTTTATCTCAAAAAACAACACTTATAATTTCCGCTGTTTTTTTTATTCTATCAATTCTCTTTTTTCTCCTGCTATGCTTGAACTCGATTTATTCAAACATTGATATTCTTGGCTCGCTGCCCATTAGTTTTTTGTGGCTTCTGCCGTTTTTTATACCGCCGATTATTGTCAGTTATCTTTTATTCCTTAAGAAAATAAAAATTAGCTCCAGAAGATTAAGGGTAGCCGGGTTTATTTTGTTGCTTTTATTGACAGCCGCTGTTTTATTGACAACGAGACAGTAATGATTTTTGGATATTTTTAATGTATAATAGACCTGTTGCTTAATAAGGATTTATGCTGCAATTTGAAATTTTGGCTGTAAAATCATAAAAATTCGTCAGCTTGCCGAAGGGCAAACCTTTGAATTTTTCTGATTTTTCGCTCAAAATTTCTTCATTTCGCTTATAATCTTATTAAGCAACAGGTCTAATAAACAAAATATCTTATGTTTAAAAGAACAACCTTAAAAAACGGGTTAAGGGTCCTTGCAGTCCCGGTAAAAAACGCAAACAGCGTTACGGTTTTAATTTTAGTGGGCACGGGCTCAAAATATGAAACAAAAGACATAAATGGCATTTCCCATTTTTTAGAGCATATGTTTTTTAAGGGCACAAAAAAAAAGCCTGATACTTTAAGGATTTCTGAAACCTTAGACAGGATCGGAGGAGAGTACAACGCTTTTACCTCAAAAGAGGTTACCGGGTTTTGGGCAAAAGTTGATAAAAAACATATTGATATTGCTTTAGACTGGATTTCTGATATGTTTTTGAACTCTAAATTTGAAGAGGAAGAAATCCAAAGGGAAAAAGGAGTGATAGTTGAAGAGCTAAATATGTATCTTGATACGCCCACAGCTTATGTTTCAGAACTTTTTGAAGATTTGCTTTACAAAGACCAGCCAGCCGGATGGAGAATTGTTGGGGAAAAGGAGAATATTTTGAGTTTTAACAGGGATAAAATTTTAGATTATTTTAATTCCCATTATTCAAGCAAAAATACGGTTGTTTGTATCGCTGGAGATATTAAGCCAAGCCAAATTCAGCAAAAATTAGGAGAATATTTCGGAAAATTAGAAAAAAAGGATTCTCTTGGCAAGGTTGCTGTGAAAGAAGAGCAATCAGAGCCGGAAGTTTTAATTTATAATAAAAAAACAGACCAGACGCATTTTTGCCTGGGAGTCAGAGCATATAATATGTTTGACAGAAGAAGATATGCTTTAAGCTTGATGTCCGTGATTTTAGGGGGAAATATGAGTTCCAGATTATTTATTTCAGTGAGAGAAAGAAACGGTTTAGCTTATTATGTGCACACATCTTATGACGCCACAACAGACGCGGGATATCTGGTAACTCAGGCAGGAATTAAAAATGATTCCCTGGAAAAAGCAGTTGGTTTAATTTTAAAAGAATATGAAAGTTTAAAAAATAAAGGCATAACCGAAAAAGAGCTTAAAAAGGCAAAAGATTATATAAGGGGGAAAATGGCTTTGTCTTTGGATGCCACCGATGCTAAAGCTTCTTTCTATGCTATACAAGAGGTTATGGGTCAGGAAATTTTTACGCCAGAGCAAAAGCTGGAAATGATTGATAAAGTTTCTGTAAATGATATAAAGAAAGTAGCCAAAGATATTTTTTTGCCAGAAAAGCTCAACCTTGCTGTTATCGGACCGATTGAGGAAAATAAAAAAGAAGAATTAAAAAAGATTTTAATAATTTAACCCTCTGACCAATCATAAATTTGTTCGTGAAGTGTTATTTGCAACAAATAGAGATAAAATCAGAGACGGATAATGTCTGAGCACACGTTGGGCATTTCTTGGGGAGCTATAGTTAAAGTATTTATAGCGATTCTAATTTTTTACGTTATCTATTTAGCCAGAGAGATAGCTATTTGGTTTTTTTTCGCTTTGGCGATTTCTATTTTATTTGATCCGGGTATAAACTTTTTGAGAAAGCTTCATATACCAAAGATTTTAGCTATACTTATAGTTTATTTGTCAATTTTTGGGATTTTAGGAACGCTAATTTATATCGCAGTCCCAATTTTTATCTCCGAGGTGCGCCAATTTTCCCAATATTTGCCGGAATATTTTGAACAAATTAGCCCAATTTTAAAACAATTGGGAGCTGATATGGCGCATGACTTTGATGGTTTCTCAAGCAGCCTTGCTAAAAACTTTCAGCAAAATTCTCAAAGCATTATAAGGGCAATCACGGTTTTCTTTGGCGGTCTGGCGGCCACAGTGTCCATTTTGGCAATGGCTTTTTTCTTATCTCTAGAAGAAAGAGGAATAGAAAAAGTTTTGTTGTTGCTTTTTCATCAAAAATATGAAGATCAAATCAAGACGATTTTTGAGAGAGTCAAGAGGAAGGTCGCCGGTTGGTTTGCGGCAAGGATATTGGCTTGCTTGTTTGTGGGAGTAGCTTCTTATATTATTTTTTATATTTTTGGAGTAAAATATGCTTTTATTTTAGCCCTAATTTCAGGATTTTTAAACTTTGTACCCTACATAGGCCCGTGGATAACCGGTATCTTTTTAGCTATTTTTGTGACCATATCTTCTTCCCCGCTTGCAGCGTTATATGTTTTAATAGCTTTTACTGTGATTCAGACAATTGAAAACACTATTTTAACCCCGTTATTAATGAAAAAAATGACCGACATCCCGCCAGTTTTAGTTTTGGTTTCTTTATTTTTAGGAGCTAAGTTGTTTGGATTTTTGGGAATGATTTTTGCGGTGCCGATTTTTGGTATAATCTATGAGTTTGCAAAAGAATTTTTAGAAAAAAGAAGAGCAGAAGTCATACAATCAGATTAGGTTTTTAATAAGGCGAAAGAAATAATAACAACTATCCCCTGGGCTGCGACTCTCCAAAAATTGGAGATTTTTTTAATAGAATACTTTGCGGGCGGGATAAAACCCAAAAATAACGGCTTTAAAAAGCCAGCGCAATAGCTAAAATTGGATTTTTGATATATGAGCCAATGACGGCCCCAAACAATAGGTGTGCTAACAATATCATTTATTTTTTATGGAAATGTGATAATATACATAAATTATACATTATGGCAAAAAAATTTTACATAACGACAACACTGCCTTATGTTAACGCAGACCCGCATATCGGGTTTGCGCTGGAAATTATACAGGCAGACGTAATTGCCCGATATTATAGAAGCACCGGACACGACATTTTTTTTAATACGGGAACAGACGAGCATGGGTTGAAGATATTTCAGGGTGCTAAAAAAGAAAACCTTGATCCTCAAAAATATTGCGACTCCTATGCTGAAAAAAACAGAAAATTAAAATCAGCTTTAAACTTAAGCTATAACAATTTTGTTAGGACCACAGACGAGCATCATATACAGGCAGCACAGGAATTTTGGCTTAGGTGTTATAAAAATGGAGATATTTATAAAAAAAATTATAAAGCTAAATACTGTGTCGGATGCGAAATGGAAAAAACTGATTCAGAATTGCTTGATAAAAAATGCCTTATACACCCCAATTTGGAAATAGAAATAATTGAAGAGGAAAACTATTTTTTTAGGTATTCAAAATACCAACAAGCCCTTCTGGATTTTTATCATAAAAATCCAGATTTTGTGGTTCCAGAGTCCAGATTTAATGAAATAAAAAAATTTACCAAGAGAGGTTTGCAGGATTTTAGCATTTCAAGGTTGAAAGAAAAAATGCCTTGGGGCGTTCCTGTCCCAGATGACGAAAAACAGACAATATTTGTCTGGTTCGATGCGCTCGTGAACTATATATCAGCATTAGGATGGCCAGAAGACTTAAAGAAATTTAAAGATTTTTGGCCGGGTTTGCAAGTTGCCGGAAAAGATAATCTACGCCACCAGTCATCTATGTGGCAGGCAATGTTGCTTTCTGCTGGACTGCTAAATTCAAAACAAATTTTTATACACGGGTTTATAACGGTAAACGGCCAGAAGATGTCAAAATCATTGGGAAACGTTATTGACCCATTTGAACTGGTTAATAAATACGGCGTAGATGCCGTAAGATATTATCTTTTAAGGGAGATTCCTTCAGCAGAGGACGGTGATTTTACTTATGAAAAGTTTGAGCAAAGATTTAATGCGGATTTAGCAGGAGGAATTGGAAATTTGGTGGCAAGGATTTTAGGCATTGCCGGAGGTTTAAACAGCGCGCCAAAAGCAACAAAAAAAACAAAAGAAAAAGTTGCAAAAATAAAAGATAATTATAGGATAGCAATAGAAAATTTTAAATTCAACGAGGCATTGGCGTTGGTTTGGGATTTAATAAGTTATTGCGACAAATACATAAACGACGAAAAGCTCTGGGAAACAAAAAAACCTGAAGTAATCAACGATTTGTTTTTTGCGCTCAATGAAATAGCCGTTTTATTAGAGCCGTTTTTACCAGAAACTTCAGAAAAAATTAAAAAGGCTGTCAAAATCAGGAAAAAAGAAACTCTTTTTCCAAGGATTTAATTTATTATTTAGCAACCCCCTTTCTTCAGACGGGTTGTTTTTTTATTGCGTCTATTGACAATGAGTTGTTTTTGTTATAAAATTATTTTAGGCTTTAGACTGAAACTGAAAGGAGAAAATCACAATGGCGTATATGCTTCTAAAGCTGGTGTTATCTGTAATCTGCGGGATACTCCTTGTCTGGTTCGTTTTATGGAATCTGCACCCTCGGCCTAAATTCTTCAAAAGAATTGGTGGCAAAACGGTAGAGGTTCTAGACGAAGAACAGCAAGGATAAATTCGCGCGGTCGCTCTAGGGGGCCCGAGACATCTCTCAGCCCCTTTTATTTGCCCTTGACTTTTAACCGTAATTTACTATAATATAAGTGGCTCATTGATTCGGGTTATGGATAGCTCGATGGCCACCCCCCCATTTTTGAGGAGAATTCAGATGTTGGTATTATCGCGTAAGAAGAACGAGAGTATTGTCATCAACGATGACATTACCATCGTGGTGGTGGAGATTCGCGGAGACAAGGTTCGTCTTGGGATAGAGGCGCCAAAAGAGGTACCGGTCCATAGGCGAGAGGTCTTTGACGCGATCCACCGAAATGAAGCTGCTACCGGCAAAGGCAAAGAGCCGGATAAGGCTTCACCTCAGGGGACCTCCCCTGATTGAAAACAGTTCCCGACCTTCGGGAAACCAATGGCAGGCAATGCACACGCGCATTTGCCTGCCTGTTTTATTATATTTATGTTAAAATGCATTTATGATTATATCGCTACGCTATCCATGGTTATAGATACTCACAGCCATTTAAGCTTTAAAGCATACGATAAAGACAGAGACGAAGTTATAAAGCGAACCCAAAAACAGGGCATTATTTGTATTGATGTTGGCACCAAATACGAGACCAGTGAAAGAGTGGTTGAGTTGGCTAAAAAATATGAAGGAATATATGCTGCCATAGGAATGCATCCATTCCACATAAAAACAGATTTAATAAAATTAAAATTAGACCCAGAGGAGGGCGCATTTGCTCCGCTTGGAGAAGAGTTTGACAAGGAAAAATACAAAAAACTGGCTGAATCAAAAAAAGTGGTTGCAATTGGTGAAATTGGTTTGGACTACTATTACAAGCCAAAAATCCCGATGGCAGAGCCATCGAGGACCCTCGATAAAATCGGGGCCAAAATAAAATTAGAACAATTTAAGGAAAAACAAAAGCAGGTTTTTTTACAGCAGTTGGATTTAGCAAGAGAATTAAATTTACCCGTTATTTTACACTGTCGAATGGCGCAACAAAATCTCATTGAGATTTTGAAATCAAAAATCAAAAATCAAAAATCAAAAATTAACGGCGTGGTGCACTGCTTCACGGGAACGCTGGAAGATGAAAAAAATTATTTAGATTTGGGTTTATATTTGGGTTTTAATGGAATAATTTTTAAAATTGACCCCCACGCCAAACCAGGACAAGATTCTCGGGTTGGGGGTGGATTAAAAACTGCTGGTTCTGGTGTGGGGGTGAATTTAGATGAGGTAATAAAAAAATGTCCCATAGAGAGCATGTTGGTTGAAACCGACTGTCCATATCTTACACCCCCTCAAGAGGATAAAAACACAAGGAACGAGCCGATTTTTGTAAAACATGTTATCCAAAGAATCGCGGAATTGAAAGAGGTTAGTTTTGAACAAGTCGCCAACCAAACCACCCAAAACGCCAAAGTCCTTTTTAAATTGCCTTAAGGGCAAAGGCGTCTAGTATCGTGGTTTATAGCAAGACTTTTGCGTTAAGATTCGTTTATTCTTATCTATGCTTATCTATTCTTTCATTCACTCTTGTATTCTTTCATTCACTCTTGTTTACTCCTTCAGATGTCTAAATACGTTAAATTCTGCTATAGCAGAATTTAACGTATTTAGAGAGTTGTGATAATATGAAGTAATAATAGAACAGTAATAAAAATAATAGATAAAAAAGATGAGTAAATATAATAAGCGCTATAATTTTAGCGGCCCTGCCTCCGAGATAACCAGATTAATTTTAGGATATTTAATTTTAGGAGGCTTGATAACTATTGCCGCCACATCTCCATTTTTTATTCAGAATCTATTACGCAGTTTTAGAAAACTAAAGAAATACGAAAATAAAAAAGTTTATGACACTTTTTATCGGCTTAAAAAGCAGGGATTTATTAATTTTTATGAAAAGAATAATCAAATCTATTTTTCGCTTACCGCAAAGGGCAGAAAAAAAGCCGGGTGGATGCAAGTAGATGATTTAAAGATAAAAAAACCAGAAAAATGGGATGGTAAATGGAGAATATT
>JBDRST010000029.1:0-8826 GCA_043824525.1 bacterium
CGGTCCTTTAATATTTATTGATGAGTCGCATATTTCAATCCCCCAAATAAGGGCGATGGCAGTGCAAGACAAAATAAGAAAGGAAACTTTGATTGATTTTGGATTTCGCCTGCCTTCTGCTGTAGATAATAGGCCTTTAAATTTTAAGGAATTTGAGCAAAGACAAAAACAGACTATTTTTGTTTCAGCTACCCCGTCTGATTATGAAAAGGATAAAGCCCTCGGCCGTAGCCCTTTAGGCCGTAGCCCAACGGGCGAGCCTACGGGCGAAGCTACGGGCGAGGCTGGTAAAAACATTGTTGAACAATTAATAAGGCCCACTGGATTATTGGAGCCTTCTATAAAAATTAGAAAAACAGAAAATCAAATAAGAAACTTGATAGAAGAAATAAAAAAAGAGATTAGTAAAAAACGGCGCGTGCTTGTTATAACTTTAACAAAACGGTTAGCTGAAGAAATTTCAGATTATTTAATAGAAAGGGGAATTAAAACCCAATACCTGCACTCTGAAGTAAAAACCATGGAGCGCCCAAAAATTTTAAAAGATTTCAGGCAGGGAAAATGTGACGTCTTGGTCGGTATAAATCTCTTAAGAGAGGGGCTTGATTTGCCGGAGGTTTCTTTGGTTGCCATTTTAGATGCTGATAAAGAGGGGTTTTTAAGAAACAAAACAACCTTAATCCAAACAATGGGCAGGGCGGCAAGACACGCAGAAGGTCGCATAATTTTGTATGCTGACAAAAAAACCAAATCAATGCAGTCAGCTATTGCTGAAATAAACAGGAGAAGAAAAATTCAGTCAGATTACAACAAAAAACACAAAATAGCGCCCTCAGCAATAATAAAAGATATCCGCGACTGGGGATTTTCAAAAAAAGAGGACATTTCTTCTGAGTTTTGGGTGATTCATGACAAAAAACTTTTAGAAAAGGAAATGAAAATAGCTGCTAAGAATCTGGATTTTGAAAGAGCAGCAGAACTCCGCGACTTAATCAAAAAATTAAAGCTTACTTGTAAAGTGTCCGATCGGACACTTTACAAGTAATCAAAAACAGCCGTTTTTTTCCGGCTGTTTTCATCGCTAAATTTAGTAATTTTTTAGTATCTTACTATCTATTACCCCATCTCTTGTTTTAACTCTTCTCCAAGTTTTGCTAACTCTTCTTTATAAACCTGCTTAAAATTCGGCAGGTATTTTTTTATAAATTTTTCTTTTTCTTTATCGCTTCCCAATTCAAAAATTTTTTCCATCTCTTTTTTTTCTCCGTCGCTAACTTTTAAATACACACTCTTAAAAGCCCTACCAATTGCCAAATTCATAAGCCGTTCCGCAAATTCTTGCTGTTGAGGAGAAATTTTATTTAAAACGCTTTGGCCTTCCATCATTTTTCCTTTTTATCTTTTTTAAATGATTTCTTAAACGGCTCTAACCACTTTTCCGGCTTGTCCGGATTTTCAATTATTCCCTGCATTAACATGGCGGATACTTCAACTGCTTTTAAAACCACTAACGCCGAAAGAGCCAAAAGAACACCCACTATTTTTCCACCGCCTAAAATATAACCCTTAGCACCCTCAATCCATTTTGAACCTGCGATAGAATCAGCGGCGTCTCTGGCTTCAATTTTAGACAAACCTCTTCCTATTCCTTCGCCAGAATTTTCGAGTCCTTTTTCTGGCTCTCCTGTCCTTAGTTTTTCCGCCATAGCTTAAAATTATTTTTTACGATTTTTAATAACCAGTTTAAGTTTTTTTCCTTTTTTTATGTGGGGCTTTTCTGCCGGAGACGGCTCTTCAGTGTCTATGGTTCCTTTTTGTTTGGCGCTGGTTTTTTTTCGAGCTTCTATGTTCGGCAATCCTGCCATTAACTTATCTAGCCACCTCATTGTTTTTATTTTCATCCCAGATGACTCCTCTAACTTGCCTACCTGATCCTTAAATATCTTTTGCACTTCTTCGGTGAGCCATGTTCTAAACTGTTCTTGCTTTTCTCTGTCTGGATTTTTTTTATCTGGCTCATAACCTGCCGCCTCTCGCGCTTCCTTTCTTAACTTTCTGCCGCTTAATTGCTCTGCGGTGTTTATAATTTTATCTGAAAGCTCTCCATTTTTTTGCTCAAGTTCTTTTTTAAATCTTTCCATTTCCTGTTTTGCCTCTTTTCCCTCTAATTTTTTGCCGTCTTCTGAAGTGCATTTATATTTTTTGCCTTCCAGGACCTTTTCTATGGCTTTTATTTTTTTGTTTCTTTTGTTAGCCCCTTCCCACTCATATCCAAGAACATTAAGCAGACGCAACTTCTCTTCATTTGGCATTTTTTCTGCTGTTTCAATTTTTGCCTTAAATTCTGCCTCTTCTTTTTTTGCTTTTTCTGCCAGCCTTTCTTCTTCCTGTCTTAGCTTTTCTTCAGCTTCAAGTTCTTTAACGCGCCACTCCGCCCATTCACGCTTCTGCTTTTCACGGCCTTTTTTGACATCCTCTGTTATTATTTCTCTAACCTTGCTCCCAAACCCTTCATCCACTAAATAATCAAATTGTTTTGATGTAATGGGCTTTTCCTCGCCTGGCAAAATCTTCTTTCCCCAAAAAGTGCTTTTTACATCTCGAATTTGGTCTAATGTATATCCCTCACCCAAAAGCCCTATAACATCTTCTGTTGTTAATGTAGCGGCACCCTTTATGCCAAAAACTCCCCTTATTTCAAATTGCCCTTTTCTTTCGAGAAGGTCCTTTTCTTGCGGATTCATTTCAGCAACGGCCGCAGTAAAGAGTTTGTTTTTACAATAATCTCTAACTCTGTTGTATTCCTCCACCTCATATATAAGCCTCCTTTTGACTTCCGCGTCTATTATCCCCTGCTCTTCATTTTGGGGCCACTTTTCTCCAAGTTCCGCCTCTGCTTTCTTTTTAATGTCCTCTGCAATTTTTGGCTGTTCTACCGGATGATCATCTGCTTCTAATTTTTCTATAGTCCTCTTTTGTCTTTCCGCTTCTTCTTTTTCAGCTAAAACTCTCAAGTTTTCTTGCCGGCGGGTACCCTCGGTTCTTAATTTAAAATCCATATCTGCCCGTCCAATAATCATATCTGCATCTTCAAGTGAAACTACCTCCTTTTGTCCATCTATGCGGGGCATAACCAACATTTTTCCCTTACCCGTACCGCGAAAAAATTCTATTTGCTGGATTATGGGTATCCCCCAGAATGCCGCTTTTATTTTTTCTTGCCAACCTGCCAATCTAATTTTTCCAGCATCATATTCGTCTCGCAAAAGCTCATAAAACGCCTCTTTGCTGCAAACGTCCTGTTTTTCTGCTTCAGTTACAACCTTGCTGTCAACCATTTTCTGTAACATTTTTTCTCTTGCCTCGCTTACAGCAGCGCTATTTGGGTACGCCTCCATCCCCTTATCAAAATCAGAAAGTCCATATAATATTGCTTCTACTTGTTCGTCAAACACTTTTTGAGAAATATCAGAAAACTCCTCTTTTGTTAAACGAACAGGGTTTTTTCTTAATTCTTCTTCAACTTCTTTTCTAATTTCTGCCATTTGCGCATCTTTATCTTTGTTTAGTTTTTCTATTTTTGTTTCTTCTGGAGATCCGTCCGTAGTTTCGCCTTTTTTTGACACCTCATCTAAAACCGACCCGCTTTCTGGAGTTTCTTCTTTTCGCCGATCCCTCTCCACTTTTGCTCTTGTTTCCTCTTCTAATTTCTCTGTATCAACAGGCTCGGGCGGTTCAAGAATATCTTTTTCATGAGATACATCCTTTTCTAAAGGAAAAGGCGCACCCACATCTATGCTTTGGGAAAAATTATCAGTCCTTTCCCGACCCCAATCCTCTTCATTTGCCATATTTTTTTCTGGATTCATTTTTAAAATCTAATTTTTATTAATTTTAACACTGCAGGGAACGGGCGTCAAATTCCGAGGCCGTTGCAACGGCCGAGGACCCAGTACTTATTTTTGCGCACAGAAATAAGTGCTGGGTTATTTTTTTTATCTTAAATAACATTGAAGCGAAAATAAAAAAGGACGATTGCTCGTCCTATGTGACCAATAGGTCATGCCTTAGAGATCGTATCGGCTATCTCTCGTAAATGCAGCCCCCATATTAACAAAGCGACTGCTTCAGGAAATGCCTTCCTGTACCTGAAAAACACTACAAACAGCGTTTTCCAGTAACACCACTTATATCGCCAACTTCCAGTAATTCCTATGTGCCAGATTGACATAGCGAATGCCCTAAGATTAACCCAGTCTATTCTTTTACTTTTTTTTCCTCGGGGCTTGTATTCCTTCAAAAATGTACAAATCCTTTTGTAGTACTCTTTTGGGGAATAAATAGTCCCGACAACTCTTTTGTAACCCTCTAATAGGGTCTTCCCGTCCATCTTGGGCTTAAAGTTCAAAAAACAATCTGTGTTGTTGCCGGTGCATGCATCCAAGATGCGGCCTTCTTTAAAAAGCCGCTCATATAACCTTGTTTTTGGTAGAGCCTGAAGCAAGCCTACCATGGCCACTACAACGCCAGATTTCTGGATAAAATCTATTTGGTCTTCAAAAATGGACTCGGTGTCGCTGTCAAAACCCACAATAAATCCGCCGGCTGTATGCATTCCATGCCTCTGAATTTTTTTTACAGAAGCAACAACGTCGCGATTCTTGTTCTGAGATTTTCCGCATTCAACCAATCCTGCAGACGAAGGGGTTTCCAGCCCAAGAAAAACTTGGTCAAACCCTGCTATGGCCATAGAGTCCATAAACTTTTCATCATCAGCAAGGTTTATTGTTGCTTCGGTGGAAAAAGTAAACGGATAACCATTTTCTCTCTGCCATTGTATCAGTTTTGGCAACATCGCCCTAACCTTAACTCTATTGCCAATGAAGTTGTCGTCCACAACCAACACCCCTCCTCTAAAACCGGTTTTTTTTATGGCGTCAATTTCTGCCAAAAATTGTTCAGCTGATTTAACCCGCGGAACTCTGCCGTTCATCACAACAATATCGCAAAATTCGCAATCAAATGGACACCCTCTAGAGTTTTGCACAGACAAAGAAACATAGTCCTTTGGGTTAATAAGCTCCCATAAGGGGATAGGGGCGCTACCAATATTGGGACGAACACCGGAGGTATAGACCTTTTTGGCGCATCCTTTTTCAAGGCCGCCAAGGAGAACGGGAAATATATTCTCAGCTTCTCCTAACACAAAATGCTCTACCCCGCTAAACTCTTCGTACCCTGTGGTAAAAAGCGGACCGCCAGCAATGACCCTTACACCCAATTTGTTGCAGCGCTCAATAACTTTTTTTGCAGACTCCTTTTGCGTAATCATTGCGCTCGCTAAAACATAGTCTGCCCACAAAATATCCTCGTCTTTAAGCTCAGAAACATTCATATCTATCAGTTTTTTGTTCCATGCAGCTGGTAGCATTGCAGCCACTGTCAGCAATCCCAACGGAGGGAAGGCCGCCTTCCTGCAAATAATCTTCATAATGCGTTTCCAGCTCCAGAAAGTATCTGGATACTCTGGATAAACTAAAAGCGTATTCATTGGACTTTTCTCCTATTATTCCCAACTGATAAGTTGGGACAGTGTCAAGGTGCAAAAAGTAAAAACTACTTTTTAAAATATACCACAGGTGGCAGCTATTTACAATTTAATAATTATTTGCTAATATTATTTCATAAAACATGAAACGTAAAACGTGTAACATAAATGGAAATAAAAATGTTTCAAGTTTCAGGTTTCAAGTTTCAAGACAGTGGCAATAACAAAATCAGCAAAAAAAGCTATTAGGCAATCCGCTAAAAGAAAGGGGCGAAATTTAGTGTATAAAAATACAATAAAAAAACTTGTTAAAGAAGCGAGAAGTTTAGTTTTGCAAAAAAAGAACGACGAGGCAAAAAAATTACTACCAGATATTTATGCAGCCCTAGATAAGGCGGCAAAAGTAGGGGTGATCAAAAAAAACAACGACTCGCGCAGAAAATCTCGCCTAACAAAACTAATATCAAAAATGTGATTTAATGGGTTAGAATCTGGAATTGGAACCGCTTATTACATAGCTGTAATTCTGCGGAATTAAGTAGAATAGAATACGGTATAAAGAATAATGAGAATGTAAACCTTAAATTCTATATTCAAAATTCCATTCCAAATTCAAAATACTAAATTCTAAATTCTCGTTTAGATTTCTGCTATAAGCATATCTAACGCTGTTTCTGGCTCAATTTTTCCTGTTTTAATATCTGAATCTATCTGAAAAATTTTCCGGTAGATTTTTTTTAGCTCCTCATATGAAAACCTATTGCACAGGTAGTAACTTTTTCTAACAACAAAGGGGTGAAGGCCGGACATCTTAGCAATAACCGGATATGGCTTTTGCGCGTCCTGTAATTCTTTTATTATCAAAAGGTTCCGGAATTGGTAGGCGATCATTGAGAGTAGATACAGACAATTGTCGCCATTCTCAATGTGTTTGTGCAGTAAATTAAGCGCTTGCTTTTTATCTTTTGAAGCTAAGGCGTCTATTGTTTTAAAAATATCGTTTTCAATATTCGGCCTGACAAGCAACTCAACGTCTTGTTTCGTTATAACAGAGCCTCTTTTGTAATTTGATAATTTATTTATTTCATTTGCCATTTGCCAAAGGTTATTCCCCGCAAAACCTAAAAGCACACTCTGGGCGCCAGAATCTATTTTTGCTTTATTTTTTGTAAATTCATCTAATATCCATTTTTTAAGTGGAGCTGGCTGTAAAAATTTGAATTCCTGGCATTTGGCGTGCTTCTGCAATGTCTTAAAAAACTTGGTTCTCTGATCAACCCCGTTAGAAGTTCGTTTTCTTGTCGGATACGCCGAACCTCCCTGACCTCTAACGGGGTCATCTGCTCCGTCTTCATATATAACAACAATATCTTTTAAATCATTTATTTTTTTTAATTCCTCTAAAAATTCTTCCTGAAATTTTACGCTGTAAAAAACATTCTTTAGAATTACCAATTTTTTTTCAGCAAACATAGAGGTTGTTCTAAAGTTATTAAAAAAATCTCTAAAACTGCTTTCCTTTGCGTTAATATAAATCAAATTAAGCCCAGATTTATGGATTTGTTTATAACCGCTAATTATCTCACCCAGCTTTTCCTTAGACCTATAAGAATCCTCCCCAAAAATAAAATAAATCATTTTATGGTTTTTGGCAGTAGGGGCAAAAAAAGGCGCTACGCTGGCTGACTTTAATTCTTTTTATTTTTGCTCCGCAACGCTGGCATTTTTGGCCTTCTCTTTTATACGCTTTTCTCTCTGTGTCAAAGTCGCCTTTTGAGCCGTCGGGTTTTCTGTAATCAGAAAAACTTTCACCACCCAACTTCACTCCCAGTTCCAAAACCTTTTTTATTGCCTGATAAAGCGATTTTAACTCTTTATTATCCAATTTTGCAACACTTTTTTCAGGGTGTATCTTTGCCTGCCATAATGCTTCAGAAGAATATATGTTTCCGATGCCAGCTATGATATAGGGATCCATTAGCACTTGCTTTACTTTGCCCTTTTTGTTTTTTAAAATTTCTTTAAACTTTTTAAAAGTAAAATTTTTATCCAAGGGTTCAGGCCCCAAGCCCTTAAACTCTTTTGAATTTAACAAATCTTCTGTTTTCCATAATTCAACTTTTGCAAATTTTCTTAAATCAGAAAGCGCAATCATATTCCCGCTTTGCCCGTCCGAAGCCTTGTGCGAAGGAGGGTCGTCTAAAAAGAAAATCAAATGTATAAAGCGATTATACGGGTCATTCAATGGTCCTTGCTCCGATGGTATCCATATTCCGTTTTTAATATTCCATAATCCATAAAGCAAGTGCCCTGTCATTTTTTGGTGGATTAAAAGGGAATACCCTTCGGCTCCGCTCAGGGCAGGTCCGTCTGATTCATCCCCCACTAATTTTGGAATTTTCTGTCCGCTAATTAATTTATGCTCTTTCTTTTGCCCAAAATTAGTGGGGGACAAGTCAAAAATTATATTTTTTGCCCTGCGCCAAATTCTCTTTATTTTTTTATTCTTAATCTCTTTTTTAAATTCCTTAAAACTTCCTGGCTTCTTTGCTTGTCTCGCCGAAGCTCCGCCGAAGGCGGAGCGAAGGCGGATAATTTTTTTCCAGTCTGTCCAGACATCAACAAAGGCTCTGTTAAGAGCCTTTGTTTTTAGACCGTTTACAGTAGTTTGGACTTCAGGTAACTCTGGCATGCGAGTTTACGAGCACCCCGCCCTCTAAGCTCTATGTCCGTCCCCGCCCTCTAAGCTCTGGAGCTACCGATGTGGTAATTCCGACAGCATAGAGGGCGGGGTTACAGCATAGAGGGCGGGGTAAACTCATTTCATTCGTTTATTCTTTAGCGGGCTTCACGATTTTACGTTTTTTGACCTTTGAAGTTAAGCTATCAATCTCTTTTTTAAGCTGTGTCACTTCCGCCTCTTTCGTCTTTATTTGTGTTTGCAATGCTTTTGACTCTTCCATTATCTTTTCAAACTCCGCCGTCCTGTTCCGCACTTTTTGCTCTAAGGCGTTTATTGTTTCTTCTAATGGCTGTGTCCTGGCTTTAGTTTTTACATCAACTGACCTTTCTATCATTTTGCTGTCAATGTGGCTTTCTTCAAGCTCTTCAGCTATTTTATTAAATACATCTGCCAACTCCGATAATTCGTCTTTGGTCCTTAAATAAACCCTGCTTGAAAGATCCCCCTCGCTTAATTCTATTGCCTTTTGCAATAACTTTTTAATAGGAGAAGCAAAGTTCTGCCCAACGGCAAAGCCAAAAGAAAAAATATAAAT
>JBDRST010000030.1:0-22704 GCA_043824525.1 bacterium
GAAGAGGACTGGTGGCTGGAGGAGCTGTAAGAACTATTTGCGATCTAGCTGGGATAAAAAATATTTCATCAAAAATTCTTTCTAGCTCTAAAAATAAATTAAACAATGCAAGGGCAACAATGGTAGCCCTTAAAAAATTAAAACGAACATAGTGAGTTTTAACCCCGCCCTCTATGCTGTAGGTGTTTTGCAAAGACACGAACATAGAGCTTAGAGGGCGGGGTGCCAACTTATTCACTTCGTTCATAAGGTGTCATGCAAATTCACGAACTAAAACCAACACATAAAAATAAGGGTAAGAAACGAGTCGGCAGGGGAGGTAAGAAAGGAACCTACTCTGGAAAAGGCATGAAGGGCCAGAAATCAAGAGCTGGCAGAAAAATGGTGCCGATTATAAGGGAATTACTTAAAAAGTATCCAAAGTTAAGAGGATACAGAAGAGTTACGTTGCAAAGCTATTCAGCTGTTGTTAATTTGGGTACCTTAGAAAAGTTTTTTTCAGACGGCGAGGTTATTAACCCAGACAGTTTGATTAAAAAAGGCATTACACGTAAAATAAAAGGAAGAGTGCCGGAAGTAAAAATTTTAGGAACAGGAAAGTTAACCAAAAAGTTAGTTATAGAAAATTGCAAGGCATCAAAAACAGCAAAAGATGCTATAGAAAAAGCCGGAGGCACGGTGAAGTGAGTAGTTGGTAGTGAGTAGTTTGTAGAACTTATTTTTCTACTCACTACAAACTACAAACTACAAACTAATCAATGTGGTAAGATAAAATATTATTTCTATTTAAAAGCAAAGAACTAAGAAAAAAATTTCTTTTTGTAATGTTTCTGTTTGTTGTTTTTAGAATAGCAGCCAATATTCCCATACCTGGAATCGGGGCTGAAAATCTAAGGAAATTTTTTGACCAAAATCAGATTTTTGGTCTTTTGAATTTGTTTACAGGGGGCGCCCTCAGTAATTTTTCCATTGTTTTATTGGGTCTGGGCCCCTACATTACTGCCACGATTATTTTGCAGCTGCTTACAATGATTTTTCCTGCCTTAGAAAAACTCTATAAAGAAGAGGGAGCGTCAGGCAGGCAAAAATTTAATCAGTATTCAAGACTGCTTACCATTCCGTTAGCTGCCTTTGAAGGTTACGGAATGCTTACGGTTCTTTCCAGCCAGGGAATTATAACCGGGCTTACCTGGCCTATTATGATATCAGCTATCGTAACAATCACGGCTGGCGCAATGTTTTTAATGTGGATAGGCGAAATTATCTCTGAGCAAGGAATGGGAAACGGAATCTCTCTTTTGATTTTTGCTGGTATAGTCGCTGGCGTCCCAATAAGTATTTTTCAAACATTCGCCACCTTTAGCCAGTCACAGATTCCTGCTTATCTGGCATTCATCGTACTTTCACTTGTCATAATTGCCGGGGTTGTTGTGATTACAGAAGCCCGCAGGAATATCCCGGTTTCATACGCAAAAAGAGTAAGGGGGATGAAAATGTATGGCGGGGGTTCAACCTATTTGCCTTTGAGCGTTAATCCGGCCGGCGTAATACCAATTATTTTTGCTTTATCCATACTTTTATTTCCGGGAATGATTGCCAGTTATTTTGGCACTTACGCTGGCGTTGTGGGGAGTGTTGCCTCCAACGTCGGTGTTTTTTTCAATAACGTGTGGATACACGGAATTTTATATTTTTTACTTGTTATTCTCTTTACATACTTTTATACAGCTGTCACTTTTGACCCAAAAGCCATTGCGGAAAATTTACAGAAGATGGGCGGGTTTGTGCCTGGCGTTAGGCCGGGGAGATCAACGGCTGATTTTATGAAGCATATTTTAAATAGGGTGCTTTTCACCGGCGCAATATCTTTGGGGCTGATAGCTATTTTGCCTTCAATCGTCGCTGGCGTAACAGGCGTTACTGGGTTCGCGTTTTTGGTTGGTGGCACATCGCTTTTAATTGTTGTCAGCGTTGTTTTAGATACAGTAAGGCAGATAAATTCTCAACTGCAAATGCGAGAATACGACACTTTTTAACTGTGGTTAAAAAGTGAATTTTCAATTTTCAATTTTCAATTTTTATTAAATTTTCAATGAATTAATTTTCAATGACGGCCACTCCGTTGTTTAGAATTTAGACATTAGATATTTAATAGAAATTAGAAATTAGGAATTAGAAATTCATGAATGGGCAGGTTATTATATTATTTGGGCCTCCTGGAGCAGGAAAAGGAACTCAGGCCTCGTTATTGTCTGAAAAATTAGGTCTATACCTTTTTGAAACCAGCAAAATTTTGGAACGGAAGTTTAAGGAAGCTGAAAACCTGCCTGAGAACTCAAGCGATGGATTTATTGAGATTGAGGGAAAAAAATATTATGCTCTTGAAGAGAAAAAGATTTGGAGGCAGGGAACGCTTAATAGCCCTCCGTGGGTGACTCATTTAGTAATAAACGAAATCAATAGATTGTTTATCCAGGGAGAAAGCCTAGTTTTAGCAGGCTCCCCAAGGACTATTTACGAAGTTGAAAGAATAACCCCTGTTTTAGAAAAACTTTACGGTAAAGAAAACATAAGGATAGCCTTGCTAGAAATTTCAGCAGAAACAACGGTTTTCAGAAATTCAAACAGAAAAATCTGTGAACTTATGCGGCATTCAATTTTGTTTAATAAGGAAACAGAGAATCTGACACTTTGCCCTTTAGACGGTTCAAAATTGGTAAAGAGAAAAGGGTTGGACGATAAAGAATCAATAAAAGTAAGAATTAAAGAATATAACGAAAGAACCCTTCCTATGGTTGAATATTTTGAAAAAAACAGCATTAAAGTTAAAAAAATAAACGGGGAGCAGTCGGTTTCAGATGTGTTTGAAAATATTTTGAAGGCAATAAAATAAAACTACTAAATTACTAATAAAATACGAATGTACTAATATCGTATTCGTATATTAGTAAATATTCGTATTTTAGTAGTTTAGCCAAAAACTATTTTCCCGTAGATTTAAGTTTCCTGAGGGCTACCATTGTTGCCCTTGCATTGTTTAATTTATTTTTAGAGCTAGAAAGAATTTTTGATGAAATATTTTTTATCCCAGCTAGATCGCAAATAGTTCTTACAGCTCCTCCAGCCACCAGTCCTCTTCCTTTCTTCTGCGGCTTTAACAAAACCCTTGCTGGTCCAAATTTAGCTTCAACCTCGTGCGGGATAGTGCCCTCAACTATAACAACGCTTACTAAATTATTTTTAGCTATCCTTGTTGCTTTTTCAACTGCCTGAGAGACATCTTTTCCTTTATCTACGCCAATCCCCACTTTCCCCTTTTTGTCGCCAGCCACAATAACTGCCCTAAATTTCATTCTCTTTCCTCCGCCGGTAACTCTGGTAACTCTGGTCAAATCTAATAGCTTTGTCTGAAATTCATCTTTTTGCCTGTCTCGGCCAAATCCGCCTCCTCTGCCAAAACCAGGTCTTCTTGTCTGCCTAAAGCCGCTATTCCTTTGCCCGCCCGCTCTATTTGGAGCTGGCTGTTCGCCCGTAGGGATTGGGATAAAACCATCACTTGGTTTTATGTCTTTTGGTGATTCTTTATTTTCTTTTTTTGTTTCTTCTGCCATTTGTTTAGAATTTAGTATTTAGTATTTTGAATTTAGAATAGAGTTTTGAATTTAGAATCTTGAGGTCTACTTTTCCTTTATTCTTTATTCTGTATTCTATTCCAAATTCTAGTTTCTAAATTCTATATTCTTAAAAAATTAGTCCTCCTTCCCTCGCACCTTCAGCCAGAGCCTTTATTCTGCCATGATATAAAACTCCTCCTCTGTCAAAAATAACTTTTTGCGCTTTCATTTCTATCGCCTTTTTTGCAATTAACTTACCAACCTCTTTTGCCATATCCGACTTTGCCCCGCCAGAGCCTTTGGCGGAGGCGGGCTTTTTTCCTTTTAAATCCATATCCGATACCACAGCTAAAACCTTAGCCTTATCGTCATCAATCAACTGGGCATAAATATGCTGATTTGACCTAAAAACACACAAACGCGGACGCTCGGCAGTCCCGTGCATAGATTTCCTTATCTTTTTATGACGTCTTAGCCTTTTTTGTTGTTTAACCGACATTTCTTGAATTTAGAATTTAGTATTTAGAATTTGGAATGGAATATTGAATATAGAATTTAGGATTTATTTTTTCTTTATTCTTAATTCTTTATTCTATTCTAAATTCCAGCTTCTATATTCTTAATTCTCGTTATTTTGATGCTACCACCTTCTTGCCCTCTTTCCTTCTTATTTTTTCTCCTTGATATTTAATTCCCTTTCCTTTATAAGGCTCCGCTTTCTTCTGTTTTCTGATTAAAGCTGCCATATGCCCCACCTTTTCCTTGTCTATGCCAGAAACCGTAACTACGTTTTTTTCAACAGAAAAATTAACTCCTTCTATCTTTTTTATTTTTACGGGATTTGAAAATCCAAGATTTAAAACTAAATTATCCCCCTCAACATTTGCCTTGAATCCAACCCCTTCAATTTCTAATTTTTTTTCAAAACCCTTGCTTGTGCCTTCAATCATATTAAAAACTAGCGCCCTGTATAGCCCCCAAAGACCTCTGCCTTTTTTTGAAAATTCTTTTCTGGATGGCTTAATAAAAATCTTGCCATCTTTGTTCTCAATTTTTATTTCTGGATGTATCGCTTGCTTTAATTCTCCCTTTGGACCTGAAACCTTTATCTCTTTTTCTGAGATTTCTATTTTTGTCCCTTCTGGAATTTCAATTGGTTTTTTTCCTATTCTTGACATATCTGCGAAAATTTTTAATTTTTTAATTTTTCAATTTTTAAAATAATGCTCAAATGCTCAAAACTAAATTGACAATAATAATTAGGTATGATACATTATTTTTAGCTCTTCGTCAATTCACTACCCTTTCTCACGGAGAATATCTATGTCCTCGATGCCTCGCGATAAAATCGTAACATTCAGGCCAGCTTATCTGGTGACTGACCAACAAAATCGTTGCAGGCCAGGTGAAATTGCAGAGATCATCGGCTTCTTCTATGCTTCCTCTGAAAAACTTTGCCTTAGCGAGTTTCCGGCATTCCGTATCCGTCACGCTGACGGCTCCGAAGGCAACGTCCCATTCATAGAAGTTGCACGCGGAGATTATTCACTCCTTTCTCCTGACGACATCGAAGTCAGACGGAAACAGCCCCAATAATTCGCCTACTTCGGATTTTCAACCACATGCGCCCACGCTAATTAATTTTAGCCAAGGCGCTCTTTTTTTACTACTCACTTTCCTACTCACGTAAATGAGTAGGGTTTCAAGTTTCAAATTCAGTTGTATTTGTATATTCGTAAAAAATTCGTTATTCGTTGATGTTCTACCACACTTCGAGTAGCGCTTCCCCTCCCAGCTTTTGTTTCCTTGCTTCCTTGCCTGTCATCAATCCTTTTGATGTTGAAATTATTGATATTCCGTATCCGCCGTGGACTTTTCTAATTTCGTAAACTGACTGATAAATCCTTTGTCCGGGCTTTGAAACTCTTTTAGCTCCCGTAATAACTGGGTCTCCGTCAGTATACTTTAAAGAGATTTTTAGCATCTTTACCTTTCCTTTCGCGATTTTTTTGACCTCCCCGACAAAACCCTCTTTTGACAATAATATTGCGATTTCATTCTTTATTTTTGACAAGGGAACCAAAACGTCTGTTTTTTCAACAGCTTGAGCACTTTTTATTCGGTTTAACATATCTGTAATTGGATCAGTCATTTTTGTTGAATTCAGAATTTGGAATTTAGAAATTGGAATGGAATCTTGAATATAGAATAGGAGTTTGCCTCCTCTTATTCTTAATTCTATATTCTATTCTACTTAATTCCGCAGAATTACAGCTATGCAATAAGCGGTTCCTATACCAAATTCTATATTCTAAATTCTCGTTACCAGCTACTTTTTTTAATACCGGGTATTTCCCCTTTATTTGCCAATTCCCTAAAACAAATACGGCAAAGCCCAAACTTTCTCATAAACCCGTGCCTTCTTCCGCACTTAAAACAGCGTCTGACCTTTCTGGTAGAAAACTTTGGTTTTTTTCTTACTTTTGCTTCTTGTGATGCTTTAGCCATAAATACTAAATTACGAATAAATTACTAATATACTAATCCGAATTGGTATATTCGTACAGATTAGTAATTTAGTAGTTTATTTTTCCTTCATCGGGAATCCCAATAATTTGTATAACTCTAAACCTTCTTCTGCACTTTTTGCATTTGTTACTACTGTTATTTCTAACCCAAAAATTGTTTTTTCCTTTTCTGCAAAAATTTCCGGAAACATAACGTGTTCCTTGAATCCAATAGATATATTCCCTTTTTTATCAATAGACTTTGGATTAAGCCCTTTAAAATCTCTTGATCTTGGAAAAGAAAGGTATATTAGTCTTTCTAAAAAATCCCACATCCTTGCCTTTCTTAAAGTGACGACAGCTGCAATTTCCAAACCCTCTCTTAGCTTGAATCCGGCAATTGATTTTTTGGATTTTACCAAGTTCGGTTTTTGGCCGGAGATTAAAGCTAAGTCGTGTAAAATAAGATTTTGCATTTTTTCCCTTTCTCCACCGGTTTTACCAGACGTAGCTTTTCCAAAAGAGCTATTTAAAACCACCTTTCTTACAGAAGGGACCGCCATTTTGTTTTTGTACCCAAAACGCTTCATCATTTCAGGCACTACTTCCTTATTATACTTATCGCGTAATTCATCCATTATGAATTTAGAATCTGGAATTCTGAATTTGGAATAGAATTTTGAATATAGAATTTTGGGATTTACGTCTCCTTTATTCTTAATTCTTTATTCTATTCTACTTAATTCCGCAGAATTATGCCGATTTCATCGAGCATTCTCGACAAATTCGGAACAGCTATGTAATAAGCGATTCCAATTCTAACTTCTAAATACTATATTCTCGTTTAAATTTGTTGTCCGCACTTTTTACAAATCCTTTGTTTGTTTCCTTTTTTCCCGATGGCTTTGCCATCGCGGATCCTCGACTCCGTCGGGACAATTTTATATCCTACTCTTGCTGCTTTTCCACATTTCGGGCAAATTATCTTTATGTTAGAAATATTCAAAGCGCCCGGTACCTCAACCACCTGCCCCTTCTCGCCCTCTCGTTTTGGCCTGACATGTTTCTTTTTTAAATTAATTCCCTCAACCAAAACCTTAAGCTCTCTTGGAAAAGCCTTTGTTATCTTCCCGGTCCTGCCCTTGTCCTTGCCTGTTGTTATTAATACTGTATCGCCTTTCTTTAATTTCATGGAACATGGAACATAGAACATGGAACAAAACGACGTCGTCTTGTTATGTGTTCTATGTTATGTGTTATGTGATTATAATAGCTCTGACGCCATTCCTGCAATTTTATCGTACCCTCTTTCCCTCAGTTCCCTTGCTGTGGGGCCTAGAATTCTAGTGCCCTTGGGCAGCTTTCCCTCTCCTAAAATCGCAACCGCATTGTCATCAAATCGAATATAAGAACCATCTGCCCGCCTAAACTCTTTTTTTTGCCTTATAATTACAGCCTTTACTTTATCGTGTTTTTTAACCAGTTTGCGGGGCTCTGCTTTTTTAACCGCAGCCACAACAACATCCCCCAATTGGGCATATCTCCTTCGCGTTCCGCCAGGTACATTAATTACCTGGACAATTTTAGCTCCAGTATTATCTGCTACTTTCAACATGCTTCTTGGCTGAATCATAATCGTTCGCCCTATCGGGCTCGCTCAAATTCAAAATTTAAAAATCAAAATTTAAAATTATGGTATCCCGCCCGCGGGCGGGATAATTTTTTATTTTAAATTGCTCCGACTTTGCCGAGAGTCCTCGATGGAGTCGGGATCATTTTCCATTTTGATATTTGCATTTTGCATTTTAGATATTACTTTCCATTTTTTATCTTTTGAAATTGGTGCAGTTTCTTCTATCACAACCTTATCCCCCACGTGGTATTCCTGGTTCTGGTCGTGGGCTTTATATTTTTTGTGGGTCTTATATCTTCTTTTATATTTTGGGTGTTCTTTTATCCTTTCAACAGCTACCACAACGGTTTTCTGCATTTTGTCTGAAACCACAATTCCTTTTAATTTCTTTTTTGCCATTATTGCGAATTTCTAATTTCTAATTTTTAATTTCTATTAAATTTCTTAATTTCCTAATTTCTAAACAACGCCGTCGAACCTTGAAAATTAATTCATTGAAAATTTAATGAAAATTGAAAATTGAAAATTGAAAATTATTTATCAGAACTTTGTTCTGATAAAATTGTAAGTATGCGGGCTATTTCTTTTTTTGAATTGCTAAACGCCTTAACGTTCTTCATTTTATTTGAAGAAAACTTAAACCTAAGGTCGCTTAGCTTCTTTCTCAGGTCATTAGCCATTCTTTCCAATTCTTTTTTATCTTTTTTTCTAAGTTCTACTGCCTTCATGCGAGTTTACGAGCACCCCGCCCTCTAAGCTCTATGTTCGTGTTCCTGCAAAACACCTACAGCATAGAGGGCGGGGTAAACTCATTTCGTTCGTTTACTTCTTAATAAATTTTGTCTTTATGGGCAACTTGCTTCCCGCACCCTCTAACGCTTCCCGAGAAATTTCCTCTTTTAATCCATCCAGTTCAAAGATTATTCTTCCTGGTTTAATAGGATAGACATAATGATCCACAGCGCCCTTGCCTCCCCCCATACCAACTTCAGCTCCCTTAAACGTCACGGGCTTATCTGGAAAAATCCTTATCCACAGCTTGCCTCCCTTTTTTAAATATCTTATTATATACCTCCGAGCCGCCTCCAACTGGCGGGCCGTTATCCACTTTGCCTCCAATGCCTTTAATCCAAAACTACCAAAATTAACCTCGGTTGCTCTTGTTTCAACAGAATTGCGAAATCTTCCTCTCCCCTTGTGCCATTTTCTGTGTTTTACTTTTTTCGGCATTAATATGCTCATAAACGTGAATTTGGAATTTTGAATTTAGAATTTGGAATGGAATGTTGAATAGTGAATATTTTATATCTTTTCTATTCTAAATTCCGTATTCTATTCTAGATTCCAATTTCTAGATTCTAAATTCTAGTCAAACCGTTCGCCCTTATATATCCATACTTTTACCCCTATCTTCCCATAAGTGCAGTGAGCTTCGTCCAGCGCGTAATCAATGTCGGCCCGTATGGTGTTTCTAGGCATTCTGCCTAAAGCCAGCCACTCGCGTCGGGCAATCTCTATGCCGTTTAACCTTCCGGAAACCTCCATCCTTATACCCTTAACCTCTCTGTTTGTCATAACTCTGTCCAGCGATTTCTTCAAAACCCGTCTAAACGGCAATCTTTTTTCTATCTGTTGGGCTGCCATCTGCGCCACTAAAGCAGCGGATATCCATGGATTTTTTACTTCCTTTATTTCTATTTTCACCTCGCCTGACTTGGCCTTTTTATCTGAAGACGAGCCGGTATTGACGGAGATAAAAGGGGATTTCCTTTTTTTCATCATTTTTAATATAGCATTTTTCAGATCTTCTACCCCACCTCCTCCTCTGCCAATAATTAAGCCTGGCCTGCCAGATTCAATAATAATATTAAGTTTGCTTGCGGAATGCTCTATTTCAATGCTGGCTATAGATGCTTCTACTAATTTTTTTCTTAAAAAATCCTTAATTAAAAAGTCTTCTTCTAAATATTGCGGCATTTTTTTACCGTAAAACCCTCTGACATTCCAGTCTTCGGTTCCCTTTATTCTAAATGACTTTGGATGGACTTTGTGAGTCATGTTTTAAATTAAAAAATCTAGCTTTTAATTTTTCTTTTTTATTTTTTGATTTTAGTTTTTTGCTTCTTTGACTTTGGTTTTAAGATTTCTTTTACTCCGGCGGTTTTTTTAGGATTTTTTACTTTTACCTGTTCTGAAACTGCGGGTTTAGTTTCACTCAGCACTAATACAATATGCGATGATCTTTTTATAATAGGATATGCCCTCCCCCTTGACATCGGATGCCACCTTTTTAACTTTTGTCCCTCATCAACCGTAATTTTTGAAATAAATAAATTTGCCTCATCTAGCTGAAAATCATGTTTTGCTGTAGCTATGGCAGAATTCAAAAGTTTTAATATGGGTTTAGCAGATTTGTTAATAGTAAATGAAAGCACAGATACAGCTTCCTGTACTTTTTTCCCTCTTACCAAGTCAATCACATGCCTTGCCTTTCTAGGAGCTGCCCTAAAATTATTAAGTTTAACTTTTATTTCCATGTTTTAGAAATTGGTTATTAGAAATTGGAAAATAGTAAGGAAAATGGAAATTAGAAATTGGTTATGAAAATTGAAATTAGAAATTGGATAATGTTTTTCCATTTTCTATTCTCTAATTTCTATACTATTTTCTATTTTCTATTAACTATTTTCTATTTTTTTGGGGGGGCTACTGCTTGTTCAACCTTTGCTGACTCTTTTTGTTCGGCTCCCGCTTCTATCTCTCTTTGCATTTTCCCTCCATGCCTTATAAATTTTGTCGTTGGGGAAAACTCTCCTAACTTGTGACCCACCATATCTTCGGAAATATAAACTGGCACAAATTCCTTTCCGTTATGAACTCCAAACGTATAACCGACCATTTCAGGCGAAACAGTAGAGTGCCTTGCCCAAGTTTTGATAATCTTTTTCTCGTCTTTCCTCAAATTCAAAACTTTTTTGAGCAACCTCTCATCAATGTATGGACCTTTTTTTAAACTTCTTGACATATTTTATCAGTATTAATCCGTTAAAATCCGTATAAATCCGTGTTTTACGGGCAGAATATAAACTTAACGCTGATCTATGCGGATATAACTGATTTATGCGGATTATCGTTTGCGCCTGCTTATTATCATTTTATTTGACCATTTTTTCCTTTTTCTTGTTTTTACTCCCAAAGCTATCTTTCCCCACGGAGTTTTCGGGTGTTTTAATCCAATCGGCTGCCTCCCTTCGCCACCTCCATGCGGATGGTCAACCGGATTCATAGCAGATCCCCTGACATGGGGCCTTCTTCCCTTTAATCTTGATTTGCCCGCCTTACCCAGCGAGTAAAACCTATTTTCAGGGTTTGAAACCATACCTACTGTGGCAAAACATTCGCGGTTAAATTTCCTTATCTCGGTGGATGGCATTTTCAGGTTTGTGTACTTTTCGTCCTGAGCAAGAACTTGGGCTGAACTTCCCGCTGACCTCACAATTTTTCCGCCTCTGCCAGGATCCAATTCAATATTATAGACACTTGTTCCAACCTGTATGTTTTTTAACTTGGTTCTGTTGCCAGAATTCAAGGGAGCTAATTCTGAAAAAATAATTTCCTGCCCTATTTTTAAATCCTGCGGAGCTATAATATATTGCTTTTCGCCGTCCTTATACTCTATCAAAGCTATAAAAGCCGTCCTGTTTGGGTCATACTCTAAGGAAACCACTTTTGCCGGAAGATCCATTTTTGTCTGGGAAAATTCAATAACTCTATAAAGCTTTTTAACTCCTCCGCCTTTGTGCCTTACTGTTATCCTTCCAGAGCTGCCCCTCCCGACGTTTCTTTTAACGTATTTCAAAAGTCTTTTCTCCGGTCTTTTCTTGGACAACTGAGAAAAATCTATTCCGGTCATTCCCCTTCTCCCCGGTGTTGTTGGTTTGTATATCTTCATGGAACATAGAACATGGAACATGGAACAAGCGCCGACGTTTTTATTTTTGTTATGTGTTCCATGTTATGTGTTATGTGATTATAGTATTTCGATCTTTTGACCCTCCTTAATTTTTACAACTGCTTTTGTATAACCTTTTTTAAATCCCTGGGTTTTTCCCAATCTCCTTTTTTTTGACGGAATTTTTATTACATTCACCGACAAAACATCCACACCGTAAATCCCTTCAACCGCGCTTTTTATCTCCTTTTTATTATAATCAGGCGCAACCTTAAATGTATATTGACTTTTCTCGGATAAATATGTTGCCTTTTCAGAAATATGCGGCTTGTTTATGGCTTCATAGGCAAATCCCCTTTTTTTACTCGATGTTTTAGTTAGAACAGCTTCTTTTTCTACTTCAGTGTCTTTTTTCTCAACTGAAGCATCAACAGCTTTTTTTACTGTTTTCTTTTCTGCCCTCTTTCCTTCCTTTGCCTTCTCAACCTCTCCCGATTTTATCGAGGATCCTCGATTGCTCTGCAATCGGGATTTTTTTCTTTTTAAAAAATCAAATAACGCCATTTTGCGAAAATTTTAAATAACAAATTTTAAATTTTAATTGAATGTTTTAATTTAAAATGTTTTAAATGCCGATTTTATCGAGCATCCTCGATTTCATCGGGACATTTAGTCATTTAGATTTCATTTAAAATTTAGAATTTAAAATTAAAAATTACTTCAAAAAAGTATTTTGTATTGCCTTAATGCTATCCTTAGTTAATAATAAATATTTATGGTTTAACAATTCTAAAACATTCATATTTCTTGCATCATCAACAGAAATTCTTTTTAGATTTCTGGACGCCAAAAATATTTTTTTGTCGTAACCTGGCATGGCAATCATGACGCTCTGCTCTTTACAGGGCAGGCTATTTAATGATGATACCATTTCTTTTGTTTTTCCTTTCTCCAGTTCAATCTTTTCTAAAACAACCAGCTGTTTGTTTTTTGCCTTTTCGGACAAAACCATTAACAACGCCTTTTTTTTCATTTTCTTTGGGATTTCCTTTGTATAATCTTTGTCGTTCCGAGGACCAAAGGTCACGCCTCCTCCCTTCCATAACGGAGACCTTATTGACCCGTGCCTTGCTCTTCCGGTTCCTTTTTGCCTCCACGGTTTTTTTCCACCGCCCCTTACCTCTCCTCTGGTTTTTGTGTGAGCTGAAGCCTGACGCTTGTTGGCCATTAATGAAACTGCTACCTGGTGAACCAAATCAGCGTTGAATTTTACTTCAAAAATTTCTTTTGGTAAAACAGTACTTCCTGCCACTTCCCCTTTTTGATTATAAACATCTATTTTCATCTAGAATTTTGAATTTTGAATGTAGAATTTAGAATTGAATTTTGAATTTTGAATGTAGAATTTTTCCTTTATTCTTAATTCTTTATTCTATTCCAAATTCCAGATTCTATATTCCATATTCTTGCTATGCGCGTATTTCCAGCAACCCGCCTATTCGCCCGGGGACTGCGCCTTTTATAATTAACAAATTATTTTCTGGTTCAACCTTCATTACTTTTAAATTTTTAACTGACACCCTTTCATACCCCATGCGGCCCGGCATTTTTTTGCCCTTCATAACGTGCTGTGGAAATCTTCCTCCTGTAGAACCCAGTGTTCTGTGTTCGTGCTTTACCCCGTGAGTAGCGTTCCTTCCTGAAAATCCATGCCTTTTTACTCCGCCCTGAAAGCCCTTTCCTTTTGACATTCCAGAAACCTTTACATTATCTGCTTCCTGAAATATAGAAACATTAATCCCGTCTCCTGTATTGAGGGACTGTCCCTCCCCTGTCCCTCCCCTGTCCCTGTATTCTTTAAGGTATTTGTATTCCTTGCCCTTCATTGTTTTGCCTATCTTGTTCTTTTTTTCTATTTTTTCAAATCCAATTTGTACTGCTTCATATCCGTCATTTTCCTTATTTTTTACCTGTAAAACATAGCAGGGTCCGGCGGACACCAAAGTAACCGGCACAACTTTGCCGTCACTGTCAAACATTTGCGTCATCCCAACTTTTTTTCCAAGAATAAATTTCATAGAACATGGAACATGGAACATGGAACAAAACGACGTATTCGTAATTGTTATGTGTTCTATGTTATGTGTTATGTAAAAATCGGGCACTTGCCCGATTTTTCATGGCAATGTTGTTATCCCGCCTAAGAAGGCAGAAAAGTTAACCCCCCACACCAAACAAGTTTATTGTTTTATAGTGGGTGTTTACCGCCCACTACAAACTTGTTGTGGTGTGGGGGTAAACTATCGCGTAATTCAATAGTTTACTAAATTTTTATTGTAATGTCAACCCACCCTACCGTCAATACATGAACGAGGTAATTTGATAGAAACCTGTAATGCTATTATTGTAAAAAATATAGCCGTAAGGGTATAGCCGTAAGGGTGAAGGGTCAACGCCCGCTTAAATCTTTATGGTTATATCCACGCCCGAGGGAAGGTTTAGGTCTCTCAATGCTTCTATAATATCTTGATTAGGATTTAGTATGTCAATCATTCTTTTGTGAACTCTCATTTCAAACTGCTCTCTTGCGTTTTTGTGCACAAAGCTTGATCTGTTCACTGTGTATTTTAGAATCTCGGTTGGCAAAGGTATGGGACCTACAACTTCAGCGCCGTATCGGTTTGCAATATCAATTATCTGACGCGAGGAGTTATCAATTATCTTATGGTCATAGGCCTTAAGCTTTATGCGCAACTTTAACCCAACAGCAGGAACTTCAGCTGTTTTTTCTGGTTTTTTGACTGCCCTCTTTTTTGTAGCTTGCCCGCCTAAATTTTGCTTTGGCAAAATTTTGGCGGGTGAAGTTATTTTTTTTACAGGCACTTTGTAAAATTTATTTTATTATCTTAGTTACAACTCCCGCTCCCACTGTCCTTCCGCCTTCACGAATAGCAAAATTTCCTTTTTCTTCCAAAGCAACCGGTACAATTAGCTTAACCGTCAGATTTGCTGTATCGCCCGGCATCACCATTTCAGTTCCTTCAGGCAACGTTACTTCTCCTGTGATATCAGATGTTCTAATGTATAATTGAGGTTTGTATCCTGTAAAAAACGGGGTATGCCTTCCACCTTCTTCCTTTGCTAAAACATAAACCTCTCCCTCAAATTCAGTGTGAGGAGTAATACTGCCTGGCTTGCAAATTACCTGACCCCTTTCAACATCTTCTTTTTTTAATCCTCTCATCAAAAGCCCAACGTTGTCTCCGGCTCTTCCTTCATCTAAAGATTTTTGGAACATCTCAACGGAAACAACAACTGTTTTTTGAGTGGGCCTTATTCCAATAATTTCAACTTCCTCGTTTTGCTTTATAATTCCTCTTTCAATTCTGCCTGTGCAAACAGTTCCCCTTCCTTCAATTGAAAAAACATCTTCGATAGCCATAGCAAACGGTTTATCCAGTTCTCTTACGGGCTCTGTGATATAGTTGTCAACTGCATCCAATAACTCAACTATTGGCTTGGCTGCTGCGTCATCAGCTGATGTTACATCTAACGCCTTTAAAGCAGAACCTCTGATAATTGGGATTTCATCACCCGGGTATTTATTCTTTTTTAAAAGCTCTCTTACTTCAGACTCAACCAAATCCAAAATTTCAGGGTCGTCTACCATGTCGCATTTATTCATAAACACAACCAAAGATGGCAAACCTACCTGTCTTGCCAAAAGAATGTGCTCTTTTGTCTGAGGCATTGGTCCGTCTGGGGCAGAAACCAAAAGTATTCCACCGTCCATTTGAGCAGCTCCCGTAATCATATTTTTAATATAGTCAGCGTGTCCCGGGCAGTCAATCAAAGCATAATGCCTTTTATCAGTTTCGTATTCCAAATGTGTAATGGAAATTGTAACCCCTCTTGCTTTTTCTTCAGGAGAAGCGTCAATCTGGCCAACATCTTTTTCTGAAGACTTAAAACCGCGCAATTTTGAAACTTTCATAATTGCGGCTGACAATGTGGTTTTTCCATGGTCAACGTGGCCAATGGTACCAACGTTTACGTGAGGCTTGGACCTCTCAAATTTTTCTGTTGCCATAATAGTGTGAATTTTGAATCTAGTATCTTGTATTTAGAATAGAATTTTGAATATTGAATTTAGAAAATAAAAAATCCTGTTATTCCAAATTCTGTATTCTATTCTAAATTCCAAATTCTAAATACTAAATTCTTAATTAAAGTAATCTTATTATACTATTTTATAAAAGTCAACTGCCATTTATCATTTTTCAAAAATATTGACAATAGCAACAATTTGATTATACTGTATTACATGCTGTTTGACAAGTTAATCGGAAACCCCTGGTGACCCGCCTTCGTCCACGACTTCTGTCGGGACTTCGGCGAGGCAAAGAAGGAGAAAGCTGTGAGCAAAGGCAAGGGAAAAGAGCTTACACTGGATGCAGACAAGTTTCATCTTGAGGTTGATTTAGCCGGCTGGAAATTCGTTTTTCGCCACAAGCTAATGCCGGGTGTGGGTTTTAGCCTGACAGTCCACGACAACTGTTTTAGTATTGAACCAGAGGGTGACGCTAAGTTGTGCAAGCTATGCGACGGAGGAATAATCGTCCAATAATTGGCAGGTAGTCCTCGTCGTTTGCTGAATGTGTCAAACCTGCATTCGCCATGGATAAATCAACCGAAAGGAGAAACGTCATGAGAAAATGGGAACACAAAGAGGAAACCATAGAACACGCAAGCCAGATTGTTAAAACTGCAAACAAAGCCGGGGAAGATGGTTGGGAATTGGTGAACGTGCTCCCATGTGGTCTAAGTGGCCCAAGAGCCATACTATTTTTCAAGCGAGAAATTCTTGAACCGGCGAAAAAAATCCCCATACCCCACACACCGTCTGGCTACCTCGGCGATCCGCACGCGCAACCGTAATCCTCGGTCTATCTCGGCCTAAACCCGGCTTAGACCCTCTCGGTCTAAACACCTCAGACACGTCTGAGGTGTTTACCAACCATGCGCTAAATTCTGAAATTCAGGATGAGGCGCTTTTTTGTTTTGCTTACAAAAAATTAAGGATAAAAGCAAAACAACCCCTCACCAATTTGACCTATAAACTTTTACTACCACACAGACAGCCGAAGGCGCTTCGCATTTAAAACTCCCTGTCTCAAACAAGTATCTCTGAAATTGGTGATGGGGTTTGCTCAATTTTCAAAATTCAATCTACAAACTACTCACTACAAACTACAAACTATTTACGCTTTCCATCAATAATCTCCTGCGCAATGTTGGAGGGCACTTGTTCATACTTGTCAAATTCCATTGTAAAACTTGCCCTGCCTTCGGTTAATGAACGAATTGCTGTGGCATATCCAAATGTTTCAGATAGCGGAACCAAGGCATCAATAACTTTCATTCCAACCCTTTCTGAAGTTTCTTTAATTTGTCCTCTTCTTGAACTTAAGTCCGAAATAACCTGCCCAAAAAAGTTTTCGGGAGTAACAACCTCCATTTTCATAATCGGCTCTAAAATAACCGGCTTAGCTGATTTAGCTGCTTTTTGGAGCGCCATAGAACCTGCAATTTTAAAAGCAAATTCCGAGGAGTCAACATCGTGGTAGCTTCCGTCATAAAGAGTTACTTCAACATCCACCATGGGGTATCCTGCAACAATTCCCTTATCTAATGCTTCCACAACTCCTTTTTCAACCGGCTTAATAAATTCTTTTGGAATTGTCCCTCCTTTAATTTCGTCAATAAATTCAAACCCAGCACTCCTTTCTTTTGGCTTTATTTTCAGCAACACATGCCCATATTGTCCTTTTCCTCCGGACTGCCTGACATATTTTTCTTCTCCTTTGGCTTCTCCTGTAATTGTTTCTTTGTAAGCCACTTGAGGCCTGCCATAATTTGCCTCAACATGAAACTCTCTTCTTAATCTGTCAGCAATAATATCCAAGTGCAGTTCTCCCATGCCAGAAATAATTGTTTCTCCGGTTTCCAAATCTTCTTTAATTTTGAAGGTCGGGTCTTCTTCTGTAAGTTTTCTGATAGACATAATAAGTTTTTCCTGGTCAACTTTTGTTTTTGGCTCCACGCGGATTCCGATAACCGGCTCAGGAAACACAATTTTTTCTAAAATAACCGGCTTGTCTTTGTCGCACAATGTGTGGCCGGTGCTGGTTGCTTTTAATCCAACTGTGGCCCCAATTTCTCCGGCGTACAAAACATCAAGCTCCTTCCTTTCGTCAGCATGCATTCTTAAAATCCTGGCAATTCTTTCCTGTCCTCCAGTGTTTGCGTTTAAAACATAAGAGCCCTTTTTCAAAACTCCCGAATAAACCCTAAAAAAAGTTAAGGTCCCCACAAACGGATCTGTTGCAATTTTAAAAACCAAAGCCGAAAACGGCTCTTCATCAGATGCTTTTTTTTCAATAACAGCTCCTGTTTTAGGGTCAGTCCCTTTTTGCGGAGGCACATCCAGCGGACTTGGCAATAATTCAACAACTGCGTCCAAAATCGTCTGGACTCCTTTGTTTTTCAATGCAGAACCCGCAAAAACAGGAATCAATTTATAATTCAAAACTGATTTTCTTAAAACATTTTTAATTTCTTCAGCTGTTATTTCTCTTCCTTCCAAAAACTTTTCTGTTAAAACATTGTCTTCCCCGGCAACTTTTTCAATCATTTTTTTGCGCCATGTTTCAGCTTCCTCCCTCCATTCTTCAGGGATTTCTTTTTCAACAACTTCAATTCCCTTTTCTCCCTCAAAAGACAGCGCTTTCATTTTTATCAGGTCAACAACTCCGGATAACTTTTCCTCTAAACCCATTGGAATGGCAACTGCCACAGCGTTTGGAGTTAATTTATTTAAAATTGAGTTAAAACTCTTTTCAAAAGAAGCTCCCATCCTGTCTAATTTATTTATAAAGCAAATCCTTGGCACAGCGTATTTATCCGCCTGCCTCCATACGGTTTCAGATTGCGGTTCAACTCCAGCCACTCCATCAAACACAACCACAGCTCCGTCTAAAACTCTCAAAGACCTCTGAACTTCAGCTGTAAAATCAATGTGGCCCGGAGTATCAATAAGGTTTATTTGGTAATCTTTCCAATACATAGTTGTTGCAGCTGAAGTAATTGTAATCCCCCTTTCCCTTTCCTGCTCCATCCAATCCATAATTGCCTCTCCCTCATGAACCTCTCCAATTTTATGGGAAACTCCGGTATAAAACAAAAGGCGCTCTGAAAAAGTGGTTTTTCCGGCGTCAATATGAGCAATTATTCCTATATTTCTTAATTTATCTAACGAATACTGTCTCATAAAAAATTAAAAAATAAAATGTAAAATGACAATGTAAAATTTAAAATTATTTTTTGCAGATTTTATATAGATTTCTAATAACAATAATTTCCACAGGTAAAGAGTGCTGAATAAAGAATTCCGCCAAAATAGAATATTAAAAAAACTACCAAAACAATACCGAAAAAAATATAAAAAAATCTGTCAATTTTTGGATGCTTTTTCAACCACTCCGTTTGTTTTATGAACCACGGCGTTTTTGTTGTTCTTTTACTGGAAATAAAAAAATCGAAAATCCCCATAGATATTTAATTTTTAAATTTTAAACTGGGCTCTTTTTTGCATCGCGGTCCTTGACAATGGCATAGCGAATAGCATATACTTAATCTAACACCGATAGCTCTATAAAAACGAGCTAAAGTCGGGTACCAAACAAATGGGATTTCTTGCAAAAGGAGTCCTTTTTGTTTAGAATTAAATCGTGGACTCGGGCTCGTGGTGTATAGAGTAACATATCGGTGTTGGTACCCGATGAAACGAGTGCGAATCTCGTCGAGTCCACGCCAAAGAGTCTTTTGTAAAATCAAAGGGCTTTTTTGTTTAATTTTCAAATTCGTAAAATTCGTAAAAATTCGTAATTTCGTAGGAAGTTATCTTGGTCTTGCAAAGTGGGCAAATGCTTTATTTGCCTCAGCCATGCGATGCATGTCATTTTTCTTTTTAATTGCCAATCCTTCGTTGTTTGAGCAGTCAATCAATTCCTGCGCCAATTTTTCAGACATTGGTTTTCCTTTTTTTCCTCTTGCTCCCTCTAAAATCCACCTGAAAGCTAAAGCCAACCTCCTTTCTCCCCTGACTTCCATGGGCACCTGATATGTGGCGCCTCCAATTCTTTTTGCCTTTACTTCCAGCATAGGGGAAGCGTTTTCAATTGCCTGCTTAAAAACCTCCAGCGGCTCTTTTTTTGTCTGCTCTTTTATTAAATCAAAAGCTCCGTACACAATTCTTTGCGCGGTTGTTTTTTTGCCGTCACTCATTACCTTGTTTATAAATCTGGCGACTTCCACGTCGCTATAAACACGGTCCGGGGCTATTTTGTGTTTTTTGTATGCTCGTCTCATGCGAGAATTTAGAATTTTGAATTTAGAATTTTGAATGGAATGTTGAATATAGAATGAGAGGTTTTATGTTCCTTTGATTCTTAATTCTTTATTCTATTCTAAATTCCAGATTCTAAATTCCAGATTCTATTTAGCCCGTTTGGTTCCATACTTTGACCTCTCCTGTTTCCTGTTTTCAACTCCAGCTGTGTCTAAAACTCCTCTAACAATGTGATACCTTACTCCCGGCAAGTCCTTGACCCTTCCGCCTCTTATCAAAACAATCGAGTGCTCTTGCAAATTGTGACCTTCTCCAGGGATATAAGCTGTAACCTCCCTTCCGTTTGATAATTTAACACGGGCAACTTTTCTTAAAGCTGAGTTTGGCTTTGACGGCGTTTGGGTAAAAACTTTAACGCAAACTCCCCTCTTAAAAGGAGAGGGATAATGAGTTGGCCTGTTTCTTAAAACGTTAAAACCAAACTGAAGCGCAACTGTTTTCTTTGGCTTTTTGGGGGTCTTTCGTCCTTTTTTAATTAATTGGTGAATTGTTGGCAACTCTCGGAATTTTAAATTTTAAATTTTAATTGAAATCTAAATGTCAAAATGTTTAAAACATTTAAGCATTAAAAATTCATTTAAAATTTAGAATTTAGAATTTAAAATTAAACAAGCGCGAAGCGCTCAATATAATGAATATCTTATCAAAAAGTTTGCTTAGTGTCAAGGAGACACAAAAAACGTCCCTGTAATAAGATAAAATATTAAATTAATTGCGTAATATAGTCCGGTTAATGCTCCAGAAAAAAGAAGAAATATTAAAATAAAAAGTCCGTATTGCTGTAAAAATATTCTTGCCTTTTCTGCTCCTGCAGGCAAAAATCTAAAAAGAATCCATGATCCGTCAAGCGGAGGAATAGGAATTAAATTGAAAAGCCCAAGCAAAATATTTAAAAATACAATAACTGCGAACAGTTGGATTAAGGGAGACAGCGCGGGATAATCAAAAAACCTTATAAACAGTCCAAACACTATAGCTACCGCAAAGTTTGACAAAGGCCCTGCAACAGAAACCTTGAGCGTGCCCCACTTTTGGTCCTTAAAATTATAAGGGTTTATTGGCACCGGCTTTGCCCAGCCAAAAATGAATGGCTGTCCGCCGGGTAAAAAAGATATAAGCAAAAACAAAAGCGGTAAAATAACAGAGCCAAAGGGATCTAAGTGCTTTAAAGGATTTAGAGTAAGCCTGCCGGCATATTTTGCCGTAGGGTCTCCCAAAGAATTAGCAACATAACCATGCGCCAACTCATGGATTATCACAGAAAACAATAAAACAATCAGAAAAAAAATTGTGACAACGGCTGTGGAAAACATAAATATTTGTTTATTTTACTTTAACACAGTACAAAAAAACTTGCAAAAAAGAGAAAAGCGAGATAGAATACAGTTATTAAATTTTCAATTTTCAATTTTCAATTTTCATTAAATTATCAATGATTTAATTTTCAATGACGACTAACCGTTGTTTAGAAATTAAAAATTAGAAATTTAATAGAAATTAGAAATTAAAAATTAGAAATTCCAGTAATGGCTGAAAAAATTTGTTCAATCTGCGGGAAAAAATCCTCAATGGGCGTGACCCTTGTAAAACTAAGAGGAAAATACAACCCAACATCTAAGGTTAGGAAATATCCCAATCTTCAGTGGGTTCGTTTGCCTTCCTCTGGCAAACGCGTTTTAGCCTGCACAAAATGCATCAAAAGAATGGCTAGGGTTTAATTTGAAATTTCAAATTAAAAATTCTCGTTGCGGGCTGTAGTACAATGGTAGTATGCATCCTCGGGGAGGATGTGACCTGGGTTCAATTCCCAGCAGCCCGACCAATTCAGACATTTTTCAAAATCAGAGGCGATTGGTTGCTCGCTCGCCCCGCCTTCGGCGGGTCTCGCTTCGCAAAAAGCCCTGTATTTCGGAATTAAATCGTAAGGTCGGACAAAATCAAATTCAGTTTTTCGGGAAAGCAAACGGCGGTTCGTTCCAATCTTTTCCGCCAACGATTTTATTTCATAAAAATCATTGGACAAAGCAAGTTTTTCGGCGTGGTGAGCGGTATTTATCCAATCCCGCAAAGGTTCAATCCAATTGTTTTCCTTTCGCCCAAAATCAGACTTTCTTTTGTTAAGGTCTGTTTTTGTTTTAATGAGTTCGTCTTTTTTCACAAGGTAAGTTTCTTTTTCAATTGAGCCGTCTAAAAAAGCGTTGACCAGTTTATCAAGTTTTGTTTCCGCTTCTTTTATCTTTTCATCAAGATTTTGGGCGAAAGATTGCGCCGACTGGGCGTTGTCTTTTTTCCAAACATCAACTTGAGTTGTCATCTTTTCCGCCCAGTCTTCGCAGAGAGCGACATTTTGAAGCCGTGATTTTAATTGTTCAGCGAGTAAGTCCTCGCGCAAATATCTTTGCGAACATTTACCCAGTTTTTTGGTGCAACGATAATAGCGATATATTCCACCGTCTCCGTGGGCTTATTGAGCGGTAATGGCCGCGCCACACTCGCCGCAGGTAAGTAGTCCGGTAAATGGAAAGTTG
>JBDRST010000031.1:0-2351 GCA_043824525.1 bacterium
TTTCATAGAATTTCGCTTTAGGGTTTAAGTTTGCTTTGTTCCCAGTTGATAAATTATCAACTACAACAACAGCATACCCATCCTGTATCAGCGTGTCAACTATATGCGAGCCGATAAATCCTGCTCCGCCTGTAACTAAAATTTTCTTTTGCATAAATTATTTAGTTAGCGTGTAAAAATTAAACAATCTCTTTAAATCACAAAATATTCAAAAACATTGTAATTTAATAACTCAATCGTTTTTAACGATAAAACAATCCAGTAACGCTGTCATTGCGAGCGAAGCGAAGCAATCTCGTCTTTATCACGGCTTAAACAAGATTGCTTCGCTCGTCCGCCGCGGCGGACTTCGCTCGCAATGGCACTATTCTTGTACTGCCTTGCTGTTAAAAACGATTGTTATTGCATTTTTACACAGGAACTATTTAGACAAATTTATTAAATATAATTTTCAATCTCCCATGGATAAATAAAAAATATTTCTGTTTTATTAATCATTCTTTTTCCTTTATATCCCAAATTAATTACTAAAGCTTTTTTAGGATTATGTCTTGTTATAAATCCCAACAAGCTTGACTCTACTTTATTACTTGTTAAATTAGATTTAATTTCAATGGGAACAATAGTCAATCCTTGCTCAATAATAAAATCAACTTCTGCTTTTTGTTTGGATCTCCAAAATTTTAAATTAAAATTTTTAGCATATTTTAATATTAATAATTCTTTTAAAATTATATTTTCTAATAAATTGCCCTTATCCTGCCTTTCAATAAATGGTTTTGTTAAATTTTCTAATCCTATATTTCTTATCCCGTTATCAATAAAATAAATTTTTGAAGCTTTAATAACTTCTTGTCTTGAGTTAACGTAAAATGGCTTTAAATTATAAATAATAAATGTTTTATTTAAATTTGATAAATATCTCACAACAGTATCTTTGTCAGTATTTATTAGGGCGCTTAATTCAGTGATATTAACCAAGCTGCCAATTTGCGCAGACAATAGTTTTACTAATTTTATAAAATTGCTTTCATTTTCAATTTTTAAAAACCCAACTATATCTTTTTCAACATAACTATTAAATATTTCACGTAAAAATTCTTGTTTTTCTTCGTGGTTTTGAGTTAACACAACCTGCGGATAACCTCCGAAAATACAATAATTTAAAAATATTTTTAATATCTTTTTTTTATCGTAATCAAATATTTCCTTTTTTTTAAAAATCAAATTATATAATTCAGTATTTTTATACTTTAAAATTTCCAAAAAAGAAAATGGCAGTAAATGAAATATTCGTTTTCTGCCTGTTAAAGATTCATAAACTTTTGATTTTATTTCTAATGCAGACGACCCTGTTAAAATTAATTTTACCGGCAAGTCAGAATCATAAACTCCTTTAAAAAATACTCCCGCGTCTTTAACTTTTTGCGCTTCATCAATAAGAATGTATATTTTTTTATTTGAACTTTTTTGTTTTATATATTCAATAAATTCAGTTTGATTTTGAAATAATTCTCTGTCTTGAATAATATCTAAATTAAAATATAAAATTAATTCCGGACCAATTTTTTTAGATATGATTAAATATTTTTGAAGTTGTTTTAGCAATACAGTTTTACCAACCTGCCTTGGCCCAATAATTAAAGTGATTTCTTTATTATCCAAGTGTTTAGAAACTTTATCAAATAAACTTCTTTTAACGTAATTGATTTTATTATTATTATTTCTCATAAAATTGAAATCATAAAGATAACACGATTTACTAAACTAGGCATCTATGTAGAGTTTAGCATATACTCGCCGAGGGGTCAATACCTAGTTTAGTTTTTTATTCATTATTTTCATAACTCATTATTACTAGCCAACTTAAAAAAAGTTTATGCTAATTTAGTTTTTTTATTTAAAATCATATACAAATTTATAAAATAGTGTAAAATTAAAAACAAATGATAAATTTAAAAATATTATTAATAATAACCAAAGGTGAAGTTGGCGGAGCGCAAGTTTCTGTTTATAATTTAGCAAAAGGATTAAAACAAAAAGGGCATAATGTTACTGTTGCTTTTGGCAAAGGAAATTTTTTAGAAAATAAGTTAAAAACAGAAAAAATAAATCTTGTTAATTTTAAAAATTTACTTCGCACTAATAATATTTTTAAAAATTTTTTATTTCTTTTTGAAATTAAAAAATTTTTAGACAATAATAAATTTGATATAGCGCATTTTAACAGCGCTAATGCTTTATTTGGCGCAGTTGGCGCAAAATTAAGCAGAAATAAGCCAAAAACAATATTTACAGTTCATGGTCTTTCAGTGTTAGATAAAAATTATAAAACAAGTTTTTTAATTAAA
>JBDRST010000032.1:0-2038 GCA_043824525.1 bacterium
ATTATGATTGGAGTTTCAGAAGGGGAAAGAAAAGCTATTGGCATAAAACAAACCGTTGCTTTGGTGCAGGCATTTTTTGAGGAATATGGCATCCCGCTTTTCTTAAATCCTGACCATTCTAAATCAGTTCAATCAGCTAAAGAATCTTTTGACGCAGGTTTTAATTCTGTGCATATTGATTTATCAAAACTTCCATATGAAGAAAATGTTAAAGGCACAAAAGAAGTTGTTAATTATGTAAAATCAAAAAGCCCGGATGTTTCCGTAGAAGCAGAGTTGGGATATCTTGTGACTGATTCTTCGCAAATTTATAAAGAGGCCATTGAGATACCTTTAGAAAGCCTGACTAAGCCGGAGCAGGCAGCGGAATTTGTGGAAAAAACTGGCATAGATCGTTTTTCCGGCGCCTATGGGAATATTCATGGCATTGCTGTTAATGAGCCAAGATTAGACTTGGAAAGAATCAGAGAAATTAGAAAAATTCTTCCAGAAGATGTATCAATGGTTTTACATGGCGGGTCAGGAATTTCTGATGAACAAATGAAACAAGCCATAAAAGCCGGTATTGCCAATATCCATATTAATACAGAAATTCGCGTGGCTTATGCAAATGCCTTAAGAAAATCATTAAAAGATAATTCTGAAGAAACAACTCCTTATAAATTATTTCCGCCAGTCATTGCAGCTGTTCAGCAAAAAGTTGAAGAAAAATTAAGATTATTCGGCAGCGTAAATAGAATATAAATTAAATCGACAACGGTTGTCGATTAATCAATAACTAAGTCGTTTATTGAATCAAAATTTTCTTCTGACCATTCTTGCAAAAAAGATTCATATTCTTTTTCGTTTTTGAATTGCCCCTTTATTATTTCTGTTCCTGAAACTATTTTATCGTAATAATTTTTATTTAAGAAAGTTTTTAGACTTGAATAGGGATAGTCAATAAAATTATTTTTAATCTGATTCCAATTTTTAATTTTATGTTTTCTCCATTGTTTGCCCATAAGAAAATCCAGCGGGTTTAAATGGATGTAAAGCGAAAGATGAAGCAGATAGTTATTTGTTGAGATGTGTTTTGATTTAAAAAGACTTTCAAAAAGGGGACCGCGCCTGTCTGTTTTTGTGTTTATATATTTAGCAACCGAGATGTTGCACCTGTGGATAAAACTAGTAATTCCTCCTCCCAATTTTTCTCTAAGAAGCAGGTGGTAATGGTCAGGCATAATTGCATAGCAAACAACATCAACAAGTTTTTTGCCATTATTTATAATCTCCAATGCGTCTTCAATAGATGCATTTTTATTATTTTTTAAAAATAAGAAAGCCTCGCTTGCTTTTGTTGAATTTGCAAGTAAAAAAGCCTGAATTAATTTATTGCAATTACTTTTATCCTTAAAAAGCGGAGTATTTAAAATAGTGCGATTATAAATATGATAATATTCACCCGGCGCAAATTTTTCTTTTCTAAACATGTTTTTATTATAATCGACAACGGTTGTCGATTCAAGCAAGGATGGCTTTGTTGTGTGGATAAACAAAATAGGTTAAAATTAAATTATATGAAAATTTATGTAACACGTATGATTCCAGAAAGCGGAATTAATAAATTAAAAGCTAAGGGTTATGAAGTTGATATTAATCCTGAAGATAAAGTTCTTAGTAAGCAGGAATTAGTTTCTGCGTTTAAACAAAATCCCTATGATGCGGTTTTGTGTTTGCTAACCGATGCTATAGACGGTGAAATTTTTGATGCTGTGCCAGCTGCCAAAATTTTTGCCAATTACGCGGTTGGTTATAATAATATAAATATTCAGGAAGCAAAAAAAAGAAATATTATAATCACAAATACGCCCAGAGTATTAACAGAAACCGTTGCAGAGCATACTTTTGCTTTAATGTTAGCTATCAGCCACCGTGTTTCAGAGGCAGATAGATTTACTCGGGCTGGCAAATATAAAGGCTGGGGCCCGATGCTTCTTTTGGGAAGTGATTTGTCTCATAAAATCCTTGGTGTTGTAGGATTAGGAAGAATTGGTTC
>JBDRST010000033.1:0-6719 GCA_043824525.1 bacterium
TTAAAAGAAAAAAAGTAAAAGGTCGGCTTGATTTTTAATTTTTAAAATTTAAAAATTATTATGGAACCAAAAGAACTAATAGAAAACGCAAAAAAACAATTAGCTGATGTAACTGGTTTTAAGGAACCGGCCGGAATTGGATTAAAAAAAGAAAAAGAGGGGTGGGTGGTGACTTGTGAGATTGTTGAAAAAAAATCTATTCCCGAAGGAATGGATATTATAGGAACTTATGAAGTTCAAATGGATGCCAAAGGAGACCTGCTTGGTTATGAAAAAACGGCAATGCGGAAAAAAATGGATACTGGGGCCTTTGAGAAAAAAGAAGAGTAAAGGTTAATTGTTCAATTTTATGGATAAGGGATTATATCTCTATTGTATTAGAGCGAAAACTGATTATAAGAACCTGCCTGCGGGCAGAACCTTGTATGTTTGCCCTTCGGGCAAGCCATTAACTAAGTTTTCGGTACAGGGCATAGATGGAGGTCAAGTTTTTGCTGTTCCCTGCCAGGATTTAGAAGCGGTAGTTAGTGAAGTTTCTTTAAAAGAATTTGGTTCGGAAGAGATTCAGAGGAAAGCCCAGGAAGACCTTAAATGGATTAAAGAAAAGGCTCAACTCCATGAGCAAGTCGTTGAGGAAGCCATGAAAAAAGGAGATGAGATTTTGAGCATAATCCCAATGAAGTTCGGTACCATTTTTAAAACCAGAGAAAATTTAGAAGAAACCCTAAAAAAGCATTACGGACAATTCCGGGAAAGTTTAGAAAGATTAAAAGGAAAGCAAGAATGGTCAGTAAAAGTATATTTAAATCGCAAAAACTTTGAAGAAGAAGTTAAAAAAGTCAGCAAGGTTGTGCAAGAAAAGGAAAAAGAAATAGATCAGCTTCCTGAGGGAATTGCCTATTTCATGCAAAAACAAATAGATGAAGCTGTTTCAAAAGAAGCAGATAAGGCAATTGAAAATTATACTGAAGACTTTTTTGAAACTTTAAAAAAACATGCAGTTGCGGGAATTAAAGGTAAAATTTTAGAGAAAGAATTAACCGGAAAATCTCTACCCATGGTTTTAAATGCCATTCTTCTGATCTCTGAAGAAAAATTAGAAGGGTTTACAAAAGAAATTGATAAATTAAATAGAGAATATGGTACCAAGGGTTTTAATTTTGAATACACTGGCCCCTGGCCACCGTATAATTTTATATAATTAAATCCATGGTACAACATCCTCAAATCAAAATTTCGGAGACCGATATAAAAAGCCCCACTGGAAAAGATCCCAAAAAGGAAAGAGTAACCCTTATTGATGCTTTAGACAAGGTTTTGGAAAAGGGAGCGGTAATCAATGGAGATGTAATGATTAGAGTAGCTGATGTGGATTTAGTATATTTAGGATTAAGGCTTATTCTTACCTCAATATCAAAGGCAGAAGAGCTGTCCGGTAAAAGTTTTTCCAATCCCGATAGGAAGGCGACTCCAGAAGAATTGGCATATCTTAACAAGTTAAGTAATGAAATAAAAAAAGCTGAGGCAAATATTACCAAAAATATTGATGCCGGAAATCCAAAAGAAACAGAAAAAGGTATAGCTCAATTAATTCTGACCCTTGTTGAGCTTATCAGAAGACTTATGGAAAAAGAGGCCTTTCGGAGAGTCCAGAGTGGAAAACTTTCCCAAATAGAAATTCAAAAACTTGGAATGACTTTGAAGGCAATGGAGAAAAAGATAAAAGAAATCCAAACAATATTTGGGATTGAAGATGAGGAGTTAAATTTAGATCTAGGGCCGCTCGGAAATCTTATGTAATAATCGGAGAATAAACCCCCCACCAACTTTGGACAGTTTTCAATAAAACCACAGAAAAAAGCGACCAGTCCAAAGTTAGTGGGGGGTAAATAAAATGAAAAAACCAAATATCAAAAAAATAAAATGCGCTATATTCCAGCCGAAAAATGAAAGTATAAAAAAGATTACTCAAAAAATTAACGAGACTCAAAATATTAAAGAAAAAGCCAGCCTATCTAAATATTTATTAAAAGATGTCGAAGATTTACTATCCTGTAAGTATTTTGATAAGAAAAGGTCAGGGTGTAAAATTTGCCAGTATATTTCTAAAATCAGAAAAAAAACAGCAGAATTAATTTTAAAAGTCGAGCAATTAAAAATTTAAAAAAATTCACCCGGTTAAATAATTTTGCCAAAGCAAAATTAACGCGAAGCGTTATTTAACTGGGTAAAAAAGTATGGCACAACAAATTTCTCATAGCATAGAGGCAACAAACTTAGCTGACATTTTAGAGCGGGTTTTAGACAAGGGAATAGTTATTGCCGGCGATATTCAGATTAAACTGGCTGATGTTGAATTGCTGACTATTAAGATTAGATTGCTGATTGCTTCGGTGGATAAAGCTAAAGAGATGGGTATCAATTGGTGGGAAACCGATTCCTATTTGAGCAGTCAGGCAAGAGAGATTGAAGCAGAAAAGGAAAGAGACGAATTGAAGAAAAAAATCGAAAAGTTAGAAGCTAAACTTGAAGAAAAACCAAAAAGCTAAAAAGTCGAATATTTAACAAAAAAGAATAACAAGGTCGAATAAAATTTTAATAAGATAATTAAACTTATGGAAAAAAAAGATTTAGAAGCCTCAAGAGCTAAAAGCCGACAGGCTTTACTGAATATGGCCCGAGGCTATGAGAAAGATCCAGCCAAGGTGAACCATGCAGTAGCAGCTTATAAAGAAGTAATAGCTATCGATCCCGATTCAAAAGAAGCTGACGAAGCTAGAGATAGTATTTTAAGGATTGCTCAAAGACTTGAGAGAGAAGGGAAGAAATACGCAGCTCACCATCTTTATCAACAGATAGCCAGAGAATTGCCTTCTCGATTAGAGAAATATCCTCTTAAATACTAATCAGAAGGATAAGATTGTCTAAGAGGCCGGTTAGTTAATAGTTATTAAAAGATCTAATTTAAGTCTTTTTATTTGATAAAAATGTCCCTCAAAGTAAAAACAATGCGAGATATTTGGGATAGAGGAAAAAAGGGAAAAAGAGAAGTCAAAAAACACAAAATTCTTCCGCCAGAGATTGAGAAATATTACCTTGATCATTTAGCAAGAAAGAAAGCATTCTTAGAGAGAAAAGGTGAAATAGCCAAAACTTTTGCTGATTATGAAAAACATTTAGGAGATGCAGGCTTCTCCAAGATTTAGTTTTACAGAGATTGAACTATGCCAAAAAAGAAAAATTTAATTACCCGAGCGATAGCGAAGGGTGAAGATGAAACTTTAGTTTCATCGCCTAAAGCAGCTGAGCCCCTGGTTCAGAAAACAAATATTAAAAAACGAAAAAAAAAGAAACCAGAGATTGAGTTTAAATCAATTAGGAAGTTTTTAGTTTTAATTATTATTCTATTGGCTATTTTTTTAGTGCTTGAATCAACTCAAATTTTTTTACAATTCAAAGATTTTAAAAAAGAAACTATTGTTCAGCGTCCAGTGTATATGGTGGAAGGACAGCCAATTGATATCGATGCCTATTTACGGGAGTATTTTGCCAATACAATTCCTAAAAAGACAATGCAGGTAACAGTCAGCGCCTATTCTAGCACTAAAGACCAAACGGACGGGGATCCTTATCTAACCGCCATTGGTACGCCGGTTCGCGATGGTATAATAGCCGCAAATTTTTTACCGATAGGGACGGTGGTTCGTTTTCCAGATCAATTTGGAGAAAAGATTTTTGTGGTAGAAGATCGAATGCACGAAAAATACGGTCTCCAAGTCGATATCTGGATGTCTAATCAGGAAGAGGCAAAAAAATTTGGTATTCAATATTTAAAAATGGAAATTTTTTAGCATTTTTTTTTCTGCTCCATTAGAAATTTTAAAGGAAAAACAAAAAAATATAAAAATTATTTTTACGCCCGCTTTTTATAACTAATCGGGCTTTTTTCTTAAAGTTTTTAAAATATTTTTATAGTTTTATGGCAAAATTGGCGACAGGTCTGCATTAAACCTGTTGCGTAATAAGAATTTATGCTACAATTTGTAATTTTGTTTGTAAAACCATAAAAATTCGTCAGCTTGCCGCAAGGCAAACCTCCTCATTTTTCTGATTTTACAAACAAAATTACTTCATTTCGCTTATTAATCTTATTACGCAACAGGTTTATTATTATGTGTTATCCACAGAAAATAGGCTTCTGGCGTGGCTTCCCCGTTAGAAACTTTGACAAAAATATCTTATTTTAAGATATTTTTGCTTTCTGTTTTAATTTTTAATGAAAAGAGGTCAAAAATGGGTTGAAACAATGAGTTTTCCACAGAAATACGTTTCTAACGGGGCTTGACCTTAGTTTTTGATGGAGTAAAATATAGTAATTGATAATTATTTTTTTTGAAGGCATTTTAATGCTTTGCTTCTATAAATTTTTATCCTAAAATTTATACCAGCAGATATATTAAAGGCAAATGCCTTTTTTTGTCCCCTAAAACCTTTAACTTAATACTCTTTCGTAGCGAAACGAAGGAATTTTGCGGAATTAAGTCGCTTTAAAATCTGAAAATTTCGTTAATTGTCTTATTAAGCAACAGGTCTATATAGATAAAATAATTAGTTCAGTAGAAGTTGAGACATAAAAGTCAAATTTCTACTACCTGGTATGACAGCAGAAGAAAAGCAAATCCCGACAGAAAAACCGTCGCGGACCCGCGACGAAGTCGGGGTAAAAAGCCATGTAGAAAAAATCCAGAAAAGAGATGGAAGGGTTGTTGATTTTGTGCAAGAAAAAATTGCAAACGCGATACACAAAGCAATTATTGCCGCAAATCAAGGGGACGGAAAGGAGTCAAAAAAAGCTTCCGATATGGTTGTTCAGATCTTGAATAGAAGATTTAAGAAAGGAGAAGTTCCAACCATTGAACAAGTTCAGGATATTGTTGAGGAGTCCTTAATCTTAGAGGATCTTGTTGAAACAGCCAAAGCCTACATTCTGTACAGAGATCAAAGAAGAGCCATCCGCGAGGCATCAAAAGTCACCGATGAATCATCTGAAAAAGTTGACAGCTATTTGAAGGAAATTGACTGGCAGGTAAAGGAAAACGCCAACATGACATATTCCTTGCAGGGGCTAAATCAGTATGTGGGTTCTTATATTTCAAAGAAATATTGGCTGAATAAAATTTATCCAAAGGAAATAAGGGAGGCAGCTTCTAATGAAGATTTTCACATTCATAACCTGGAATTGCTTGCTGTCTATTGTGCCGGATGGGATTTGTATGATTTCTTAGTAAAGGGTTTTGGCGGGGTGCAAGGCAAGCTGGAGGCAAGGGCGCCTAAACATTTTAGGACAGCTCTCGGACAATTGGTAAATGTTTTGTTTACTTTGCAGGGGGAAACAGCAGGAGCAAATGCCATTTCTAATTTTGACACTCTTTTAGCCCCGTTTATTAGATACGACAAATTGGATTATAAACAGGTAAAGCAATCAATGCAGGAATTTTTGTATAACTGCATGGTCCCTACTCGCGTAGGTTTCCAGAGTTTAGTTTGGGACGAATTGGTTGTTGTAAAAGAAAAAGGCAAAGTAAAATTTAAAGAAATTGGAAATTTAGTCGATAAGGAATTTGAAAAAAATCAGCACAGGGTTATTGAAAAAAATAAAGATAGTTTTGCAATTGAAAATCATGATGACTATTATGCGTTATCATTTGATGAAAACGGCAAAGCAGTGTGGGGGAAAATAAAAGCATTTGTAAGGCACAGAGTTCCAAAAAATTCTGAGTTTGTAAAAATAAAAACAAATAGGGGGGAGGCAAAGGTTTCAAAAGCCCATTCCTTATTCAGTTTCAAAAAGTTTGATGGTAAATTTAATCCGCAGGAAAAATCGTCAGAGGATACCCAAATCGCGAAACATTATACGCATTTGAGCAAAGATAACCACTTTCTTGCCGTTAAGTCCTTTAAAAATACGGGAAACAAGGAAAAAATTGATTTGGCAGAGGTTTTAGATGAAATTCCTCAGCTTCATAAAAATGTTTTCGTAAAAATAAACCCGTCGCATACTTTAGACGGAGTAAAACAGAATATAATAGCGGAAAAACAGAGTTTTGTCCCGTTTTACAAAGAATTTGGATTGAAAGACAGAGGGGTCTGGAAGGACTGGCTTGAAAAAAAATCAATGCGTTATGAAATTTGGCGGAAATACGGAAACAATCAAGATTATAATTTTAAATTAAAAAACAGCGATGTCTGGTATCCAAGAGTTTTAGGGGGAGGGCTTTTGGAAGATTTTGTTAAACTTTGCGCGTGGTATATAACGGAAGGGCACACTGCGATATCAACCCCGCTTTATATTTCTCAGTCACCGTCAGAGAACGCAAAAGATATAATGGATATTTTGGAAAGAATGAAAGCGCTGGGGGAGGTTTCTAAAAACAAGAGCTATTCTAAAAATAGAAAATCGGACAATGATGTCCTAAAGATTACCGGCACGGGTCTTTTATCGGAAATAATAAGCAGAACCTGCGGATATTTGTCTTTTAATAAGGTTATTCCCTCTTTTATTTTTGAGTTGTCACCTAAATACCAAAAAATATTTTTTGAAACGCTGCTAAAAGGCGATGCCTCCGAGTATAAAACCCATTGGGATTTTACCACTACATCAAAAAAATTGAGTTTAAGTTTGTGTTTTTTGCTTTCTCAAAACGGATACAGATTTAGCG
>JBDRST010000034.1:0-5115 GCA_043824525.1 bacterium
TGTGTTTTTAATTTTGATCTTCTTGCTGGTGGTCATGCCCTTCACAGCAGCGTCCATGGATTTTACTGTGCATTTTGGGCCACGTGCAAATAGGGCATTTGTCACGCTTTATTAGTAGCCTAAACCCGATTGCTAAGAATACGATTGCCCAAAGCAGACCCCAAAAATTTCCGCTAACAATAATGCCTAGCGCATTCAACAGCAGAAATAAACCTAGAACTATAAATACGATTGCTAAAAACATAAAGTAATTTATTAATATTTTTTTTTATTATACTAACTAGTTAATACCAAGAAGGTCTATTTCAAAAATTAATGTTGCGTTAGGGGGAATTACTCCACCAGCTCCCCACTCGCCGTAAGCTAATTCTGGCGGAATTGTTAATTTTCTTTTTTCTCCAATTTTCATTCCTGCAACTCCCAGCTCCCATCCCTGAATCACGCTATTTTCTCCAGGAGTGAAAGTAAACGGTTGACCCCTATCAATCGATGAGTCAAATTTTGTGCCGTCCTCCAGTGTGCCAACATAGTTAACTGTAACTTTATCCCCTGATTTTACAGGGTCTCCGCTTCCCTGTTGTAAAACTTCTATTTTCATTCCTTGAATTTCATAATTGGTAGGCGTTTGCTGATTCTGGTTCGTGCTTTCAGGCAACGCTGAAACAGAATTTTTATAGTTGCTCTGCCAAAAAAAATATCCACCCACAACCACGACAATTAATACTAAAATTATTATCAGAAAATTTTTGTTCATATTTTTTTATTATATTGTATCTTATTGGTATATTATACACGAGTTTATTGCGCTTGTCCAAGCCTCATGCCAGGAGCTCGCAAATACGCTAACTATCGCTGGGCAAAATCGCAAATGTCCTTAAAATCGCAATATTGGCATTGCCATCCCGGGGTCGGCTCAAATTCCGAGTTTTTTATTTTTTTAATTTCCTCAAGTATTTTTATTTTTTGATTTTCAATATCTTTTGCAGACCCCAAAAATGAGGTAATTTTTCCGTCCTCTAAGTAATAATACGCGAGCCCTTTTGGTTTTAAGTGCAAAACCTCTTCAGCAGCAATTTGATAAATCAAAAGCTGTTCCTTGGCGTCAAAATCTAACTTTTCTTTTGACTGGCCGGTTTTGTAATCGACAATGGAACATTGTCGTCCCGAGCCGTGCGAGGGACTGCCTTTGACTTCGTCAATCCGGTCTATAACCCCGTACAATGTGTGTCCTCCTAATTTTAAATTAAACGGCAGTTCTAAGGCCAATTGCCCGGCAATTTTTAAAATTTTAGGCGGATTTTTTGAAAACCCATCATAAAATTCTTTTATAATTTTTTTACCAAGTTTATAATATTCGTCTTTCTGCTTTTGGTCTAAATACCATTCATCAATCCAGTTTTTTTCATAAATCTTGGTTAAATCATCAAATTTTACTATTCCAGCTTTCCGCGGAAAGCTGGAATAGTTTTTCTTCGATGAGTCTTCCGCAAAAAGGCCTTTTTGCTCTAATTTTTCTTCCTCGTTCGCGTTTCTCAAAAAATCGTGCAAAGTGTTGTGCATTGTTTTCCCAAAGGAAAATATTGCTTTGCCACGCGTCGGCACCTTTAAAATAAAAGCAAACTTATACTGTAACGGACACTTCGCAAAAGCCGCCAGCTGTGAGTAAGAAAAATGATCAGGCAGAAACTGCGGGGCAACTTTTTTATCAAACGTCGGCGCCTTTATCTTTTTTGCCGTCAGTCCGTTTTCGTTTGTTCCATGTTCCATGTTATGTGTTTTATGGAGGTTCATTTCAGATAAAAATCTTGATATCTTTTTTTTCCTCTGTCCCCCATAATCATCAGCTGACGTAAAATAAAGTTCTTTTTTAGCTCTAGTCATTGCCACATAGCAAAGCCGCCTTTCCTCCTGCAAATGAACATCTCCCTTTGGTTTTATGTCTTTTGTCATTTCATCTGGAAGCTTAATTGGGTCCTTTCTTTCAATGGTTGGAAATCTTTTATCAACCATGCTTACCAAAAACACATATTTAAACTCCAAACCCTTTGCTCCGTGAATGGTCATAACTTTTATCATATCCGGGCCTTGTTCTGGGTCAAATTCCAGCTTCCCTTCCTCGCCAGATTCTAGCTCTAAATCCATTTCTTGCATAAAGTTTTTTAATAATGGCTCAACTGTAGATTCCTCAAACGCCTTTATCTTTTTGTAAAACTGGTTTAGCAAATCAATTTTTTCCCTTGCCTCGCCGTAGCCCTCGGCGAAGGCGGGTTCGTTTTTGTTAATTAAATGTTTTAAATAACCAGAATCCTCCAAAAATGCAACTAAAATTTCAGAAACACTTTTTTCCTTCGCTGTTTTGCTGTGTTTTTTTATTAAACCTAAAATAAAAGCAACCTTTTCTCGTGTTTTTGTAGAAACCCCAGGAATTAAAATTAACTCTTGCAGGCAGTCAAAAAGTGATTTTGTTTTCCTGCGGCTATATTGCGCGATAATCGCAATATCAATGTCTGGTATTTTAAAAATAGGCATATTAAAAACTCTATACACGGCTGCGCCTTCGTGGTAATTATCCAATAACTTAAAATAAGAAATAATGTCTAAAATAACTGGTTTTGAATACAATCCTCGGGACGCTAAAAATTGGTAAGGCAGGTTTGCTCTCTCTAGCGCTTTTATAAAAGGAATTGCAGAATCATTTGCTCTGACCAAAATTGCAAAGTCATTATATGAAGCGCCTTTATCGCGTTTTAAAATTTTCAAAATCCTTTTTAGGATCTCTCCTACCTCCTGGTCTAAGTTTTTGGCGTGAATATGCTCTATAGTCCCCTTTTCTTTTGTATCAGCAACAAGTTTTTTATCTATTTTATTCACAAATTCTAATCTGTCGGGATTGTTTTGTTTTATAAAATTATATGACAGGTCTAAGATATTTTGGCATGAGCGGTAGTTTTTTATCAGAGAAACTTGCTTCGCTTTCGGGAAATCTTTTGCAAATTGAGTTATATTTGTGAAGCTTGCAGATCGCCATAAATAAATTGCCTGGTCGTCGTCCGCGCACACAGTTAAATTATTAGTAGGTTTTGCCAAAAGTTTTATTAGTTCGTACTGAGCCCAGTTTGTGTCCTGAAATTCGTCAACTAAAATATATTTGAATTTATCATGATATTTTTTTAAAATTAACGGCCGTTTTTTAAATAGCTTTAAGCAATAATTTATCAGGTCTCCAAAATCCAATGCGCTGTTTTCAAGCAAAATTTGCTGATATGTATGATATGCATGAGCAATTTCTTTTATTCTTTCTGTTTCCCCGCCTTCTGGAACGTCGTCAGATGTTTTTAAGCTTTCAGCATATTTTAAATAATCCTCTGGGTAAACTTCCTGGTCCTTGCAATGTGAAAAATGCGAGATTAAAGCTTGTATAAATTTTGTTGGATTTCCAAGCGCTTTGTAATATTTTAAATCAAACCTGTCCAGATTTCGCCGCGCTAAAAGCCAGCCTGACGTGCTGTCTAAAATTTTAAAATTTGGCGGGAGTCCAATGTCTAAGGCATTGTCCCTTAAAACCCTTTCAGCAAAAGAATGAAATGTTGAAATCCATAAATCAATGTAACCATATTCTAAAAGTTTATCCACCCGCTCCTCCATTTCAGAGGCTGATTTTTCAGTAAAAGTTACAGCTAAAATTTCTTCTGGCTTTGCCCCGTTAGAGGTTTGTTTTTTTTGTGCTTTTATTGATTCGCCCTGACCTCTAACCGGGTTTGCCAATCCTTTTTTAATTAAACTGGCAATTCTTTGCGTAATAACTGTTGTTTTTCCGGTTCCAGCTCCAGCAACAATCAAAAGCGGGCCTTTGTTATGTAAAACCGCCTGTTTTTGTTCTTTGTTTAATTTTGATAAATCTGAATCCATGGCGTTATTATAACCTTTTTGTTTGTCTGCGAAAATATTGACAAAAAAATAATAATTCGTTAATGTAAAGTCAGCTCTTCTCAACAACAAACGCTCTCGGAGCTGGTTTCTAACAAAGGCCGCCTTTTTTTATACAAAAAAAGAGAGGTGGTTAGACCTCTCAATGCGCTACCTTTGTTGGCACCGCCTTAGTTACAGTGGTAATTTTTATAAATGGGCGTACCGCGCCTTTTCAAACTTGCGTTTTTTTTATGTAGTTGATATTATCAAATAATGCAAAATAAAAATCTAAAAAATTGGGTGGGAAACCTACTGAAGCCAGCGGGCATTAGCCTGGACGGAAAAAATCCTTGGGATATAAAGGTTATAAATCCAGATTTTTACGCCAGAGTTTTATTAAAAGGTTCTTTGGGCCTTGGCGACTCTTACGTGGATGGCTGGTGGGAATGCAAAAAGCTTGATGAGTTTTTTTATCGATTACTTAATGCAAAAGTTCAAGACCGCGCTAAGTTATCCTTGCCCATTGTAATAGAATTTATAAAGGCGAGGTTATTTAATATGCAATCAAGCCGTCGCGCCTTTCAGGTTGGTGAGCAACATTATGATTTAGATAATAATCTTTTTGAATTAATGTTGGGTAGAACATTGGCATATAGTTGCGGTTATTGGAAAAAATCTAAAACTCTGGATTCTGCGCAGATAGCAAAATTTGATTTAATATGCAAGAAATTAGACCTTAAAAAAGGACAAAGGATATTGGATATTGGATGCGGCTGGGGCAGTTTTGCTAAATATGCAGCTGAAAAATATAAGGTGAAGGTTGTAGGCGTTACTGTTTCAGAGGAACAGGCAAGTTTTGCAAAAGAATTTTGCAAAGGATTGCCAGTTGAAATAAAACTGCAAGACTATAGAGAGTTACAAGACAAATTTGACCATATTGTTTCAGTTGGAATGATTGAGCATGTTGGGCCAAAAAATTATAAAACATTTTTAAAGGTTGCGAGAAAGTGTTTGAAGGAAAATGGATTATTTTTGTTGCACACAATTGGAAGCGAGAGATCAGGAAACAACGCTGACCCATGGCTCACTAAATATATTTTTCCAAATGGCGCGCTCCCTTCCCTAAAGCAAATTACGCAAAGCGCTGAAAATCTATTTTTAATTGAGGACGTGCATAACTTTGGATCAGATTATGGAAAAACTCTG
>JBDRST010000035.1:0-15081 GCA_043824525.1 bacterium
CAAAATGGAAAATGATCCCGACTCCGCCGAGGACTCTCGACAAAGTCGGAGCAATGAAAAATCTAAAAATGAAAAAAAATATTTGTTAGTGGTGATGGAAAATGGACATGGAAAAAGAACAGATGTTTTGCAGTACAAAGTGCAAGGCAGAGGAGGGTCTGGAATTAAAACAGCCAATATCACATCAAAAACTGGCGGAATAGTTATGTCGTGTATTTTAGAAGACCCTTTAGTTGACGAGGATTTGATTGTTATTTCCCGCAAGGGACAGGTGATTAGAACTGCAACAAAAGCAATTTCTTTGCTTGGGAGGTCAACGCAAGGCGTAAGAATAATGCGACTTGAACCAGGAGACAAGGTGGCATCGGGAGCATGTTTGAAAGATTGAGCTCCGCAGAGCGAAACCCCGCCCTCTAAGCTATTGAATCAAAAACATTTAGCATAGAGGGCGGGGTCCTCGGGCATTGCTATGCCCTCGGAGTTATCCACAGCTTGCATCTTAATTTTCTGGTATAATTAGAAAAATGGACAAACGACTTATTCTTTCTTTAATTATAGTTAGTTTGCTTTTTTCAGCTAATTTTGTTTTTGCGCAAACTGTTTTAACAAATCCGTTAGGCGTAGATAATTTTTGCGACTTGTTCACTAAAATTGCAGAAACAATAGCCGCCTTGATAGGGGCTTTAGGTACAATAATGATTGTGTTGGCAGGTATCTTTTACCTTACTTCAGCTGGAAGCCCGGAAAAAATGACAAAAGCCAAAACAACTTTAATATATGCTATAATTGGCATAGCGATCGCCATATCTGCTGGCACGATAGTTGCTGTGATTAAAGAAGCCATAACTGCGAGCGGCGGCACATGCTAAGTTAAAACACCTTTTGCAATTAATGATTTACAAATAAAAGTTAAAAGGTCGATTCTAAGGGATAATTTATTCTAAAAATTAGTATGAAAAAAATTGCATTAAGTTTAGTTTCTGTGAGTGCCCTGATTTTACCGATCGTTGCGTTAGCTCAAATAGGAGGGGATCCGCCCACGATTGGCACAGACCTAACTACCATAGGTCAGCAAATAGCAAATGCGGTTTGGATAGTTTTCACAATAATAGCGGTGATAGCTTTTGTTATTGCCGGCATTCTGTTTGTAACTTCGCAGGGAAGTCCTGAAAAAGTTGCCACAGCAAGGCAGTCCTTTTTGTGGGGAATTGCTGGAATTGTAGTTGCTATTCTTGCGTTCGTGATAATTACTGTAGTTACAAACATTTTTTAATAACCTTTCGTTTCTGCCGGGTGTTGTTTGGGTTTTTATGCAACACCCGGCAAAGTCAATTAGCATTTGCATAACTAATAATGAACAAAAAGACAAGAACTCCTCTATTAGCTTCTGGAATACCTATTTTCAATACTGATATATACAGTTTGGGGGTGGCCATTGCGAACATTGTATGGGTGGTATTTACTGTCATCGCGGTCATTTCTTTTGTGGTTGCAGGAATTTTATTTCTTACGGCTCAAGGCGATCCCGGCAAGATCACCACAGCAAGGCAGGCTGTGATATGGGGAGTTGGGGGAGTGGTAGTAGCTATTTTGGGTTTTGCGATAATAAGCATAATTGGAGGGGTTTTATAATTTCAAATATGAACAAAAAAATATCGTTTTTAGTTTTGATTGGATCGCTTTTACTACCCGTTGTTGCCAGTGCCCAGACCATTGCGACTCTTGTTGATAATGTTGTGGTTAATGTAGCGTGGCCAGTTGCCATTGCCACAATTGTTATTTTTTGGATTACCACTGGCATTTTATTTTTATCTGCCTTGGGCTCTCCCGATAAGCTTAGTTTGGCGAGAAAGGCGCTAATTGCTTCTGTAGCGGGAACGATTGTAATTATTTTAGCAGCTTCCGCAGTTGTAATAATAAGAAATAGTTTGGGGCTTTAATTTCCCCCGCTACTTATTTACTGAACCGTTTCAGTAAATAAGTAGCGGGGAAAGCTGGAAATGAACCGGGTTAGAAGTCTTTGGCATAAAAATTTTATTAAAATTTTTATGCCAAAGACAAACGGGATTTATAACACAACAATAGAGTTGTCTGAAATTGATATCATTTATCATATAAAGACAGACTTCTAACGGGGTGAAAAACAAAAAAATATTATTTTTAGTTTTATTTACGGTTTCAATTTTTCCCCTTACAACCGGAGCTCAAGGTCTTACTTTCCAACAAATGGCAGAAACGATTAAGCTTGCGATAGGAAGCATAGGCGTAAGTATTGTCGCCATAGGTTGGCTTATAGCGGGTATCTTATATTTGACATCAGCCGGGAGTCCTGAAAAAACAGGAACCGCGAAAAAAGCACTAACCGCCGCTGTTATAGGAACAGTATTAGTTGTGTTGGCTTATGTTGCTGGTAGTATAATAGCCTCGCTTTTGGGCGTACCCCTTGCACCATAACCCCATTATCTTTATTGGCATTGATAAGAGAGCTTATCGGTTCTCAAAAATTTTTTGACTAATTCACTTGTTTAATTTTTTAACGAGTGTTTTTTTATTAGTGCATTCGCAGGTTGAATTCAGGATTAGCGGACTTGAGCCTTCACCGTACGGATTATATTTTTTTTGAAAACATATAAAGTTCAATTGTATATGTTAACATAGGAAAAGTATTGTCGGTCGGTGAACACTTGACAAGGATGACTTAATATGCTATATTGCTGGATAGCTTAGTTTTGTGCCAGGGAGGGTGTCTTCCTGACAAAATCAAGCGTGTACCTTGTTTTTTTAGGAGGTGTGTGTGATGGCTACTACTGCGAAGAAGCCAGCGGCGAAGAAACCGACGGCGAAACCCGCAAAATCGGTAGCTTTCAAGCTTCCGGCGCGGGCAGTTTACGTGCTGGGAATCGGGATGGCTATTGTGGTCATTGCGCTTCTCATCTGGCGGTTCGGGCCGAAGAAGGTTGAGTCAACGGAATCGGTTCCGCCGGCTGCGACTTCGTCCGCACAGGACGCCGAGATCGCTGATCTTAAGGCCAAGTTGGCCGAGCTTGAGAAGAAGTCGGCTGTGAGTCAGCCGATCCAGGAGCAACAAGCTTCTGTTGAGCCACTGGCCACGATGAAGGTTCCGAATGAGCCGACTTCGGAAACCAAGGTTTCCAGTGAGTCAGCTCAAGAGACAGCACGACAGGATACGACGACGCAGAACGTCACGGTTGGCAACACTGTCAGCGGTAACGGTGATTCCGTTGTGGTGTCGGAAACCCGCACAGCCTCTTTCAAAGGTGAAAACGGAGTTAAGGTTGCCCCTGATGTGGTACAGTCCTTGTGGGGGACTTCGACCGACACTGTCGATCGCAAGGTCGCCGAGAGCCAAAGAGATGAAGCAAAAGCACGAGCTCAAGAATTGAAAGCCGAGCTTGACTCTGCGGAAGCAGAGGTCAATCGTCTCCAGAAGGAAAGGGAGGCGTTTGAAAAAGCAAAAGCCGAGGCGGATGCTAAAGCTGAAGCCGTTGAAAGGTATCGCAACACGGTACCCTTGGTCTACCACGAGTTTGATAAGATGGTAGCTGCTCAACAGAAAGCCGAAAAGGCATCGCTTCAGCTCACTCAAAAGATCGAGGGAATGAGTGACTCCTTGGCTAGTGCCACAGAAACCCTGGACAAGCTCCGCGGTGACTACGCTACAGCCTTGAAGCAAATCAAGGCGAAAAGCGAAGCGCCACAGGCAGTTCAGGCGGTCAACGTACCGGTATGTACACCTCCTTCGAGATTCGGACGCCGGTAACACGTCGCGCGAATCTCCACAGAGCGCTCTTGGTTGTTTTGGATCTATTTCCAGAACACCAAGAGCGCCTTTTTATTTGTCCTTAGTTTTTAATTAAGATAAAAGTCAAGGTCAGACCTCGACCAAATTAGTCAAGGTCAGACCTCGACCGATTCCAAAATTAAACGCTTCAGACCGGTCTGAAGCGTTTACTAAAATGATTAAGAAGTTGTTAATCACCTATTTTTCTCTATTTTTTCCTTAACCCAATTACGCCACATATCTGCTATAGCAGATATGTGGCGTAATTGGGTTTTCTTGAAAACGGGTGGAAACGAACGCCCCAGACGCTGTCTGGGGCGTTCGCAGATGCCTAAAACGTTGCTAATTACCTATTTTTTTTGTATAAATAAGTTAATAAACGCGCCGGCGTGGTGAAACTGGAATACACGTATGCCTTAGGAGCATATTCCGCAAGGATTGTGAGTTCGAATCTCACCGCCGGCACTATAAAAATAATGTTGCAACCGTTAAAATACAACGTACTCCCTATTTCTGTTTTTATTACCGGAGCGTGTGTTTTAATTATTGAAATTGTTGCAACTCGCGTACTCTCGCCGTTTTACGGAAACACGATTTTTACAGTGTCCAGTGTGATAAGCGTTATTTTAGCTGCTTTAAGTATTGGTTATTATATCGGAGGACGGTTGGCTGACCGCAAGCCGTCTTTTTTTTGGTTTTTTGGAATAATTTTAGCCAGCGGAATTACTTTGCTGGCATTCCATTTAATAGGTATTTTTGTATTGCCTGCTTTGAGTTCTTTTTTATCTCTGTCGGAAGGCCCTTTAATTTCCTCGCTGCTGTTATTTTTTTTCCCTGCATTTTTGCTGGGCACGCTTTCCCCTTACGCCATAAAACTCCAAAGCGTAAACTATCCCGAGCAGGGAATTGGAAGCGTTGCAGGGAAAATTTTCTTTTGGTCTACATTGGGAAGCATCGCAGGTAGTTTGCTGGCTGGGTTTGTTCTTATCCCGCATTTTGGAGTAAGCGAAGTTATAATTGCTACAGGAGTTGTGTTATTTTTCTTGGGATTTTTTGGTCTTTTTTTTTCTGGCGGAAAAAAGTACTTGTTTAAATACTTATTTAAATCATTACTGGTCTTTATTGCTCTTTTTAGCGCCTCCTTATACGGCTCTTATGCTACAAAGGGAGATGCCTTGTACAGCAAAGACGGAGTATATGAAAAAATTACTATTTATGACGGTTGGTTTGACCCTTCACCTTTAGTTAAAGGTGAAGGGTTTGAAGGCCGGCCAGCAAGGTTTTTTCAGCAAGACCTAAGCCCTTCAGGAGCCATGTTTCTTGATTCTGACGACCCAAAAGACCTGGCATACGAGTACACAAAATACTATTCTCTTTATAAGATTTTTAATCCTGAAATAAAAAACGCCCTTATAATAGGCGGGGGGGCTTATTCTATTCCAAAAGCGATACTGGAAGATTTGCCCGAAGCCAATGTTGATGTTTCAGAAATAGAGCCCTCGCTTTTTAATTTGGCAAAGGAATATTTTTTACTGAAAGACACTCCAAGATTTAAAAATTATACAGAAGACGGACGCAGACTACTTAATAATTCCGATAAGAGTTATGACTTAATTTTCAGCGATGTTTATTATTCGCTTTATTCAATTCCTGCTCACTTTACAACCCAAGAGTTTTTTAAAATCGCAAAAGACAGATTGAATCAGGAAGGAATTTTTGTTGCCAATATGATAGGGGATTTGTCGCGCCAACAGCCGTCTTTGATTATGTCTGAAATTAAAACATTTGAAAGCGTATTTGAAAACAGCTATTTTTTTGCAGTTAAATCTCCTGCGACAACCAGCTCCCAAAATATTATTTTTGTCGGGTATAATAGCAAAAAGCTAATTGATTTTTCAGCTCCTGAAATTATTTTAAATGCTGATCCTGTTATCAGTTCTTTGCCAGATAAAGCAATTAATATTGAAAGATTTGATTTGTCTCCCTATCCTATGCTAACCGACAATTATTCGCCAGTAGAATATCTGACAGGGCGGGTTTTGAAAAAAAACCTTGAGCAGAACCCTTCACCTTTGGTTAAAGGTGAAGGGTTTAATGGGCAGGAGATGCTTTCAATTATTGACCAGCAGTTGCGTTATGGTCCTCGTTATTTGACGGCTTCAGGGCATAAAAAAGTTCAAGATTTTATTATTGCAGAAATGAAAACCTTGGCTGATGAAGTAAAAACTCAAATCTGGGCGCATTCTGAATTAAATGGAGAGTCGTACGAACTAAAAAATATTATAGCGAGTTTTTACCCTGATAAAACCCAGCGCATAATACTGGCAACGCATTACGACAGCCAAAAAATTTCTTTTAGAAATTTTTCAAACCAAAATCAACCCTCACCTGGAGCTAATAATTCTGCTTCTGGTGTTGCGGTGCTTTTGGAGACAGCTCGTTTATTAAAAAATTCTGATGCTCCGCTTGGCATTGGAATTGATATTATATTTTTTGATGGCGAGGAGGGAGAAGAGAGCCAGGGAGGTGATTTTACCAATTGGAAACCCTTGGGATCCACTTATTTTACAGAGCACTTAAATGAGATTTACAAAAATAATAAACCGATATCAGGCGTGGTTTTAGATATGGTTTGCGACAAAAATTTAAAAATTTTTAAGGAACCGTCTTCTGCCAGAGACGCGCCCGCTCAAACAGAGGCGTTTTGGAATATCGCAAGCAAAATCAATGGCAGTGTATTTTTAAATGAGGAGAGCCAAGAAATTAAAGATGATCACACTTCGCTGAACCAAGTTGGGATACCGAGTTTTCTGGTGATTGATTACGATTATCCGCCTTATGCCACTACTAACGACACAATAGACAAATGTAGCGCTAAAAGCTTGGAAACAGTTTTGGAAGCTTTGTGGAGTTATATTTATCAACAAGCAGAGTGAAGCATTTTCGTATTATTAGAACAATGCAATCATTCCTCTATCCCGTCTATCCCGTCCTTTTATCGCGTTGATTATTGCGGCTACTAAATGTTTCCCAATAGTTGACGATCGTCAACTATTGGGAAACAATGGTTTTGAGAATGGTTGAAATTATAAACCAAAATATTTTTTTATATCTGCATCTTCGGTCATTTTTTCTATTCTTAGGAACCTTATATCTCCTCTAAAATCTTGTTTCCAAAGTTTTAGGAGCGCTAACAGTTCTTTTTCAATATCAAAGGGAAAAATCCAGACACTCTTTTGCACCTCTCTTAGGCCAATCATTTTAAGCTCGCGCCTCAAAAAATTTCTATTTTTTCTTGTTACCTCCGGTATGTCAAAAATTATCGCCCACCATTTCCCATCCCATTTTTTATCTTTTTTATTGTCTCTTATTATGCTTTTTATAATCTCAATACGTCCTTTAGTCGTAAGACAAATTTTATTATTTTTTATATTGAAGTATGAATTATTTTTTAATTTAGAAAAATTTTGAGAAGTGTAATGTTTGCCTTTCCCTCTATATTGATATAGCCCGCCCACGATATTTTCTGGATAAAATATTAGGTCAATAGATAGATCTAAAAACTCTATAGATTTCTCTTTCGCGCATTTAATTAAACATTTTAAGGCCTTATTCAATAATGAATTTTTATGAGGTTTTCTCATATACAGGTTTCCCAATAGTTGACGATCGTCAACTATTGGGAAAAAACAGAAGCAGCCAACCGGCTGCTTCTGTTTTAAAAAGTTAAGATATTTTTACACCGATTTTTCCCTTTTCTTCGGTTTTAGGGATTTTTATGGTTAAAACTCCTTTATCCATTTGAGCATCGGCTTGGTCTATGTCAATGTTTTCTGGCAGAATAATTTTTCTGGAAAACGGTCCCCAATAGCATTCCTGATAAAAATATTTTTTCCCAGGATTTTCATGAGGGTCTTGTCTATCGCCCTTTATAACCATCATGTCTTTTTCTAAAGATATATCAATATCTTTTATTTGCACCCCCGCGATTGCTGCCAACACTACAAATTCTGAATTTGTTTCAAAAACATCTACAACCAGCTCCCCGTCCTGGTCAAAAATTTCGTCAACTGGTTTTTTTTCCTCTTCTGCATTTTTTGGTTTTAGCTTGTTAGCCATAGTTTTTAAAAATCTAAAAATTAAAAATCTAAGGATTGTTTTTTAAATATTTAATTTTTTAAATTTTTGCTGGATTTATTTTGCAAATACCCTTCATTTTTTTAAGTTTTGTAAATCCGGAAAATACAATAAAAGCAAGGGAGATTATAATGATTGCCGGAATGACAAGTTTCAAATAACCATCTAACGTCATTATAGAGAAATTATAGAGTCCATGCAAGAGCACCGCCGCTGTTACGCCAAAAATAATTTTTAATAATCTATTTTTTTCATCGTAATAAGATATTGCCAAAGCATACCCAATAACCGCAGAAGCCAAAGTGTGCAAAAATGTAGCTCCTATGAATCTTATAAAGGTTATGATCAGCGTTCTATTGACCAGCATGTTAAAGGAAAGTTCGTTTGCGGGAGCAAACAAGTAAAGAATATTTTCTACAGCGGCAAAACCCAAAGCGGCTACCACCATATAAATTACTATATCCATGGGCTCATCCATATTTGGGCTGGAAAGCACCTTAATTTTAACTACCAAATATTTAAAGAACTCTTCAGAAAAGGCTATTATTAAAAACCAATATATTAAGGAAGTTATTATCGGGCTTATGCCGGCTTTGTTCAGAAGATAGGATAAACCTATCTGAACAAAAAATACCGGTATTGTTATGAATGCCCCCCACAAAAATATCTTCACAATCATTCTTTTGGGCTCTGGATGTAGGTCTTTTCTTAGATAATAAGAAAGCCAGGTCAAGCTGGGTAGTATTCCAAAAATTATATAAAGGATAATTCTGTAATCCATTTTTATAGTATACTATTTTCCGGGCCAAGATTCTATCATCAAACACTTTTGCTTTTTTTTCACTGGAAGCTTTTGATAAATCTCTTCTGTTATAAATGGCATAAAGGGGTGCAGAAGTTTTAAGGAACCAGACAGTAATTCTAAAAGTACATACTGAGCAGATTTTCTGTATCTTTTTGATGATAATTTTTCTTTGCTTTCTTCAATGATTTTATCGCAAAAAATGTGCCAGAAATAATGGTAAACTTTTTCAGCTGCCCCATAAAATTTAAAGTCGTCCATTAGTTTAGTAATTTCTTTTGCTTGTTTTTTAAAATCATTTAAGAGTTTTTTATCTTTTGCAGTCAGTGCTGGAGTTTTGCCAGGTTTATAATCTTCTAAATTTATCAAAACAAACCGCGAGGCATTCCATATTTTATTTGCAAAATGCTTGTATGCTTTAAATTTTTCCATGGAAATTTTACTGTCGTTTCCATGGCTGACACCAACAATCATTGCCATGCGCACAGCATCAGCGCCATATTGATTAATCATATCAACGGGATCAATGTTGTTGCCTAAAGATTTGGAAATTTTTCTGTTCTGTTCGTCTCGTACCAAACCGTGGAGGTACACGGTTTTAAATGGAATATCACCGAGCAAAAATTGGCTCATTAATATCATTTTTGCGACCCAAAAAAATAAGATATCGTAGGCGGTTTCTAAAACATCGGTTGGGTGATAAGTTTTAAGGTCGTTTGTTTTTTTTGGCCACCCTAATGTCGAGAACGTCCAAAGGCTTGATGAAAACCACGTATCTAAAGTGTCTGAAAATTGTTTGTAATTTTTATACTTTTTTTCACTCGGACGGGTTTTGCTTATAACATAATCCAAATCATCGCCAGGAGGAGCTGGATCGGGTCCCCAAACCGGCAATCGGTGCCCATACCAGATTTGTCTTGAGATGCTCCAGTCCCTTAAGTTATCTATCCAATGCAAATAAATTTTTTCAAAACGTTTAGGTAAAATTTTAATTTTGTTTTTAGTAATAACTTCTCGCATTAATTCCTTAAGAGTTTTGTTGCCTCTTTCTGGTATTGGTTTATTAACATTAACAAAGAATTGATGGCGTTTTGGCAGGGGTTCTATTACCCCGCCTGATCGTTGAGCTTTAGGAATGTTTTGATCAACAATTTCTTCTTTTTCAACAAGCCCCTGTTCTCTCAGGTATTTTACGATGATGTCTCTAGCTTCAATGGTTTTTTTATTAGCGATTAGCGGTCCAGCTTCTTCGTTCATGCGAGCAAATTCGTTGATGACTTGGCGGGCTGGCAAATTGTGACGACTGGCAATTTCAGAATCTATAAAGCTGTGAGCTGGAGTAACTCCTATTGCACCGGTGCCAAATTTAGGATCAACCGAGGGGTCGCCCACGACTGTGATATGTAATTTGATTCCAGCAAATTCAGCATCAAAATTTTTTCCAATATATTGTTTATAGCGTTTATCGTTTGGATTAACAGCTATGGCAGTATCTCCAACTTTCGTCTCTGGTCTTGTGGTAGAAATTGCAATAGGAAAATCTTTTGAATAGCGGAAAGTATACAGAGTGGCTTTACCCGGCTCATATTCTATTTCATCATCTGAGACAACTGTCTGTCCTTTGGGATCCCAGTTAATCACTTTACCCCTACCCATATAAATTAATCCGCTTTTATGCATTTTTATAAACGCCTCTTGGACGGCTTCACCCCTTTCTTTATCAAGAGTGTATGCCAACCGTGACCAATCAAGCGATGAACCCATGGCACGCATTTGTTTAAGAATTACGCCTTGATTTTCTATGGCGAATTTATTCACTAGTCCTATAAATTCGTCGCGTTTATTGGCATAATCATTCCGAGATATTTTTTTCTCTTTTAAAAATTTTGTTTCTGTTGCTATTGAAGCATGGTCTGTTCCAGGAAGCCAAAGCGTTTTTTTGCCACGCATACGTTCAAAACGAATAATAATGTCCTGAATGCAGAGCATCAAAGCTGAGCCCATGTGTAAGGTGCCCGTTACGTTTGGCGGGGGCAAAACAATTGTAAACGGTTTTTTGCTTCGCCCGTCCGAAGGTTTACACGAAGGAGGGTGGCGCGGCGGAAGTTTATCTGGATTAAAAAAACCCGACTTTTCCCAAAGCTGGTAAATTTTATCTTCAACCTCTTTTGGATTGTATGCTTTTGGTAATTCCATAAAAAATCTCATCAACGAATAACGAATCTGTTGCGAATTTACGAATAAATGAATTACTAATATTTAATAATAGCAAAGTTGTTTCTGCGGGTAAATCTTGACAATATAAATTATATTTGCTATGCTTTACTATTCGGATTTTTTTCCGATAACCCGCCGCGGGTGTTCGCGGTAAATTGTACCTTAAAGGAGCTTGTGATGTCTACTCTCAAGCCTTTCCATGAATCGATCGTAGATGTACTTCGGACATCTTCGGCTGGTTCTCTGCCCGAGTTGATGGATCTTCTCCGGTCAACAAAAATTCCAGGCAATCATGAGAAGATCATCTCTGCTCTCTATGATCTTTTCATCGCTTACAACAACGAAAACGATGAAGAAATGGAGGCAGATGAGTTTAATGATCTGGCAGAATCCATTCGTGAGCAGAAGCGGGAGGCGGAAGAAGAGGCGCGTCTCAAAAAGGAAATGGAGGACAGGCTTCTTCTTGAAGATGCCGTAGAGTAAGTTCTTGTTGTTCTTCCCAGTTGCGCACGACCTACGGGTACGGCGCATTTTTTTTATTTGCTTATTCGTAAATTCGCGTTGGCTCGAAGTTTTGCAAGGTCAGACCTTGCAATTTTTTTATTGCGATGAAAATAGCCGGTGACAGCAGCCATGAGAGCATTGTCAGTGCTCAAATCAACTGGCGGGAATAGCAAATCCAAAGGGGTCAACGGCGTTGACCCCTTTGAGCCATTGGCGGTTAAAGCCCGTTGAAACTGCTTTCTGAGCTCTTTGTTGGCTGAAACTCCGCCACCAACAAACAATGTTTTTGCTTTGTAATCTTTTACGGCTTTAAAGGTTTTTTTGAGCAAAACATCAATTATTGCTTGCTGGATTTCAGTTGCAAAAGCAATTTTTTTCTGGTCGGAAATTTCACTGCAGTGAAATTTACGACCACCCTTTTCTTCTTTCTGCCACGCGTAAAGCACGGCGGTTTTTAATCCTGAAAAACTAAAATCATAATCTTTAGTGTTTATCATCGGCCTCGGCAATTTAGTTTGTAGTTTGTAGCGAGTAGTTTGTAGTTTTGCGAGTCGAGCGATTTCGGGTCCTCCGGGGTAGCTTAATCCTAAAATTTTTGCGCATTTATCAAAACATTCGCCAGCTGCGTCATCTCTTGTCTCTCCTAAAATTTTATAATCTCCGATTTTTTTCATCAAAATTAATTGCGTATGACCGCCAGAAACAATCAAAGCAATAGCCGGGAATTTAACTTCAGAATTTCCCAAAAAATTAACGAGTATGTGTGATTCAATATGGTTAACTGGAACAATCGGAATATCCCAATAATATGATAATGCTTTTGCAAAATTTACTCCAACCCATAGGCAAGGTTCAAGCCCCGGCCCGTTTGTGACAGCAATCAAGCCAAGGTCAGGCTTTTTGTATTTTTGTAAAAAGGCGACAATTTTTTTATAAAGCTTTGGCTCACGTTCTAATATAATTTTTAACCTTTGAGGTTTGACTTTTGTATTTTCAGCTTTTAAAAGGTTAGATTCTTTTAATGCTTTTGTTAAAACCGGTACTAAGTTTTTTTGATGCTCACGCTTAGCCATCATCGGATATACGCCTCCATATTTTTTGTGAACTTCAATTTGAGAAAAAACAATACTTGAAAGCACTTTAAAGCTACCGGCTTGCCTCGCCGAAGCTTTACGCGAAGGCGGGTTTGAGACCTGTAAAATTGCGATGCCGGTGTCGTCGCAAGATGTTTCTATTGCTAAAATACGCATAGTATGAAAATTATATTGCTACGCTAATCTGTGAGTATAGCTTGATTTTTCCCAATTTTCAAGGTAAAATTAAAGAGATTTTAAACAAGACCCTATCGTCTAGCCTGGTTTAGGACGTATCCCTTTCACGGATAAAACTCGGGTTCAAATCCCGATAGGGTCACAAAATGGTAAGAAAGTTAGACCACGAAAAAGCAGTTGCATTACGAATGGAAGGAAAAAGCTATAATGAAATAGCTAAAGATTTAGGTGTTTGGAAAAGTTCTTTAAGCGGATGGCTTAAGGGGTTACGTCTTCCGCTAAAAGCTGTAAAGATTTTAGAAGAAAAAACCAACTATCCAAAGGAAAAGTTTAAGGCATGGAATAAACGAAGGCACAAAGAAGCGCAGGCAGAAAATAAAGAAATTTTAGAAAATTTTACGAATAAGATTAAGCCAGTTTCAAAATACGAGCTACTTTTACTAGGAGCAGCGCTTTATTGGGGCGAAGGATATAAAAATCAAACAAGAAGTTGTGGTCAGTACGCCTCTTTCTGCAATTCAGATCCTGATATGGTTAAGGTATTTATGTTTTTTTTGAGAAATGCATTGAGGGTACCTGAAGAGAAAATGAGACCGAGAATCCAAATTCACCCTAATATTTCAAAAAAAGCAGCCATTTGCTTTTGGTCTAAAATAGTAAATCTTACTGAGGATAGGTTTTATGTATATTATCAAATCAGTAGGGCTAGCAAGGGGAAAAGGCCAAAAAACTCGTTGCCTTATGGAACATTTGAAATTAGGGTTAGTGACAAACGGAAATTTTTTGAAATTATGGGGCTGATAAAGGGGTTAGTAAAACAATTAAATTCAAATGGATAAAAAAGATTATTTGGATATATCAAAGGCCTCGGATATTAAAAATCGGAAGGACTGGGCACTCTACAGATTTTTTGAAATGGTTCCGGGGATTCTAAGCTTAGGCACACTTTTAGGTGTGTTTGTTTTTTCTTGGTTGGCCCCATCATATGTTGCTATTTTTATAATTATTTTTTGTTTTTATTATCTTTTTAGAATATTTTATTTTTCTGTGCACCAGCTTGTCGCTTACTTTAAAGTTAAAATTAATAACAAAAAAGATTGGCTAAAAGAATTAAAGAAGATAAAGGGAAAGAACTGGAAAGATATTTATCATGTAATAATCTTACCAACCTATAAAGAGGGAAAAGAGATTATTGAAGGAAGTTTGGACGCTTTAATAGAAGCAAGTTATCCCAAAGAAAAAATGATTGTGGTTTTGGCAGTTGAAAAAAGAGCGGGGGAGAGTTTCGAAAACCAAGCAAAAATTATTGAAAAAAAATATTCTAATAGATTTTATAAATTTTTAATTTCATTTCATCCAGATAATATTAAAGGTGAAATTGGAGGCAAAGGATCAAATACTGCTTGGGCTGGAAAAGGGGTTAAAGAAAAGGTTATTGATAAGCTTAATATTTCTTACAAAAATATTTTAGTTTCAGCTTTTGATATTGATACAAAAGTTTTCCCTCAATATTTTGCTTGCTTGACTTACCACTATCTAACAGAAAAAGACCCAGAAAAAGCGAGCTATCAGCCGATTCCAATTTATAACAACAATATTTGGTCAGCTAATGCTTTTTCCCGAGTTGTTTCAACATCAAACACTTTTTGGCAGATGATTCAGCAGGAAAGATCAGAAAAGCTTACAACCTATTCTTCCCACTCAATCCCAGGAAAAGTTTTTTTTGAAGTTGGTTATCCCAATAACGTGGTTTCCGACGACTCAAGGATTTTTTGGCGCGCATATCTTCAGTACGATGGAAATTACAGAGTTGTGCCAATTTATTATTTGGTTTCAATGGATGCGGTAATGGCAAAAAACTTTTGGCGCACAGCAATTAACCAATACAAACAGCAGAGGCGCTGGGCGTGGGGTTGTGATGAAATTCCATATATAATGTTTGGGTTTTTAAAAAATAAAAAAATACCTTTTTGGAGCAAAGTTTCACATCTATACACAATTTTAGACGGATTTTGGTCTTGGGCAACAGCAGCTCTTTTGCTGTTTTTGTTGGGATGGCTGCCGATTTTTTTAGGAGGAAAAAGTTTTAACTTCACTGTTTTATCTTTTAACTTGCCAATTTTGACCTCAAGAATCTTGACAATTTCAATGTTTGGAATGTTTATATCGGCAATTTTAAGCACTTTGCTTTTGCCTCCGGTCCCCAAAACAATGAAATGGCATGTGAGATGGTTTAAAAAATCCACTGTATTTTTACAATGGATATTCTTGCCAATAACTTTAATTTTATTCGGCTCTCTGCCGGCTCTTGACGCCCAAATCCGCTTGATGCTCGGCAGATATATGGG